>JAJEAY010000081.1 GCA_022824145.1 Rhodobacter sp. | reverse complement strand
GATCCATCCTGACCGATTGCGCTCGGGTTGTTTGGTCCTGACAGCCAGAATTTTAGCCGGGTCGGAGGCCTGAGCGATCCTTAGTCGTTGAAGGGATGATGGGGAATTCCACTTCCGGGTTTGCTAACGAAGCTATGCGCGACGAAGCTATGCGCGACGAACCAAGCCGCAAACGAAAGGACGCGAAGCAAGTTGGATTTGCCTGAGCCATTGGCACCGTAGACCGCAACGACTTTCGGCCTGCGTTCGGCTGACTCTCGCCAGCACCTTGTTAGGCGATCGCTGTCGTGTGGTGCGCTCGCGTGAACCCGGAGATCGACGACTTGCGGGTCGCGAATGGAGTGAAAGTTCTCAATTTCGATCTTGTAGATCATCGTCAGACTCCCGTTCCCGACAGGAAAAAATCGTGTTAAAACCAGATTTCAACGGAAAATCGTCGTATTTGAATTCAAACCCCGACAGTATTGACGATTTCGATGCTAATCTGACAATCTGACGGTCCAGTCGTTGCGAGCCGGATCTGCGCCAGTGTTATCGGCGTCATTTGCTCGTTTGAACAGCGGAGACCGGGATTGCATTTCACGTCCGTGCGGCAGTCAGGGCGTCTTATAAGGTGCCGCTGCCGCATATCGGTGCTCAACGCGCTGTGCTTCGGCGCATCGCCGCAAGTGGGAAGACGGTTGAAGTGGAGCGACGATGCCGCTGACGGGGTAAAGACACTCGGGATTCCGGTTGCTGCGTCGACTTACAAGGTTGGGCCGACGCACATCCGTGGCATTTGGCTGCTGCAACAGGCTGGTTTCGGTAACTGAGTTCAGGTCGTTAACGCGGAATGGAAGTCTCCATATTTACGTTTTGCCGCCACCTTGTCGCCCTCATGCCGACGATGACTGTGGAAGCTAGCCTGATGGAAAGAAAACCGGAACGGCCGGACATCAGGTTTCCGGACAGAGAGCGCAGGCGTAACGGAGGCATTGTGCATAACCCGCGGATCAAGGCAGATGCAGGCGTGGCAGGTAACATCGACTGGAACTTCGGCTCGGTCGCAGCCTTGTGAAGATCATGCGGCGAACCGGCAGATCGAGGTCGGCCGTCTGGCGCTGACGTAGCCGATTATTTGAGAAGGGCGTTGACGGACCTGTCTGTCCGTGGCGCATTGCAAGGAGCGGGCGGGATCCGGTTCTACGGACGACCGATGGGAACGGAAGGCATAAAGGCCAAACCTGGCTGGGAGACGTTAGAGCCGGGAGACCGCGGGTTTACATCGGAGCGACTGCCATCGCCTGTGCCAGCTGGAGTTCGATCTCCCGTACTGCCGTGGTCACGGCCTGGCCGATGAGGTCCATTCTCCGGATCTGGGCTATCCGTTCGGATGCGCCGTTGTGTTCGCGCTGGGACAGAAGGTGCCTGAATATTCCGCAGGCATCCACGAGGCCCACAATTGCGATGTCATGCGGGTCGGGGATCTCCTCGCTGAACAGGATCGACATGATGCGGAGCTTGACCTCCCGCTCGACCTTGCCATCCCGGATTGGATAGCGACGGGATCTGAATACCCAGAGAAACCGGTTATCCTCACGCTCCAGGATCCCGGCTTCGCAAAGACGGTCCAGCGCCCGCTGCCGGATGGTCATCGAATCCCGCTGGCAGAATTCGACCCAATAACGGGCGTCATGCTGTTCATCGGCTTCGACAAGTCGTTGAAGCGTTGGATCAAGCAGGTCATTGCCTGTAGGGCTGGGATCAATGACCGTCAGCTTTTTCAGATCTGTGTCGATCTTGCCGAGCAGAGCGAGATCCATCAGCACCGCCCCGGAAAGCACGCAGCTCACGGAATGCTCTGGGACAAAAACGAACCTTCCGCTCTCGTCCTCGAGAAGCAGAAGCATGATCTCTTCAGCGAAGGTCAGCACGGGACCTCCTGACAGAGCTGTTTTGGATTCGTCAGCCATGAATGAATAAGAGCCGGAAACGAACGCATGTTCAAGCCCTGCTGCCAGATCGAAGCGTTAATGTTCTTGATCAGGGGCAGATTCGGCCAGATTCGGTATATTTCGTACGAATTTCCCGTTCTGATCCAGGATTTACCTGCATCGGCCGCCGCATGGGGGCCTGCTGGACATGTCCCGCCTTAGTGGATGTCTCCAGTGATTCGCCGACGATTGCCGCAAGCGCCAGTCTGCGGCATTTGTCCAACTGGCCAAGCAGGCACTGAAGCCCATGCCACCGCTGCGGTTCGGCGTTGGGACAGGGTTTACCGCTGCCTTCCCTTTCCTTGGTCAGGTCGAGGACGCAAAGAGTGTGTCCATGGCGATTCTGCCGGTATCGGCAGAGCCCACCACGTTCCAGTCTGCAGGCAGGAACACTCAACAGCACGACATCGCAGCCATAGCTGAGGCATTCAAGAGCCAATAGCGAGGTCGGAAAATGCATGGAATTGTAAAATTCATCCTGCCATCGGTCGAATTTGGCATCGCCAGACTGCTTGCGATTCTGTTACCGGCAACTGCTTTCGGTTTTGGTCATCATACCTGAAATGCGCGGTGGCAGTGATCGGCGCGGGCTCAATTCTCGAAGGCAGCACATCTGCCGAGCCGAGCAGAACGTCGAAGCCATGACTTTGTGATCACCTTGAAGATGCTGTTCCCGGTAATGTCTGGTCGTCGTCGCGGATGATCGGGCAACCATAGGGACGGCGGTGCGTAATTCCCGAAGGTCAGTGCAGTCCTTTTGATTCCAGACCTGA
This sequence comes from Rhodobacter sp., assembly GCA_022824145.1. Lineage (GTDB taxonomy): Bacteria > Pseudomonadota > Alphaproteobacteria > Rhodobacterales > Rhodobacteraceae > JAPOUP01. The sequence continues at coordinate 17,191 of JAJEAY010000081.1, read as the reverse complement.
CGGCAACGAGCCGTCGCAGCTGGTGAAAGCGCCAACGTGATGGCTGAATTCTACGGAATTCCTGATGCGAGATCGGGACAATCCCCTGCAAACCGCTTCTGGCTGTGTCTCAGGTCAGGAACCGGAGCTTGGAACATCTTCGTTCCCGGCAACCGGACGGTGCAGCACGAGAATCGAAATATCGTCGGCTTGGGGAGCGCCTGCCGCAAAACTGTCGATCTGATCAATCATCAGGTCGCATAGGCGCTTGCTTGAGAGACTTCTGCTTAGGGCGCATGACTCCTTGAACATCCTAACGGCGCCTTCGGTCCCGAGCATCCCTCCGTCTGCGGTCTGAGCCTCGTCGAGCCCGTCGCTGTAGAACAGCAGCCGTTCGCCCAGTCCAAGTTCAAGTTGATGCGGTGTCCATTCCAGATCCGGAAGTACGCCAAGAACCATATCCGGATCGGTTGTCACCAGACGTATGTTTCCGTCGGGATCCGCGATCATCGGCGGGCAGTGGCCGGCGTTCACGAAGGTCACCTGGCCCGTTTCCGGTGTGATTACCGCAAGGATCGCGGTCAGGAACATGTCTTCCGGATTGCGCTCGCAGAGCGCATTGTTCGCAGCTTCGATCACCTTGGCCGGTTCGTCAGACTGCTGGCACTGGGCCCGAAGCAATGCGCTGGCCTGGGCTGCGAACAGCGCCGGAGCCATCCCCTTGCCGGACACGTCCGCGATCAGCACCGCGACCCGCCCGTCGCTCAGGAGGAACATATCAAAGAAGTCTCCGGCGACCTCTAGGGCGGGACGCATGCGCCCGTGGATATCAAGATCTGGATGCAGGCTGAATGTCGCTGGCAGCAGAGACTGCTGGATCCGTCGGGCGTTCTCAAGCTGCTCCGTGACCGCAATCAGCGCATTGCGGGCGTCGAGGCTAGACCGGAAACTGTCAACCGCACGAAGCAGGGTGTCGATTTCACGGCCTGACTTAACCCCGGAAGTCGATTTCGCGGAATGTCCTCCGTCTGTCGGCTCCTGATCCTGGCCAAAGCCGCTGATACGCATCCTGGTCTCGCCGCTGGACATTGCGCCGAGCAGTTCAACGACTGCGCCCAGAGGGCGGAATCCAATCCTTAGCTGCTGCAGAAGCAGGCCGAGGGACATGAGCATGATTGCCAGAACCGCGGTGAAGGCCAGCATGGTAAACAGCTCTTCGCGTCGCAGCGCATCGGAAATGTCCCGGAGCAGAACCAGCTCGCCGATCGCCTCTGCTGTCCCGAAATGGAGTGGCAGCACGGTTGCGTCAAGACGGCGTCCGTCGTTGTCCGGCAGTGTCAAACTGTGCGCCCGCATGATGTCGCCACCTGCAATGACGCCAGTTTCAGGCACCGTGCCGAACAGGCTGCGGAAGTCCCCCTCGGCGTTTTGATATGCCAATCCTGCCAGTCTGGGAAAGATCTCGTCTATGGTGTCCGCGATAGGAATCACTGCCCAGACCGCGCCGACCGTAATGTCCCCCCGCCGCACCGGAGCGCGATGGGCCAGAACCGGTGAGCCATTGCTATCGGTCAATAGCTGGGTCTGCGGAACATTCCGTACCGTCTGCCGGTGAACTGCAGGAACGAATTCGGTGGCTCCGTTGCCAGCGCTTGCGATGACCTGGCCCGCCCATGCGACCAGAAGCAAGTTTGGACGCTCGGAATACCTCTCCCGGACAATCCTCAGCACTTCTTCCGCTTCCGCTGAGACATACCCTGTCAGTAGAGCCGCATCCACCACAGGATCCACCGCAATTTGCCGGGCAATCGCCCCAAGCCGCTCGTGACGCAGGTCGAGCATCGTGTTAACCAGGTCCGCCTGCACACCCACTGACGCCTCGGCATGGCGGCGTGTAAGCGAGGCGCCGCGGATCTCCGCATAGGCGATGAATATCGCGGAAATCGCGACGAGCGCCGCAACGGCCGTCAGAGCGACGCTTCGCTGAAGGCTTGGTCCTTTGCCGGGTCCTTTGCCGGGCCGATGGACGTCATTGCTTTGAGTCACGGATCAGTCCCTCCGGAGTGCCCGTCCGTTCCTTCGGTGTAGAGCAGTGCGCAAGGCTGGCCCTTTATGAGTCCGGTTGCGATGAATCCGTCCGCTAGGAGAGCTTCGTGCTCCGACAGATCCCCAGTCTGTGGCAGCACGACGCTGCGCAGGGCCTCAGTCGGTTTACGCTGCCGCCGTAGTTCGTGCTGGAGGAGGAAGCGGGGATGCCCGTCAAGAAGAGTCTTCAGGCCTGATACATGAAATCCCGAATTAATCAGGTTTGCCAGTGAAACCGTATTGAATGGCGATGCCGTTGCCTGAACTGCGGAGAACCCAGCGTCCCCGAACATCCTCTTTCGAATCGCAATCAGTCTCGGATGCCAGCCCTGTCCACGCAAAGCTGGATCAAGCGCAGTGCCGAACAGCAGGCCGGTCCCGCCGGAATGCGCTTCCGGAATGAATGCGGGCTGATGGCGGCCCGACGGCACCGCGATGCTGTATCCCAGCGGCTTCCCATCCCGGTCAGGTACCAGGATTATGCCGTCTCGAACCATTGCTGTCAGGAAACTCTCCGGCATCGGCATGAAAAGTCCGTTCCGTCCCAGATCCATGATCGCATTCTCGTTCAGAACGCGAAGCGCGGACAGGTCATCCGTGCTGGCCAGCCTTAGCTGGACTTCGCCGCCGTCGGACTGGGACCGGCTGTTCAGTACCGCACGGGCCGTGCGTTGGAACCGGGCTTCGTTCGATTCATCCCCGGTGGGTGCGGATGCGTCCAATTTGGATGACGCTGCTGTCATTGGTCGATGACCTCCGCATAGTCGAGCAGGGAGAGACTCGGATAGATTTCAAGTTCCCGTGCCACGTCCGCCCGGATCTGGTAGGAAAACTCCGGAAGCACCTCAACGGGAACAGTTCCTGCGGATTCGTTTCCGAACAGTATGCGCTCCACTTTCGAGGCGGTGAACCGGCCGACCTTTTCGTAAGGCGCGACGAGTCCGAAGAGCGCGTCGGATGACGCAAGCATGACTTCCGTTGAGGCGAATGACGGCAGGCGCCGGGCATTCGCCAGCCTTGTGACCTGACGGGCATACTGGCCGATGAAACTGTCCGGACCGAGATAGAGGAACTGGGGTCCAGTCGCCGCGGCGGCTGCGACGAGGTCAGGAAGCGAATCGGGATCCGGATGGCCGTCCGCATCGAGAGGAACCGGAAAGTCATCGATTCTGATGTTCAGGCGGCGGCCTAGGTTGATCAGCTGCTCGACAACAAGCACCGAGTTCGGTTCGGTGGGTGTATAGATCACGGCAATCCGGTCGATCGGCATATAGGCCTGCATCGCTCGGAACTGCGTTTCAAGCGGCACGATGTGACTCACGCCGGACAGGTTGCGGCCCGACTCGCCGAACGAGCGGATGATCCGTGATTTCACCGGTTGGGAGACCATGGTGAATACGATCGGGGTACCAGAGATCCTTGGTGGATAGTCCTCGGGCGAATCCGCCAGTTCCGGGTCGCGACCGGCAATTCCAAGCGTCACGGTCGTTCCCCAGGTGTAGACAAGATCCGGTGCGGCTCTGTCGATGTCCGCAAGGATTTCCGGGAGGCGGCCGGGATCCCGGTCAAGTGACGTCACGGTTATGTCCAGCGGCAGCCCGGTTTCCTCGAAATGCGCGCGGAAGCCAGCTTCCACCTCCGTCTCGCCCCGCCACAGAACCATGAACACCGATTTAGGTTCATCCGCGCCGACTGGCTGGCCGAATCCGGCCGCTAGGCCCGCACACAGGGATCCTTTCAGAAGTTCACGTTTCGACAAGCAGGCCATGGATCGCCTCCTCTTCGTCCCTCTCCCCAAACGCAAGGAACCAGCTCAGGCCACCAGCGGAAAGCAGCAGCGCTCCCAGCCCCATCCACATCAACGCTATGTCCGGAGGGAAGGCGAGCAGAAGGGCGCCGGCAATCAGCGGTCCCGCCAGAGATCCAAGCCGTTCCAGAAACCGGAACACTCCAAGCACGGTCCCGGATCCCGAATATTTGACCTGCACTTCGGCCACCCGCATGAGGAAACTGATCTGCGTGGGAATGGACAGGGTCTGGCCGACTCCAAACAGCAGAGTCGCCGCGAACAGAGCCGTCAACCCTTCCCCGACGAGTACGTTCCAGGCATGGGGAAGCGCGAATCCGGCGCCGGCGATCATGCCGCCGACCGCCACCCATTTGCCGAATCCCTGCCAGCGGTCCGCAAGCGGCGACAGCAAAGGCGCAAGAATCAGGATCGCGATGCCATATCCCATCAGAACCCGGGCGCTCTCAGCCGCGCCGCCGATGCTGAGCGCCGTAAGCGGAACCAGGAGGAAGAGACCTCCTGTAAGCAACGCCTTCGCGGGAATGGCGAAACAGGCGATCATGGCAAAGAACCGAGGGTTGCTCAGGATGTCCTTCATGACTGCGGCTTGATCAAGCGTCCAATCCGAAACGCTGCGCCCGAATCCTTCTGAAAGCGAACCCGCCGATGTCTTGGACGAACTGGCGTCCGGTGTTACGAAGGGATTTGTCAGGTCAGGCGGAAACTTTGAGATCAGGAAAAGACATGCGAGTGCCGAAATTCCGATTGAGACGAGCGCTCCGGACAGAACCAGTGACGCTCCGATTCTGTCGGCCAGGATGCCGCCGATCGCCGGACCGCTGATCTCAGCCGCCACTACAACCGCAAGGAACAGCGAGAATCCGGTGCTGCGGCGTCTGGGGTCGGCATGGTTGACTATGTGGACCTGGGCCGCGGCGTAGACCAGACCGTAACCGAAACCTGTCAGCGCCCGGGCCAGTATGATCGTAGCGAAACCGTCGGCGACGATGTGGCCCGCCATACCGGCGCCCGCAAACAGAGTTCCAAGCAGAAAAATTCCGCGCGGGCCCGTCCGTTCGCTGAGTATAGAGCCCAAAAGTACGGCCACCAGGGATGTTGCCATAAAGCTCGCCATGACCAGGCCAACCTGGAAATCGGGATCGCTGTCCGCCGGTGCGAACTGGCCCAGAAACTGCGGTAGAATCGGGCGCAGCATCGCCTCGGAAAGGAAGAACAGGAACAGCGGAAGGCGGACATGGCTGACCGCCGGTACCCGCAGCTCCCGCGGCCCTCCGGTACCTGGAAGCCGCAGTCCACTCGAGGTTCGGGAACCCAGTTCGGATGCGGCGCGGCTGACGATTCGGTCTATCTGCCGGATCAGCGCCCGGACGACTTGAGCGCCGCGCGCGCGGAAGGAAAAACGAAGATCCTGCGCTGTCATCCGGACTGAAAGGAATTCGACAATCCAGGCCGGGCGCAGTATGTGAACGGCAAACATCAGGATCAGAAGCTCCACCGCCAGCAGGATGATCGCGAATACGACCACGGCTGTGTCGATCCATATGTCCCGCTTGAGCGCATCGAGCATCCCTATGTCGAAGCCCGCATAAAGGGTTCCGATGGTTCCGTCTCCGTCACCGCCTATCGGAAGGGCGGTGACCAGCAATTGCCCTCCTCCCTGCCGGTTGGCGACTGTGACCGGGCTTGCCAGCGGAATGCCCATGATCTCCTGCCAGCTGTCTGAAAGACGGTCAGTCAGCTCCGGTGATGCGGGTTCGGACATCGATGCAAGCGCCATGCGGGCCGCCTCGGAATCGTCTGCGGAGATGTTCCGGATCGTGCCTTCGGTGTCTGTCAGGGCGAGGAAACTCATTCCCGGAGCCGAAGACCGGGCGTTTTCAAGTACCGGTTTGACGCCGCGCAGCGTGTGAAGGCCGCCAAACACCGTCGCTGCATGGTCGACGCGCCGCTGCACGCCTGCGGCGGCGGTGATGGTCTGGGTCTCGACTTCAGGCAGAAGGTGCGTCTCGAAAATCCTTACTGACAGATACCCGAACAGCAGGAATGGCAGGACGAGCAGCCCCAGGAGCGTCAAAAGAAGGATGGAGCGTGGTCCAGCCATTATGTGGACCGGCCCGGCGCCGCGGAGGGCCAGGATACCCGCCAGACCGCCTGGACAAGCGGGTCGGTCGCTCCGGGATCGGGGCTGTCAGGCTGCGCTGCGCGTTCGATCGCGAGTGTGCGGTTGTGGAACCGTGCCTCGATTCGACCGAAGATGATCAGGGTGGCAATGATCAGCAGGGGAATGACGGGAAATACCGCAACCGCGCCCGCGCGCTGGAGCTGCATGGTGAGGTCCGGCAAAGCGTCCTTTGCTCCGGTTGCGTCGTGCGAAAGGGAAAGTACGCCAACCGGCACACCGTCCTGCAGAATCGTCATCCGACCGGTGAATCGGTCCAGTCCACTGGACTCATGATGTATTTCCCCGGGTGGCGGGGGGCTGGCGGAGTCCGTGCCGGCATTGTTTCCGTCATCACCGAGCGTGCTGAACAGCGCTGTGCCGTCGATGTCGTGCACGACCAGGTCAAACGCTCCTTCGAACTGGGTCACGGAGCGCTCGATCAGGTTTTCTGTTGTTTTGGTGGACGCGAGTGTCAGGCCTTCCTGGAGACTGTCATTGATCGCGCGGACGAGTTCGCGCAGGACCGGGTCGTAGCGCGCGGCAGCGGTTTCGGTCAGGATGCGTTCGAATTTCAGGTAGTTCAGCGCACCTGCCGCGATCAGGCCCGCGACCGGAAGAAACAGCAGGATGGCGAGAATTCGCAGAGTCAGTCCGCGCGGCCTGACCGGGAATCCCGTTGCAGGCCGGTTCCCGTCCCTTTTGCCGTCTGTCCGTCCGTCGGGAAGCGGGCCCGGGCCGAACACCAGAGTGAGCCGGTTGTACCTGTCCCGGCTGTAGGATGCATGGTCGGTCATTTCCCGCACCAGCATCACGCCAAGGCCGCCGATCGGACGGTCGCCGAGAGCGGCGTTGGTGTCCGGGGGAGGCCCCTCCTTGAGCGGATCGAAAGGAGGCGCCTCATCCTCGATGATGAACGCCACGCCTTCGGGCTGTGGATGCAAGGTCAGCCAGATCGAAGCGTTTGAGCGTTCCTTGCCATACCCGTGCATGATCGTGTTCATCAGCAGTTCCTCGGCCACGAGCTGCAGCTTGTGCTCGAAAGCCGAGGCTGGCGGATATGCCGCACTGAACCCTTCTATCCACGAAACAACCTCTGGAAGATTCCCGACGCTGCTGCCGATTCGAAGACGCTGCGTTTCAGCCATTTGATAAATTCCCCGAATCAGCCCTTCGCGTCTGCCAGGGCATCCTCACGGCTGGCGTGTGCCTTGATTATCTTGTCGAAACCGGACACCCGGAACACTTCGGCAACCGATCCGCTGAGTCCGCAGATAGAGAAAGACGCATCGGCTTTCGAGAGGCGTTTCGCGATTACCAGAATCGACCTTAGGCCTGCGCTGCTTACGTAGGAAACGGAAGAGAGGTCGCAGACCACCGGACTTCCTCCGTCAGGGATTGCGGATGTAACGGCGTCCTCGAATTCGCGTGCGGTTACACCATCAATGCGCCCTTCGATTTCGGCGACAAGCACATTTCCGACCTTTGATATTTTAGCATCCATAGCGGTTTCTCCAAAACTGCCCCTTGGCGCGGGACCAATCTGCCCAAAGATAACCGATTTCCATAGAAATGGAACAGGTTCATTGCAACGATGAATCGAGCAGCACCGGATTGTCACCGACAACCGAATACGTCGGTTCTAACTGCTGTCAAACACGCGCTCGCAGACCGCCGCGGCTTTGGCCTGACTGGTTCGGAGTGACCGGGCCACCGATTCGAAATCCTCGTTGCCGGTAAGTTTCGCCATGGCCCGGCAGAGCCTTGCGCCAGCGGTCTCCGGATCGAAGGGACGCTCCTGTGCGACGCAGTCGATCTGAAGCAGGTGGGTCTGCAGCTTGAGTGCCTTGGTGAGATCATCCGCTTCTTCGGATCCGATCCATCCTGCCTCAGCCAGCGGAACGAGTGAGTCCCGCGCCGTGCGGCCTGGCCCAAGTCCGTGGAGAAGGCCGCCTGTCTGGGTCAGGAATTCGATTTCCATCAACCCACCACCTGTGTGCTTCAGGGACCAAGGGTCGGTGCGGTCGCTGCGGTGCGCTTCCAGCAACCGGGACCGCATCCCGCGCGCTTCCTCGATAACCCGTGGATCGCCCCTGCGCCCGGAAAGGGCCGAACCGATCACGTTGGCCGCATCTGCGGCAAGGTCCGGCTGGCCGGCTACCGCACGGCCGCGCGAAAGTGCGAGATGTTCCCAGACCCAGGCCTGCCTGGTCTGGTATTCCTCAAATGCCGCGAGTGAAACGGCGACCGGTCCCTGTCGTCCGGACGGGCGCAGGCGCATGTCGACGGTATAGAGGCGCCCTTCCGACGTGACGGCGGTGAGGGCCGTGACCAGCGATTGGGTGAGGCGCGCGAAATAGGTGGACGGCGCAAGCGGGCGCGGACCTGCCGAGTGCGTGCTGTCGCCGGCGTCATAGACCGTAATCAGGTCAAGGTCCGATCTGGCCGTCATCTCCCGTGTGCCGAACTTTCCCAGGGCGACGACCGCGATGCCGCGGCCGGGTGGCGGGCCGTATCTTGTGGAGAACTGCTCGATCACGAATGGAAGAAGTCCGCTCAGAACCGCCTCCGCGACATTTGAGAACGCATTGCCGGCAGCTGTCTCGTCTGCCATTCCCAGCAGCATCTGGACGCCGATACGGAAATTCACTTCCCGCGCCCAGACCCGCGTGATGTCGAGGACACGCTCGTAGTCGGTTGTGTCGCCGATCCTTATGTGCAGGTCGGCCTCAAGCCATTCCAAGGACGGCAGTTCCTCAAAAAACTCTTCGGAAAGCAGTGCATCAAGCGTCTGTGGGCGGCGCCCCAGATGGTTGGCTAGGCGCGGCGCCGTTGAGAAGATGTCAATGACCAGTTCAAGGAGGTGACGGTTGGCCCTGAACAGCGAGAACACCTGTACGCCTGACGGAAGTCCGGAAAGGAAACGGTCAAATTCGGCGATGGCGCTGTCCGGGCTGTCCGCGCGGCCGAGAAGCCTGATGAGATCCGGCTCAAGCGATGTGTAGAGCCGCAGCGCGCGTTCGGTCGCAGTGGCGGTAATGGTGCCCGAACGCCATCTGTGAAGGGTTCGGCAAACTTCCTGCGGCTCCGCGAAGCCCAGCGCGGCGATGTTTTCCTCGTCGAGCTGAACCGCAGTTGGCCCGATTCGCTCCCGTGCACCAGCATCGAAGAAGCTCTCGGTTACCTCATGCACTGTGGCCAGACGCTTGGCGATCGCGTCTTCCCAGGCCCTGTGGTCCGACCATCCATCGAGCGCCGCGACCCGTGCGCGGGCTTCGGATTTCTCGGGAATGGTGTGGGTCTGGTTGTCGCCGACCATCTGTAGCCGGTGCTCGACGGTTCTATGGGCCAGATAGGCTTCCGAAAGCGAGGCGCACATCTCGGCCTTGATGACGCCTTCATCGCGCAGCGCCGCGAGGGTGCCAAGCGTTGTGGAGTCGCGCAGGACCGGCAGCCGTCCGCCCATGATGAGCTGCCTTGTCTGCGCAAAGAACTCGATTTCGCGTATGCCTCCTGGGCTGAGCTTTATGTCGCAGCCGGGAACGGCGGCGGGCGTGAAATGGCCTTTTTTAACGCGGATCTTCCGCAATACGTCCTCGATGTCCTCGATCGCCGCGAAATCAAGGGAACGGCGCCATATGAAAGGTGAGATGCGGCGCAGGTAGGCGCTTCCAGCTGCGAGATCGCCGGCAATCGGCCGCGCCTTGATGTGCGCGGCGCGCTCCCATGTCCGGCCGGAGGATTCATAATACCGTTCGGCCGCCTCCATTGACATGCAGGGCTGAGTGGTCGAAGGGGTGGGCCGCAGCCGCAGATCGGTTCGGAATACGTAACCATCGGAAGTCCGCTCGGACAGGGCCTTCACGAGCCTGCGAATCACATGGATGCATCGTGCCCGGGCTTCGTACAGGTCTTCCTGGCTGAAGCGGTCCTGGTCGAACAGGCAAATGAGATCGATGTCTGACGAATAGTTCAGCTCGCGCGCACCCAGTTTGCCCATGCCCAGGACAAAAATTCCTGCGCCATCGGGTATGTCCCGCTGACTCATTCCCGGCATCCGGCCTCTTGCTATTTCATCGGCGACGAGCCAGCGCAGGGCCGTTCCGGTGAGGCCGTCGGCGAGTCCGGTAAGCGCCTGGACAATCCTGCTGAATTCAAGTGCCCCGCCGAGATCGGCCAGCGCGATGTAGAGAGCGGCACGCGCTTTCGCGTGGCGCAGCGTCGAGAGCAGACCGCGCCAGTCGGTTCCGGCACTTGCCTCTTCGGCTTCCGACAGGATGCGCTCCAGCACTTCGCTCATTGGTTCGGCGGATTCATCCGCGAGCCAGGCTCCATGCCGCTGAAGCAGCTGTGCGAGAAAGGGGCTGGATCCCGCCACGCCGCGAGCGAGGTCACCAAGAGATCCTGTTGCCAGCGGACCCGGAAGCGCGGACAGAATGTCGTTAGCTTGGTCCGTGTCGTAAGGGATGGGCACACGGCTGATGCTGCTCGCTAGGTTTCCGGTCATGATCGGGGCACTTCCTTAATGATCGCAGGGTTGGTCGCTTGGTGGCATTCATGTCACTCGGGCGCAATGATCATGCGGCAGCCCGATGAATGACGCACGGTGCCTTGGATGTTCCCGGTCAGCCATTGAATGGACTCAACTGGGAAGCCGGCGCTTGATCCATCGGAAAACGAATCGCGCCATCTTCTGTCCATTCACGCCTTCCGGTCGGAGTCAAAGGAAGTCCTCCTCGGCGTTGGACACGTCGATTCCGAGCCGTTCAAGTCCTGTTTCGAGGTAGTCCGACAGCAGAGGCACGCCGAGCAGGTAGTCTTCAGTCGGTGTGGTCGCTTCCGCCCGGGCCGTCGCAAGGGCATCCTTCCATTCCTCAGGTTCGTAGGTTTCGCGGCCGATCCACATGATTGCGACGAGTTCGGCCTTCTCATCTTCGTTGAGTCTTCTGATGAATGCCCGGAGCTCCGATTCGGTGGCGTCTCCGCGCTTTGCCTCCAGGATGGTTTCGGCATCCGCCGCATCTCCGGGCAGATCCCATCTCCCCACCTTTACGTCCAGTTCCCGCGACCTGACAATGATGTGCATGACGCGCCTTGGTGAGATCTGCGGCATGGCGGAATTCCTCCAAACTTCGAACCCTTGGATGGTTGATGCCCTGACAGTAGCACGCAGTCGATTCAGAATCACGCTTCGAGTTTCGTCAATTCCTGCGGCGGCGACAGCGCGTTAGCGCGGGCCTTGCTTCGGACGACGATCACGCGCATAGTTGCGGCCTGTCCTCGACGGTCGGTTGCCGGGTCTGTGCCTGACTGCCTGATCTGGAGACAATGACCTGCCTGACGTCGTTTTGGCCGTTTGGCCGAAAGCGGACTGTCCGGGCGCTGTAATACTTGGGAGACTCAGGATGGCCGCAACACCCCCGGTCTGCGACTTTGGCTGGAAAGCGCCGGACTTTCGCCTGCCCGCCACCGACGGACACAGCTACGCGCTCTCCGACATAGCCGGAGCGAAGGGCACGCTGATTATGTTCATCTGCAACCATTGCCCCTACGTGAAATCGGTGCTTGACCGAATTGTGCGGGATGCTGCCGAACTGAAACGCATCGGTGTAGGCACAGCTGCCATATCGGCCAACGATGCCGGGATGTATCCCGAGGACGGCTTTGACAACATGGTCCGCGTGGAGCGCGAGAACGGTTTTGGGTTCCCGTACCTGTATGACGAATCGCAGGATACCGCGCGCGCATACGGCGCTGCCTGCACGCCGGATTTCTTTGGTTTCAACGCGGAACTTGAGCTTCAATACCGAGGGCGGCTCGACACTTCCGGGCGGAATGCCGCATCGCCTGGAACACGCCGGGATCTGTTCGAGGCGATGAGCCTTGTCGTTGAGACCGGTGCTGGACCGATCGATCAGATTCCTTCGATGGGATGTTCGATCAAGTGGAAAAGCGCATAAGCGACGTCTGGTGCGGCTTAGGACGGTAATGGCCGCAGCCCGCAGCTTGGGAACGTCCAATGCAATGGTCCGCGGCTCCGGGCCGGAGGCTGGCGGATCCAGGGAACCCTGCGGACGCCTGCCGTGGAAGCTTGACAATCGCCGCTGTCCGCCTGAGTCAGGCTAACGGGCAAGGCGCACTCGATGGAATGGTTTTAGATGAACAAGATTCCTCTCACCAAAGCGGGCCACTCTGCGTTGGGCGACGAACTCAGGCAGCTGAAGTCTGTGGATCGTCCTGCGGTCATCAAGGCCATTGCGGAGGCAAGGGAGCACGGCGATCTCTCCGAGAACGCCGAGTACCATGCGGCCCGAGAAAAGCAGGGATTCATTGAAGCCCGAATCAAGGAGCTCGAGGGCATCCTTGGGCAGGCCGAGATCATCGACCCGTCAGGTCAGTCGGGTTCCACAGTCAGGTTCGGAGCCACCGTCAGGCTCATGGACGAGGACACCGAAGAGGAAACCGTGTACCAGATCGTGGGCGAACCTGAGGCAGATATCAGATCCGGCAGGCTGAATCTCAGATCACCCCTTGCGCGGGCCCTGGTCGGCAAGAACGAGGGCGACAGCGTTGAGGTGCGCACGCCGGGCGGCGAGAAGTGGTATGAGATCGTGAGCGTCGCGTACGTCTGAACCCGTGCTGTCCCAGGGTCGGCGCGTCACTGGTTCCTTGAACTGATACAGGGGCTGAGAGTGGCATCAGCGGCGAATCACCTGTGGCCGTGTGCGCCTCTGTGACCGGATATCGCTGGTGTGGCGGCGTTGCGCCCGATGTGGAACGGCTGTGGGAAACCGGATCCGGACCCGAGTGCACGCCGCCGAGACGACCATCAACATCGAGCGGGACGCAGGAGAGCCGAAGCCGCCGCCGCGGGCCGAAAAAGGGCGCTCCTCCGCCTCCGACCGCCGGTTCCCGGAGCGCTGGGAGGCCTTGGTCGCCGCCGCCGCGGCCATCGACGTCTCGCGCCGGATCGGTAAGCCTCGCGGGCCGGTCGTCGTTTCCCGACATTCGGTCGGACGCCCGTTTTCCGCCGAAGTCAGGTCTGATCGACCCTCGAAACGGTCGCTCGCGTGCCGCTGAGGGACGATTGCCCGTCAATTAGCCGTTAGCCGTCTTGGAGGAGCACACGAACACCATGCAGGCTGACCTTTCGGCAACGCTGGAACGTTTTCGGGCTGACACGGCCGGAATGCGCGACGACTTGACCAGGCGGAAACGCGGCTTCTGCTGGCAGTTGCTGGCCTGATCTACTTCGGAGTCGTGATCCTTGGCATCCTGGTCCGCTGGCCGACCCGACTGTCGGGGCAATTGCTCCAAAATCGTCGGTGAACTCTGTTTGCGACGTGGGAAAGATAACTTCTGTGATCCCGCAATCGGCATTTCAGGTATATTATGGCCCAACCGCAGAAGTCCGAAAGTCCGAGCGGGTTGAGGGATAGCGCGTGTCAGCCGTTGATCATGGCAAGCAGTATAAGTGTTACAATGATAATCGCTGTCGTCCACGCAACGAACCTGACAAATCCCGAGAACATCGACTCTTGGGCGGAGATGTCCATTTCACCGTGCTGATGCTCTGCCATTGACCTTTACCTTCCAGTTTTCCGTCTCTCGGTTTCTATCTGCTTCGGAATTCGCTGTCACGGGTCCAGACGGGGCGAATCCGCGCAGTCTGCCGTGATTCCAGCGCGCAGCGCAAACCTGGGCGCACTCCGGTTTCACACGGCGCCGGCCTTGAAAGTTCATCGCTGATGTCTGCCATGCCTGTCGCGGACCTACTGCCGTCGCCACAGCCACGCGCCGTCGCCGCGACGCTTCCGATCCGCCTTGCCAAGCTTCCGAAGGTGGTTCAGGTGCGCCATAGTCTCCACCAGCGCCAGCCCGTACTCATCCGGGCCGATCTTCCGCATGAACAGTGTCGCGAAACAGTCCACGGCGATATGGGGATCCTTCAGGAGTTCGATGAGCCGGCCAAGCGCACCGTGATGGTTGTCAATGAGCTGCCTCATACGCTCTGGCAGGCCGGTGAACGGCAGCTTATGTCCCGGCAGGACGAGCTGACTTTCAGTCGCATGCGGACGCAGACGCTCGCACGCTTCCAGCCACTCACCGACCGGGTCGGCGTCCGGTTCTGTCGCATAGACGCCGAGATTCGGCGAAATCGTTGGCAGCAGCTGGTCTCCGCCGATCACCAGCTCTCCGTCCCGGGACCAAAGCGTCGCGTGCTCGGGGGCGTGGCCGTTGCCGATGCGAATGTCCCAGTCCCGCCCTCCAAGACGAATTGAGTCTCCTTCCCTGATCCTCCGGAATCCCAATGGCAGGTGTGCCACGACATCCGAGAAATTGAATGGACGTTCCGTCCGGCGTTTCTCAATCAGCTCCGGCGCCATTCCCGCACTTCGCCAAAAATTCAGTGTTTCGGGAACGGGCGACGGCTGTTCGTCCAAAGTCAGCATTCTCGCCATGAGCCATGCGGTGCGGGTCGTCAGCAGTTCGGCGCCATGCTCCGCCTGAAACCACCCGGCGAGGCCGATGTGGTCCGGATGGTGATGCGTTACCAGCACCCGGCGCACCGGGACTCCGTTGAGAGGTCCGCCAAGCGCGGCCTGCCATGCCGCTCGGCAGCGGCGGCTGTCGAATCCAGTGTCCACGATGGTCCAGCCGTCGGGGTCGCGAAAAGCGTAGCAGTTGACGTGATCGAGTTTCATGGGAAGCGGAAGGCGCAGCCAAAGGACTCCTTCCGCCAACTCCACGGCGGTACCCGCTTCCGGAGGCTCAGCTACGGGATAGGCAAGGGGGGCTGCGCGGTCCATTACGCCGCAAGCGCTTCCGGGCTGAGAGCGTAAACCCCTTCCGATCCTTCGCGCACATGGGCGCAGAGCCCGATATGCTCAGGAAGAAGCCGCGCAACAAAAAACCTTGCGTGTGCCTCGCGGGCGCCGCCTGGATCCGCTAGCGCAGACCGGAGATGAAAATGTGCCCCCAGTACTCTCGCGAAGGCGCGCAGGTAAGGCACCGCAACAGCGAACCGGTCATTTGGCGGCTGTGTCACCAGCCAGTCGGTGGTGTCGCGCAGCGTTTTCGCCGCGTTTCTAACGGAGCGGGCGAGTTCAGGCAGTGTATGCTGAGCGATATCGGCACCGGTCACAATCTCCTCGATCAGCCGGATCGCGGCTGCGCCGCCATCCATCATTTTCCGGCCTACGAGATCGATCGACTGGATTCCGTTCGTGCCTTCATAGATCGCTGTGACGCGCGCGTCCCTGTAGAACTGGGCGGCGCCGGTTTCTTCGATATACCCCATTCCACCATGGATCTGGATGCCCAGTTCGGCCACGGCGATTCCGGTATCCGTTCCATAGGCCTTCGCGATCGGTGTGAGCAGCGCGGCCTGCGCCTGCCAGCCGGGATCATCGGTGGCGTTTGCCATGTCCAGCGCCACCGCGGTTGAGAGCGCGATGGACCGGGCCGCGAACAACTCAGCTTTCATTGTCGCCAGCATCCTTCGAACGTCGGCGTGATCGATGATGGTACCATTGCCGTCCGGAACCGGCGACCGACCCTGCCTGCGTTCCATCGCATGCTCAAGCGCCTGCTGGAACGCACCTTCCGCGCATCCGATTCCCTGCGCGCCGACGCCGAGCCGCGCATTGTTCATCATGGTGAACATCGCTGCCATGCCGCCATGCTCGGGTCCGACGATCCAGCCGGTTGCGCCGTCATACTGCATCACGGCAGTGGGCGACCCGTGAAGACCCATCTTGTGCTCAAGGCTTACAACCTTGACCGCATTCGTCACGCCCGGCTTGCCGCTGTCATCCGGAATCAGTTTTGGCACCAGAAACAGCGAGAGTCCTTTGGTGCCGGGAGAGGCGTCAGGCAGCCGCGCAAGTACCAGATGGCAGACATTCTCCGAAAAATCGCTGTCGCCCCACGAAATGAATATCTTCTGTCCGGTGATGGCATAGGAACCGTCTCCGAGAGGTTCCGCCTTCGATCGAAGCGCGCCAACGTCGCTTCCAGCCTGCGGTTCCGTCAGGTTCATCGTGCCGCTCCACTCACCGCTGACAAGCTTGGGCAGGTAGAGGTTCTTGATCATGGCGCTGGCGTGGTTCTCCAGAGCCTCGATCTGCCCTTGGGTCATCAACGGATTGAGCTGAAGCGCTACGCATGATGCCGACATCATGTCATTTATGGCGGTCGATACGGTCAATGGCAGGCCCATTCCGCCATGCTCGGGACGGGCGCTGACGGCGATCCAGCCGCCTTCGGCGATGGCGCGGTAAGCATCCGCAAACCCGGGAGAGGTGCGCACGACGCCGTTTTCGAGGCGGGCAGGGTGGAGGTCGCCGCTCCGGCGGACCGGCGCCAGTGCTTCTTCGCAGAGTTTTCCGGCCTCGCCTAGAATCGCTTCAACAGTTGCGGCATCCGCCTCCGCAAACCGCGGAGTGGCAGTGACCTTGCCGAAGCCCACTATGTGTTCGAACAGGAACCGGAACTCCGGTACAGGCGCACGAAACGGCATGTCAGGTACTCCAGGCTGGCTTGGCAGGCGTCGGTGCGCCCGATATGACCCGGACCCACGTGATGCGCAAGCGAACGGCGCATGGACCGTGCCGTGGCCAAAGGAGCAGCCATGCCAGAAACCGATTGGTTCGAGTCGCATTGTTCCCGTGCAGGCGGAAGTCACGCCGGTACGTCCAGATGGACGGAATCCGCGTCCTTTCCGCTCTTGCGCACCATCGCCGAAGTGGAACGGGAACGGTCATGCGGCCGGTTTGGCCCTCCCGGGGTGACGCCGTTTCACGGCATTTCGACGGCTTGCCGCGGCTGGGGGATGGTGATCAACGAAGGCGAATCGGAAGTTCTTCGCGCGCATTGTAGACCCGTCAGCCATGTCGGGGATGTCCGTCGCCCGCTTGCCAGGTCCGCACAGATCCATGTCGAGACTGTCTGACCTGAAGGAGAAAGGTGCCGAATTGCGCGATCCGCGGACCGAAATGCTCGTCGCCGATGACGCGGGACTCGCCCGCGCCGCATCTGTCCTGCAAGGAGGCGGGCTCGTGGCGTTTCCGACGGAAACCGTCTATGGCCTCGGCGCGGATGCCACGAATGGCGAAGCTGTGGCGCGCATCTTCGAGGCAAAGCGCCGCCCGACATTC
>JAJEAY010000085.1 GCA_022824145.1 Rhodobacter sp. | reverse complement strand
CCGCACCCGAACTTCGTCCCGGTGAGTTCAAGCTCGTCGCGAATGACCCAAAGCAGCGGCGTTCCGTCAGGGACATCGACCGTGTGCGTCTGGCCGTTGATGTTGAGACTGGTAGGCATGTGCAGCGATCTCCAATCGGCTATCATTGTTCAGTCAGGCAGCCGAACAGCCGCCGGAACTTCTGTACGATTAGACCTAAGGAGTGCATATGTCAAATAAATTTTGACAAACATGGAAGATTTGTCTAACCGGAAGAAATGAACGAAATGAACGATAGAGACGTAAAAATCGCGACGGCGGCATTAGGCCTATTTGCCCACTACGGCGTTGGTAAGACCTCCATGGCTGAAGTCGCGTCGAAATCGGGTGTGACGCGCCAGACCGTCTACAACGCGTTTGGCGGAAAGGAAGACCTGATTTTCGCAGCGCTTGTGCACTATGCCGACAAGTCGAAGGCTGACATCGAACATGACTGCACGAACGTCATTGACCTGTCAGGCAGATTGGACATTCTCTTCACGCATTTGGCGGAAGTCCCGTTTGAGGCGATGCAAAGACTTCCTCATCTGGACGAAATACTGGAAATAGCCGACGGGCTTTCCGAGGATAGGAGAAGGGTAATCAGGGAGACATTCCAGAGTGCGATCCGGTTGGCGCTTGCTCCGTACGAACGTCCTCTCGGGCAGCATGGCGTTGCGCTCGGGAGTCTGTCCGTGCTTCTCAAGGGCGTGTTGACGCACATCAAGCGCGAAGCAAGGGATGCAGATCACCTCAGGGATCTGTTCGAGCCGATTAAGGCCCTGATTGTCAGCTGCGCAAAGGAGGGGAATTCCTGACTTGCGTCTGGCGGCCTTCGAACCTCAGCACAAGTCAGAGGAGCCGGTCTTCCGCCGATCTTCGACACGTCCTGTCGCTGCGCACGCGGCGCCTTGTCCAAAACTGGCCGACCGTGTTCTACCATGGACTCCGGCTTCTGGAGATAGTCGCGGACCCGGCCCGCTTCATCGTGGCAGTGACGACGATCCTTTCAGGAATTCGTCAACGGCGCGGGCGCATTGCCGACCCTCGCGGATGGCCCATACCACGAGCGACTGACCCCGGCGCATGTCGCCCGCGGCGAACACCTGGGGCTGTGTGGTGGCGTAAACGTCAGTATCGGCCAGGACGTTTCCTCGTGTGTCCAGTTCCACTCCGATCTCGTCCAACATGCCCTCATGGACTGGATGGACGAAACCCATGGCAAGCAGCACGAGATCCGCTTTCAATTCGAACTCGGTTCCGGGGACTTCCTGCATACGTTGGTCCAGCCGGACGGCGTGGAGGGTAGAGACAGCCCCGTCGTCGCCCGAAAGGCGCTTGGTCGCCACGCTCCAGTCGCGACCTGCTCCTTCCGCCTGTGACGAGGAAGTGCGCAGCCGCAGTGGCCACAGCGGCCAAGTGGTGGCCTTGTCAGGCTTCTCCGGCGGCATGGGCATGATCTCGAGTTGCGTTACCGAGACCGCGCCTTGGCGGAACGAAGTCCCGATGCAATCCGAACCGGTATCGCCGCCACCGATCACGACGACATGCTTTCCGCCAGCGGAAATCTCCTCCACCTCGCCGAGCGACTCGCCACTGATGCGACGATTTTGCTGGGGCAGAAAGTCCATCGCGAATTCGACACCGCGCAGATCCCGTCCCTCAACCGGCAGGTCGCGCGCCTTCTCCGACCCGCCCGCCAGTACCACGGCGTCGTAGTCCCGGACGAGGTCTCCCGTCGCTAGACCGACCCCGATATGCGTGTCAGTACGGAAGGACACGCCTTCCGCCTCCATCTGGCTGACCCGCCGGTCAACAATGTCCTTGGCCATCTTGAAGTCCGGAATGCCGTAGCGGAGCAACCCTCCCGGCTTGGCGTTCTTCTCGAACACCGTGACGTCATGTCCGGCGCGTGCCAGCTGTTGTGCGCAGGCCATCCCCGCCGGACCCGAACCGACGATTGCCACGCGCTTGCCAGTCCTGGAGGCGGGAATGTCGGGAGCCACCCACCCCTCCTGCCAAGCGCGATCGGCGATGGCGGACTCGATTGACTTGATGGTCACCGGTGCGTCGTCGATGTTCAGCGTACATGCTTCCTCACAGGGCGCCGGGCAGATTCGGCCAGTGAATTCGGGAAAGTTGTTGGTCGAATGCAGCACCTCGATCGCTTCCCGCCACTGGTTGCGGTACACGAGGTCGTTCCAGTCAGGGATGATGTTGTTGACCGGGCAGCCCGTATGGCAGAACGGGATGCCGCAATCCATGCAGCGGGCGCCTTGCTGCCGCAGCGTGTTCTCCTCCAGCGGTATAAGAAACTCGTTGAAGTGGCGGACGCGGTCGGCGACCGGCACGTAACGCTGCTCGTGCCTGTCGAATTCGAGAAAGCCCGTAACCTTGCCCATTGCTCAGCCGCTCTCCGCCAGAAGCGCTACGGGACCGGCCGGCTGAGCGAGCTCCATCTCCCGCAGCGCGCGGTAGTAGTCGACGGGCATCACCTTGACGAATCGCGGCAAGCACGAGTCCCAGTTCTTCAGAATCCGCTGGCCGTGTGCCGAGCCAGTGTAGTGGACGTGCCTTTCGATGAGGCTCTTCAAGCGTTCGCCGTCGAAGCGGGTCATGTCCCGCATCACGTCTACCAGTCCGTGGGCTTCGAGATCCCCGCCCTGATGCGCGAGGCGCTCAAGCGACTCGTCCTCAGCCTTTACAGGTGCAAGCTCGACCATGGCAAGATTGCAGCGGCGCTCGAAATCGCCCTCCTCGTCGAGGACATAGGCGATGCCGCCGCTCATGCCGGCGGCGAAATTGCGTCCGGTGTGTCCGAGACACACCACGATGCCTCCCGTCATGTATTCGCAGCCGTGGTCGCCGACGCCTTCGACCACTGCGATGGCGCCGGAATTGCGTACCGCGAAGCGTTCGCCCGCAACCCCGCGGAAATAGCATTCCCCGGAGACCGCGCCGTAGAGGACGGTGTTCCCGACGATGATGCTGTCCTCTGGGACGAGTGCGCTCTCGGTCGGCGGGTAGACCACCAGACGGCCTCCCGACAAGCCCTTGCCGGTATAGTCGTTGGCCTCCCCGATAAGCTCGAAGGAGACGCCATTGGCGAGGAACGCGCCGAAACTCTGGCCGGCTGTGCCCCGGAACGTTGCGCAGACGGTATCCTGGGGCAAGCCAGCATGGCCGAATCGCTTCGCGATTTCGCCCGACAGCATCGCGCCGGTCGTGCGGTCAATATTGCGGATCGGCATTTCCAGGCGGACGGGCCGGCGCTTGGTCAACGCGGGCTGCGCCAATTCGATCAACCGGCGGTCAAGGACTTTTTCCAGTTGGTGGTTCTGGCGCTCGCTGTTGTGGGTGGCCACGCCTGGCAGGGCGTGGGGCTTGGCAAGAATCCGCGACAGGTCGATGCCCTTCGCCTTGTAATGCTCGATCGCGCCGCGCTGGTTGAGATGCTGGGACTCGCCGACCATGTCAGCGAAGCGGACGATCCCGAGCCGCGCCATAATCTCACGCACTTCCTCGGCGACGAAGAAGAAATAGTTGATCACGTGCTCCGGCGTACCGGTGAACTTCCTGCGCAGTTCCGGATCCTGCGTCGCAACCCCGACCGGGCATGTATTGAGATGGCATTTGCGCATCATGATGCAGCCTGCGGCGATCAGCGGTGCGGTCGAGAAGCCGAACTCGTCCGCGCCGAGCAGCGCGCCCACGACCACGTCGCGCCCGGTCCGGAGACCGCCGTCGACCTGGACCGCGATGCGGCCGCGAAGCCGGTTAAGCACCAGCGTCTGGTGGGTCTCGGCGAGCCCGATCTCCCACGGCGATCCTGCGTGCGTGATCGACGTCAGCGGGCTGGCTCCGGTGCCGCCTTCGAACCCCGAAATGGTCACGTGATCGGAACGCGCCTTCGAGACTCCTGCGGCTACCGTTCCAACCCCGACCTCGGATACCAGTTTCACCGAGACGTGTGCGTCCGGATTGGTGTTCTTCAGGTCGTAGATCAGCTGGGCGAGATCTTCGATCGAGTAGATGTCGTGATGCGGCGGCGGAGAGATCAGGCCGACACCGGGAGTCGAATGCCGCACCTTGGCGATGACCGCGTCCACCTTGTGCCCCGGCAGCTGGCCACCCTCGCCGGGCTTGGCTCCTTGGGCCATCTTGATCTGCATCATGTCGGAATTGACGAGATATTCGGTGGTCACGCCGAATCTGCCCGAGGCCACCTGCTTGATGGACGAACGCATGGAATCGCCGTTGGGCATGGGCGGGAAGCGGTCCGGCTCCTCGCCGCCCTCGCCGGTGTTCGATTTGCCGCCGATCCTGTTCATGGCGACGGCCAGGGTTGAATGCGCCTCGCGCGAGATCGAACCGAAGGACATCGCCCCGGTCGAAAACCGCTTGACGATTTCAGATGCCGGCTCGACCTCGTCGAGGGGCACAGGCGTCTCCGCCGGGATCAATTCGAAAAGGCCCCGGACAGTCATCATCCGGTGGTCCTGGTCGTTCACCTGCTTGGCGAAGTCGCGATACCGGTCCGGCAGTTCGCCGCGCACGGCGTGTTGCAGGTTGGTGACCGTGTCGGGGGTCCAGCAATGCTCCTCGCCACGCAGGCGGTAGGCGTATTCGCCGCCCGGATCGAGCGCGTTGCGATAGACCGGAGCATCGCCGTAGGCGAGCTGGTGGCGTTCTACGGTTTCCCGCGCGATCTCTTGCAGCCCGACCCCGCCGATGTTGCTCGCCGTGCCGGTGAAATACTGCTCGACAAAGGCCTTGTCGAGGCCAACCGCGTCGAAGATCTGCGCGCCGCAATAGGACTGGTAGGTCGAAATGCCCATCTTGGACATCACCTTCAGGATGCCCTTGTCGATCGCCTTGATGTAGCGTCTGAAGAGTTCGCGGTCGCTCAACTCCTCCGGCAGCTCGTCCCGCAGCGCCGCGAGGGACTCGAATGCCAGATAGGGGTTGATTGCCTCGGCGCCGTAGCCGGCCAGGGCGCAGAAGTGATGTACCTCGCGAGCCTCTCCGGTCTCGACAGCCAGGCCAAGGAAATTCCGAAGGCCTGTTCTCACCAAGTGGTGATGGACCGCCGAGGTGCCCAGCAACGCCGGGATGGCGATGCGATCGCGGGCAATCGCCCGATCGCTGAGCACCAGGATGTTGTAGCCTTCCTGACACGCCGCCTCCGCCTGGCCGCAAACCGCATCAAGCGCGGCACGCATGCCCTCGGCGCCGTCAGCCGCGGGATAGGTTAGATCAAGGGTAACGGTCCTGAACGCGTTGTCCGCGATTTCGCTGATCGAGCGGATCTTTTCAAGATCCTGGTTCGTCAGCACGGGTTGGCGCACCTCGAGACGCCTTTGCGGCGTCGTGTCATGGATGCCAAGCAAGTTGGGCCGTGGGCCGATTAAGGAAAGGAGGGACATCACCAGTTCCTCGCGGATCGGGTCGATCGGCGGGTTGGTGACCTGGGCAAAGATCTGCTTGAAATAAGAATAGAGCAGCTTGGGTCGCGACGACAGCGCCGATATCGGTGTATCGGTGCCCATCGAGCCGACGGCTTCCTGTCCGGTGAGCGCCATCGGGGACATCAGGAACTTGAGGTCTTCCTGAGTGTAGCCAAATGCCTGCTGGCGATCAAGGAGCGTCAGCCGGTCGGGCTGTGCGATCGAGACGTTGGTCGCTGGCAGATCCTCCAGCACGATCTGGGTGCGGTCGAGCCATTCCTGATAGGGCTGGGCCGCGGAAAGTTGCGCCTTGATGTCGTTATCGTCGACGATGCAGCCCTGTTCCAGGTCTATCAGCAACATCTTGCCCGGCTGCAGGCGCCACTTCTTGACTATGCGGCTTTCGTCGATCGGAAGGACGCCGACTTCTGAACTCATCACCACCAGATCGTCTTCCGTTATGACGTAGCGCGCGGGCCGCAGCCCATTGCGGTCCAGGGTCGCGCCGATCTGGCGACCGTCGGTAAACGCCACGGCGGCTGGACCGTCCCACGGCTCCATCAGCGCTGCATGGTATTCATAAAACGCGCGGCGGCGTTCGTCCATCAACGGATTGCCCGTCCAAGCCTCCGGGATCAGCATCATCATCGCGTGGGCCAGCGAATAACCCGACCGTACAAGCAGCTCCAAAGCGTTATCGAAGCTCGCCGAGTCCGACTGGCCTTCAGTGATCAGTGGCCACAGCTTGTCGAGATCGTCGCCCAGGAGTTCCGACTTCATGAGATGCCGGCGTGCCGCCATCCAGTTGATGTTTCCGCGCAGTGTGTTGATCTCGCCGTTGTGGCAGATCATCCGGTAGGGGTGGGCCAGCCGCCACGACGGAAACGTGTTGGTCGAGAAGCGCTGGTGAACCAAGGCGAGCGCGGAGACCATTCTCTCGTCGCGGAGATCCAGGTAGTATTCGCCTACCTGTTGCGCCAGCAGCATTCCCTTGTAGATGAGCGTGCGCGACGAGAGGGACGCGATGTAGAAGTCGTCGCAAGCCTCGCCCAACGCGTCGACCCTGTGTTCCGCCTGCTTGCGAATGACGAACAGCTTGCGCTCGAACGCATCCTGGTCGGCGCAGTTGTCGCCGCGGCCAATGATGACCTGGCGAACGAAGGGTTCGGTCGGAACGACGCTTTCGCCCAGCCCCGAACTGTCGACCGGCACGTCGCGCCAACCGATCACGTGCTGTCTTTCCGACTTTACTATTTGCTCGACGATACGAGTGCATTCCGCCCGAGGTTCCTCGGCCCGCGGCAGGAACAGCATTCCGACGGCGTAGTCGCCGGGCGAAGGAATGTTGATTCCGATGTCGCCGCAGACAGCGCGTAGATGGGCATCCGGCGTCTGAATGAGAATGCCCGCCCCGTCGCCGGCCAACGGGTCGGCGCCCACCGCACCGCGATGGGTAAGATTCTTGAGAATCTGCAGGCCCTGATCGACGATCCCGTGGCTCTTGCGGTTCCCAATGTTCGCCACGAAACCGATCCCGCACGCGTCGTGCTCGTTGCGTGGGTCGTAGAGCCCCTGCTGCCGGGGCAATCCCTTATGCTTGTGCGGAGCAGATTCGGTCATGTATGCCCACGTTTTCCCAACTTTCAGGCGCGACCGGGATTGCCCGGTTCGAGCATTGTAAAGGCGTGCGGCACTAGACAGTTCACATGGTGCCAACACTGGCCAAATCCCGATATTATTTGCACCGTTCAGGGAAAGTCAAACCGATACTCTTGCTCGCGGGCGGGTGTGTCCGGATTTCTCTACGATTCCGAACTGAGGTCCGCGAAGTGATTCGTTCTCTTTCCTGAATCCGACACAGCGGCGCACTGATCGTTACTCAAAAACGCCAGCAGCATCAGGCCGCTAAGGCGCCGCTCGCTGAACAGCCCAACGAACGACCTGCTCATCTGGAAACGGGCGTCCTGAGCGGCAGAAATCCGGACACACCCCTTATGGGCTGCCGGCCGGAAGGGTGCAGGGATCTGTGCGGTCAAGTCTGCTGCAAGGGATCCTGAGTGCGTCGGCGCCTGCGGCGAATAGTCTTAGCTTCGGCAACTCTGCATTCACCCGTATCGAAGCTGACATATGGAGGATCCGACAGGTGTGGAAACAGGTTCGATGCATGCGGTATCGCTTTTGGCTCCACGAAATGCTTCCGGAATCTCGGCTCAATCGCCGTTTCAGCCTATTGGAAACGAAGCGCTTCGGAGTGGAAGTGGGGCTTTTGAAGAAGGGCGGAACGCGGGAGTTCGCCACAGCTTGTGCGAATGACCGGTATTGGGCTCGACACAGGCGGTCTGCTTCGGGATCCGACGTGCGGATAGCTCCGATTCGGACGCTCCTGAATCAGCTTGGCAGATTCCGCAGTGCAGGATGTTGCACCGCAGAACGGAAGTGGGGCTTGGAAATCGCTGTCATTAGGTTACAGTGATATCACCCATCCTTATTGCTGCCGATTGCTCCTTATCCTTCGGCAGCGGAGAGAATGAGCACATGACTTCAAACGTTTCCCTTACTGGGCTTGCCAAGGATCTCGCAGCCCGCGCCGATTCGGGTCAGCCTGTCCGAATCGGCCTCGTTGGTTCCGGAGAAATGGGAACCGACATCGTGACCCGCGCCGGAATGATGGATGGGGTCGAGGTTGCAGCCATATCTGAACTGGATCCTGCCGCAGCCCACCGGGCCGTGGAAATCGCAAGGCGGGAATCGGGCCACAGCATCGATGTATCTGGCGCAGACGCGCTGCATGCAGCCGTCGAACGCGGAAAAACCGCGGTGGCGGACAACGCTGACATCCTTCTCGACTCGGGCCTGATCGATGTGATTGTTGATGCGACCGGAGTTCCGGCCGTGGGTGCCGACATCGGCCTGAAGGCAATGGAGCATGGCAAGCATCTGGTGATGATGAACGTCGAGGCGGACGTCACGATCGGCGCCTACCTTCGGCGCCAGGCGGATCGGCTGGGCGTAGTCTACTCGCTTGGTGCGGGAGACGAGCCTTCAGCGTGCCTGGAATTGATCGAATTCGCATCCGCGATGGGACATAGGATCGTCTGCGCTGGCAAAGGCAAAAACAACCCGCTGAACATCGATGCGACGCCCGACGCGTACGTCGCCGAAGCGAAGATGCGGGATATGAATCCACGCCTGCTCACCGAATTCGTGGACGGATCGAAAACTATGGTGGAAATGTCGGCGATCGCCAATGCCACAGGCTTGATTCCGGACTGCGACGGAATGCATGGTCCGGCGGCGGGTCCGAAGGAACTTGCGACCACCCTGGTTCCGAAGCGGGACGGCGGCGTGCTTTCGGATATTGGCCGAGTTGACTTTTCGATCGGCAAAGGTCTGGCGCCCGGCGTTTTTGTTGTGGTCGAGGCGGAACACCCGCGCGTTCTGGAGCGCATGAAAGACCTAAAGATGGGCGATGGGCCGTACTTCTCTTTCATCCGGCCTTATCATCTGACCTCGCTTGAAGTTCCGTTGACCTGCGCGCGCGCCGTACTCTACGGTAAGGCTGACATGGTTCCGCTGTACCATCCCGTGGCCGAAGTCTGCGCGGTGGCCAAGAGGGATCTTGCGCCTGGCGACACGCTTGATCAAATCGGCGAATACACCTACCGCGCCTGGTCCATGGAGGCATCGCGGGCGCGTGCCGAACGGGCGCATCCAGTTGGGCTGCTGGTCGGCAGCAGGGTGACGAAGTCAGTTCGCCGGGGCGAGCTGATTACGTCAGAAAATGTCGAGCTGCCGAGCGATTCCCGGATTGTCGAACTCCGCCGTCTGCAGGACGAGCTTATCTACGGCGAAGATTCCAGCGATACCTGACCGAAACTCGCCCGGCTCAGTCAGCACCTGACGCAGGAAATCCTAAAGCGCGCGGAAATGGCTTCCCGTCAACTCGGGACGAGGCTGAATCACTGAACAGACAGTGGAAGGATCGGAACTGCCATGGCTTGATATCGACCGGGTTTCCGAGGTGCATGTGACAGGGGCTGGTGGGCGGCAGCTGCGGCCGCGCCGTTGGTTGCCTCAATGATCTATTTGACGACACGGCAGGCCTGTCAGCCTTTCACAGTCCCGCCGCTGATAACGAGAGAAACCTGCCGCTTGCTGCGGCCACCCCGGCAATGTTTCGGCCGCCGAAAGCCTGGTCCCGGATTCCCGAGAGCGAAGATGGCTTCCGTATCGCCTCAGCGGCCTCTGATACGGGGATCGAGTGCGTCCCTGAGACCGTCGCCAATGTAGTTGACGCTCAGGACAGTGACCGAAATCGCAAGCCCCGGCCAGATCACCCGTTCAGGGTAGAGCGTCATTCGGTCAACGCTGTCGAACAGCAGCCTTCCCCAAGTCGGGAAGTCCGGCGGGAATCCAAAGCCAAGGAAACTGAGCGCCGACTCGGTAATGATTGCGCTTGCGATGCCAAGCGTCGCTGAGACCATGATAGGCGAAAGCACGTTCGGCAGTACATGCCTCAGGACAATGCGATGCGAAGGAGTTCCGATCGAACGTGCCGCGATCACGAATTCGCGCTCCTTCAGCGCAAGGACGTCACCGCGAACGATGCGCGCCGTTTGCATCCAGCTCGTGACGCCGACCAAACCGACCACCAATATGAACACGCCGCCCTCTGGACCTAGCGCCGCCGCGAGCGGCTCTCGAAACAGCAGAACCGCCACCAACAGAAGCGGAAGCAGCGGAAGGGCGAGAAACAGGTCGGTGAATCGCATAAGCGGGCCGTCCAGGCGTTTGAAATACCCCGCCAGTACGCCGATGAGCGTCCCAAGCAGCAACGAGAGCGCCATCGCCGCAAGGCCGACGGATATCGATACCTGACCGCCCGCCAGCATACGGGCCAGGTAGTCACGGGCGATATTGTCGGTGCCAAGAGGGTGCTGCCAGCTTACCTTTGCGGACGAATCCCAGAGGACGGTGTATATCGGCCGGGTGTCGCGCAGCTTGATCATGTCTACGACCGGAGGCACGAACTGGGCATCCTTCGACCAGAACAGGGGTCCGGCGAATACCGACAGCACAATTGCCGCGAACACGACCGCACCGAGCAGGGCGCCCCGGTGTTTCGTGAACTGGTCCCAGACATCGAGCCATTGGTTCCGGTGATCCGTGAGGGGACCGGCCGGGCCGGGTTTCGGCGGGGTGTCAACCCTGTCACTCATATCGGATCCTCGGGTCGAGGATTCCATAAAGAACGTCGGCGATCAGGTTGAACAGCACGATCAGCACGGCAAAGATGAAGGTTAACGTCTGGACGGTGGGGATGTCGTTGGCTTCGATGGCTCCTATCAGCATTTGGCCAATGCCGTTCACCTTGAATACCTGTTCGGTAATGATCGCACCGCCGAAAATCTGCGGAATGCCGAGGGCGATCACGGTGACAACCGGAATCATCGAGTTGCGAAGGACATGGACAAGCACGACAGAGTTCTCCGTCAAGCCTTTGGCGCGAGCCGTGCGCACGTAGTCCAGGTTCAGGTTGTCCAGCATCGAAGCGCGCATGAACCGGCTGATCTGGCTCGTGATCTGCAGTGCGAGAACCATCACCGGCATCACCATCTGGCGGAGCTGGTAAACGAAACTGTCCCAGTCCTCCACCTGGTGCGTGGTGTCGTAAATCGATGGAAACCAGTTGAGCTGGACTGAGAAAATCACGATGACAAGAACGCCCGAGAAAAACGGCGGCACAGAGAATCCGACCATGGTGACGAATGTGCCCGCGTTGTCGAACCAGCTGTATTGACGGTAGGCGGAATAGACACCGACCGGAATCGCAATGACAATGGCGACCGCGTAGGCCGTGCCGACGACCCAGAGAGTCTGCGGGATGCGCTGCAGAACGATGTCCATGACCGGCGAGCGGAACTGCCAGCTGAGGATGCGGGGATCGCAGGCGCCGAGGTCTCCTGAACCGCATGACACATAGAAGTTCGTGTCCGGCAGCACGCCGGCAAGCCCGCTGGTGGTCGTCAGCCAGTCGATAAAGACCTGAGGCTCGACCCAAAGGAACTGGACCAGCCACTTCCAGAACCGGATGTGGAGCGGTTCCCCGAGACCGAGAGCTTCCCGCATGAGCTGACGGACCTCAGGAGGTATCGTCAGCGGCATGCTGGCCACCGGATCACCGGGCGCAAGTTCAAGCAGCAGGAAGATCGCGAGAGCGATGAATAGAAGCGTCGGAACCGAAATCAGCAGCCGTCTGATTGTATAGATCAGCATGGTCGCTCCGACTCAGTCCGATGCGCTTGGTGGCAGGCCGCTCGGCTCGGGGAAGATAGCGGCATGGTCTGTCCAACCGGCGGCAATCGTCGATTGAGGAATGAAGTGCGGCGAGGCCTCCCAATAAACCGCTGCAGATGAACTGCCCGGCCGATTCGTGTCTTGGCGCGGCGGGTTGCCGGCAGGACCGGTTTGGTTCACAGACTCAGGGTCTCCGGTGAGGTGCAGGGAAACGTAGGCGGATTCTTGCATGACTTCGAAGCCGATCATTCTGCGCTGACGGCTGCCAGGCGCCCCGGGATTCCTGCGAACGGACTTGGTCGAGGTCGGTGTACGGAAATGGCATCCGACCGGAATTCCCGTCCTGACCCGGATACGGGTGACATTGGGATATCCGATCGGTACTTTTCGCCCGTCGGTTCTGCCGAAGTCCCGTGACGGGCAGTCCACAGCGATCGATCCAGGTTCCTTGAATGCTCCGACCAAATAGCCTGCCAGCCGTCCTGTCGGCGGCTGCGATCCGCCATGGACAGCAGGAGTGAGGTGGGGAAGCACGGAATCGTCAGATACGTGACCCGCCGCAAGAGGACGGGCGATTAGCCGACCGACGCTCCGTCGCCGGCCAGGAGTTGGTCGGGGCGGCAAATGCCGCCCCGTACGCTCACGGATCACTTGATCCTGTACCAGTCTGCGACGTTCCAGAGTTCGCTGTCCCAAACATTCAGGATTACGCCGCCAAGGGTGTTGGAGTGGGCCGATAGCCGCCCTCTGTGAACGAGCGGAATCAACATGCCGTTCTCAACTGTCATGTCGTTCAGAGCACGGGCGATACTCGCGCGTTCGCCTAGATCGGCGGTCCTGGTCAACTCGGCATGAAGCTCGTCATACTCCTCCATGCAGAAGCGGCTGATGTTCTCGCCCTGCCACTGCGTCGCCGGACGAGGCGCCTTGTCGCAGAGGCCGTTGCCCAGATAGGACTGTGGATCGGTTCCGTTGAATGTGTTCGCGTACATCTGAACATCCGCGTAGAACTTCTGGAACGTGTCAGGCGAACCCGGGTCGCCGCCGAAGAATACGGACGCGTTTATGTTGCGCAGTTCGGTTTCAACGCCGATTTCACTCCACCACTGCTTGATCAGGGCCTGGAAGTCTTGCCGGACGGCATTGGTCGAGGTCTGGTAGAGTATGCTGAGAGGAACGCCATCTTTCTCACGGATGCCGTCTCCATCTGTGTCAACGATTCCAGCGTCGTCGAGAAGCGCGTTCGCCCCGGCGATGTCCTGGGTCGAGCAGTCGAATGTATCCGAGCTGAAAGCCTCGGGGGCCGGAACCCAGTTGCAGGTAACTTTCCCGGCCTGACCGTAACCGATCTCGACAAGCAGGGGACGGTCGATCGCCATGGAGAGGGCTTTGTATATCGCCGGATCTCCAAGAAACGGATGCGGTTTGACGACTGAGCGCTCATCCGCGCCTAGTCCCGGATCGGGATTCGTGTTGTTCAGCATGAGACGCTCTACGAGCGGGCCGAACCCGGCGATCGGAGTTCCCTTTCCGCCTTTCTGCATCTGCGCGATGACGTCTGGCGCAAGCTGAAGGTTCCAGGCGTAGTCGAACTCGCCCGTTTCCATGACGGCCCTTCCCGCCGCTGTAGCATCGCCGCCGCCCTTGAACGTCACCGAAGCGAAGGCAGGCTTTCCCTCAACGCGGAAATTCTCGTTGGCCTCCATGGTGATCACGTCGTTGGGGCGGAACTCCACAACTTTGAAAGGCCCTGTGCCAATCGGCCCGAAGTTCTGCTCGGTGCATTCAGGTGCCTTCGCGCCCATGCAGTCTTCGAACTGGGCTTGCTGGATGATCGGGCTTTCGCCGCCAACAAACGGGCCATAGGGATTCGGCGTGGGACCGCTGAACGTCACGACGACAGTCAGATCGTCGGGCGTTTCCACCGAGGCTACGCCTTCGAACTTGGTGAGCTGGGCGCAGCCGCCTTCAGGGTGGGTGCAGTATTCATAGGTGAACTTGACGTCCGCGGAGGTAAACGGAGTTCCGTCCGACCACAGAATTCCCGGCGCGATCTTCCAGGTGATCTGTGTCAGGTCTTCGCTGACGCCTCCGTTCGCGGTCGTTGGAATCTCCTCGACCAGCCAAGGAGTGAGGGTGCCCTTTTCGTCATATCTGGCCAAAGGTTCGATGATCATCGAAGCGCTTTCGACGTCTTTGGTTCCGCCCGAAAGATACGGGCTCAGGATCGAAGGCGCCTGCCAGTAAATTATCCTGACCTCTCCGTCGCTTCCGCGCTCGGCCATGGCCACCGGGGCGAGCGCAAGCGATGCGGCGACCCCGATAAGTGCTGGTATCAGTTTCATGTACGTTCTCCTCATTGGTTGCGCTCTGGCCTCGGTCACGCCGCTGTCTGTTCGACGGCGCTGTTGTCATTGTAAAGGTGGCAGGCGACATATCGCCCAGGCTCGAACTCTCTGAACTCGGGTTCCTCCCGCCTGCAGACATCCATAACCCTCGGACATCGAGTGCAGAAATTGCAACCCTTCGGCGGGTTCGAAGGCGACGGCACTTCGCCCTTCAGGATGATGCGGCTGGCCCCGCTGGCGGACGGATCCGGTTCCGGAACGGCACTCAGCAGGGCCTGCGTATATGGGTGCATCGGGTTGCTGTAGATCCGGTCGCGGTCCGCGATCTCGACGACCTTGCCGAGATACATGACGGCAACCCTGTCGGCGATATGGCGAACCATGGACAGGTCGTGGCTGATGAACAGGTAGGTCAGTCCAAGCCTGTCCTGCAGATCCTCCAGCAGGTTCACCACCTGCGCCTGTATCGAAACATCCAGCGCGGCGATTGGCTCATCGCACACCACAAATCTTGGACTGAGGGCAAGCGCCCTGGCAATGCCGATCCTCTGCCGCTGCCCTCCGGAAAACTCATGCGGGTAACGGACGGCGAATTCGGGGTTCAGCCCGACAGCATCCATCAGTTCGTGGATCCTGTCCCGGCGTTCAGGCCCGGTCATATCTGAATGCTCGTCGAGGGGCTCGCCGATGATCCTTGCAACGGTCATGCGCGGATTAAGGCTCGCCTGCGGATCCTGAAACACCATCTGCATCATTGGCCGCCGCTTGCGAAGCCTTGACTGATCCATGCGGGAGATGTCGATTCCGTCGATTCGAACGGTGCCGTCAGTCAAGTCATGGAGCCGCAGCACCGCGCGTCCGCAAGTCGATTTGCCGCAGCCGGACTCGCCGACCAGTCCAAGCGTCTCGCCCTCAAAGACGTCAAAGCTCACCCCGTCAACAGCCTTCACGTCGCCGATATGGCGTCGAAGGACGCCAGCCAGAATGGGGAAATGCATCTTCAGGCCGCGAACTTCGACCAAAGGGTTTATTGTGGCCGCATCAGGCATCGCGCGGCCCGCCGGTATCCGCGTCCCAGAAACACGCGACATCATGGTCTGTCCCGACCGGTACACGCATCGGGTTCTGACGGCTGCAGCGGTCCATCCGTTGGGGGCACCGACTTCTGAACGGACAGGCATCGGGCGCTTTGCCAAGAATAGGTGGCTGTCCCTCGATAACCCTCAATCGATGGTCACGCTGCCCGCGCACCTTTGGAATGGTCTCAAGCAGTGCCCGGGTATAGGGATGCTGCGGGTTGGCGAACAGGTTCCTTACCGGTGCATGTTCAACGATCTGGCCACCATACATCACGATCACCCGATCGGCGATTCCGGCAATGACTCCGAGATCATGCGTGATCCAGACGATTGCCATGCCGAGCTTGCTCCTCAACTCCTTGACGAGTTCGAGAATCTGGGCCTGAATCGTTACATCGAGTGCGGTGGTCGGTTCGTCGGCGACCAGAACCTTTGGATCGCAGGCCAGCGCGGTCGCGATCATCACCCGCTGGCGCATTCCGCCCGAGAATTGGTGCGGGTAATCGTCAAGCCGCCGATCAGCGTCCGGAATTCCGACAAGCGCCAGCAGTTCCCGTGCTCTTTCCCGCGCCTGTCTGCGTGAAAGCCGCATGTGCCTTCGCAGGGGTTCCATGAGCTGGAATCCCACTGTGAACACAGGATTCAGCGATGTCATCGGATCCTGGAACACAAATCCGATCCCCGCACCGCGGATCGAGCGCAAGGTTCTGTCGTCTGCCTTGAGAAGATCCTGCTGCCCGAACAGAACCTGGCCGTCGCGGACTTCCGCTGGCGGAGAGGGCAGGAGGCCGAGAAGCGACATCATTGTCACTGACTTGCCGGATCCGGACTCGCCGACCACCCCCAGAAGCTCACCCGCCCGGAGGTCGAAACTCACCGAGTTGACCGCATGAACCTCGCCCTGCCGGGTGCGGAACACGGTTCTGAGGTTCCTGACGTCAATTACCGGCAAAGCCCCGTCGGGCATATGCAGTCCCCATTACAGTTACCCGCGGGCACGCACGGATGCATTTCCCGTCCGGTTGCCGGTGACGTTACCACATGCCATTCGCCCTGCAAGGGTCAATAGCCGTTGCGCCGGGTCGATTCGCCGCCTGTCCAGCGGTGCCGGCGCGAGTCTCATACGATTCGCCGACACGTCAGGATGCCATTGAGTTCCCGCATTCGGAATTCAGGGACAATCGCCCCGGAAACCACATAGATGGCGCCGCTGCCTTGCTTCGGAACGGAATTTGCTTCAGTCTCAAGCCCCAGTGCACAAGGAGGATTTCAATGCCGGTCAAAAATCGCTTCGCAGAGCTTCTTCCCGAGATTTCCGGCTGGCGCCGGGACATCCACCGTCATCCCGAACTTCTGTATGAAACTCACAGAACCTCGGCATTGGTGACCGAAAAGCTCCGTGAGTTCGGCTGTGACGAGGTGATCGGAGGGATTGGCCGGACTGGGGTGGTGGGTGTCATCCGAGGCCGGTCGAACGGTTCAGGCCGCACCATCGGACTGCGCGCCGACATGGACGCGCTTCCGATTCAGGAAGATACTGGACTGGACTATGCCAGTGGAACCCCGGGCGCGATGCATGCCTGCGGCCATGACGGACATACGGCAATGCTGCTTGGCGCCGCCAAATACCTCTGCGAGACGCGGAACTTCGACGGAACGGCCGTCGCTATATTCCAGCCAGCGGAAGAGGGCGGTGGCGGAGGCCGTGAGATGTGCGAAGACGGGCTGATGGACCGTTTCGGCATCGATGAGGTCTACGGCATGCACAACTGGCCCGGAAGGCCGGTTGGCAGTTTCGCCATCCGTCCCGGCGCGTTTTTCGCCGCGACTGATGTCTTCCGGATCGAATTCGAGGGAAGGGGCGGACATGCGGCGAAACCTCAGGAGACAGTCGATACAGTCGTAATGGCATCCCAGGCTGTGGTGGCGCTTCAGACGGTCGTCAGCCGTAACGCCGATCCGGTTGACCGTTTGGTGGTGTCGGTGACGTCGTTCGAGACCTCGAGCACGACGTTCAACGTCATCCCACAGACCGTAAAGCTGAAAGGAACCGTGCGTACGCTGAGTCCCGGAATGCGGGATTTGGCGGAAGACCGGATCACATCCATCTGCGAGGGAATTGCTTCTGTGTTTGGCGGAACCGTCAAGGTTGTCTACGACCGCAACTATCCCGTCATGGCCAATTCAGAGACCGAGACAGGCTACGCGGCTGATGTGGCACGCCTGGTTTCAGGAGGCTGCGACGACGCACCCTACGTCATGGGCGGCGAGGATTTCGCGTTCATGCTGGAGGCGCGACCGGGCGCTTACATTCTTGTCGGCAATGGTGAGACCGCACCGGTTCACCATCCGCAGTACAATTTCAACGACGAAACGATTCCGGCTGGCTGTTCATGGTATGCCCAGATGGTCGAGTCCCGCCTGCCAGCAGCGTGAGCCGCGGGAGCGACCGGAACCGGAAGGTGTGTTGCCGGGAGTTTCCGTGATCGGGTGCGCCCCGTGATTCTCCGGCTATCCGCCGGTGTGGCTCATGTGGCGGCTGACCTGTCCTGCTACCTGCTGCCTTGAATAATCGAAGTCATGCCCTTTGGGCTTGCGGCCAATGGCGGCGTGGATGGCTTGGACGAGTGGAGTGTCGCTGTCCGGATGGCTGCGCAAAGGCAAGCGCAGATCGGCTTTGTCCTCCTGGCCCAGGCACATGTAAAGTTCGCCGGTGCAGGTGAGCCGAACGCGATTGCAGGATTCACAGAAGTTGTGTGTAAGCGGAGTGATGAAACCGATCTGCTGGCGGGTTTCCTCGAGCTGGACATAGCGGGCCGGTCCGCCGGTGCGGTGAGCGAGGTCAGTAACGGTGTAACGTTCCGAAAGCCTGTGACGGATGTCCGAAACCGGCCAGTACTGGCCGATCCTGTTCTCATTGCCGAGATCGCCCATTGGCATGACCTCTATCCAGGTGAGATCCATGTCTTCCGACGCGCACCATTCCGTCATCGAGAACAGTTCGTCTTCGTTGAATCCTTTCAGCGCCACGGCGTTGATCTTGACGCGGAGGCCAGCTGATCGGGCTGCCTCAATGCCGTGCAGCACCTGCCGCAGACGGCCCCATCGGGTGACGCGGGCGAACTTGTCCGCATCGAGAGTGTCGAGTGAGACGTTTATGCGGCGAACCCCGAAGGAATGAAGATCCGTAGCGAATCGGTGAAGCTGCGAACCGTTCGTGGTGAGCGTGAGTTCCTTCAGCGCACCGCTTTCGAGATGGCGTGACATGGACTGGAAGAACGCGAGTATGCCTTTGCGCACAAGGGGCTCACCTCCAGTGACACGCAGTTTTTCGACGCCTAGCCCGACGAAAGCGGTGCAAAGCCTGTCAAGTTCCTCGAGCGTAAGGAGTTCCCGTTTCGGAAGAAACGTCATGTTCTCCGACATGCAGTAGACGCAGCGGAAATCGCAGCGGTCGGTGACCGATACGCGCAGATAGGTTATGGCACGGGCAAATGGGTCGACAAGCTTCGGGGTCATTTCCACAACTTAGGAAGCAAATCGAGTCACTGCAACCTATTGGCGCCTATTGGCGGGCATTGAGGGTCCGCTTCTTTGACCTTATCGTCGCCATATGAGTCGCGGGAATCACTTTTCGTCAGTGCCGCTGGTGTTGTTGTTAACGGTGCTGGCCTTGGCCGGATGCGAAGGCGTGGACTTCGGTCCAGTTTCCGATCTCTTTGGCAGAGCGGCGGATTCGGCTGAGACCGCGGAGCCGGATTCGGCCGGTGAAGCGACGGAAGCCACCTCGCCGGAGATCGACGCGGATGCTCCTTCGGCGACCGCGGCGGCACCAGGGAACGGAAGTGGACTTCTTGGGACGACCATTGCTTCACTTGGCGATCCGAACCGCCCCGGACTATGGGTCAGGACGCCACTTGTAAGTGCACCGGTCCAAGGTCGCGTCCGATACGCGGTTGGCGACCGCAGCGCGCAGGTGGAACTGATCCCGAGTGGCGGTGTAGAGGGAAGCGGTAGCCAGATTTCGCTTGCGGCGATGCGGCTCCTTCAAGCGCCGCTCGGTCGGCTGCTGGAACTGGATGTCTACCGGGAATGAGCGGGATTGGCCGATAAGCTCCGGACTGTGGTTTGACCTGTCCGGACTACGCGGAATATTGGGAATTGATGGCAGCTAACCGGATCACCTTGCGAAGGCATTGACCGCGCGGATGGATTGGTCGGTGTGCCGCATCGTGCTCAGTGAATCCGGTCGAAGCTCTGCCAGTTATGGTCGACTCGGCGCTTCGACGCTGCTGGGTCGGATCCGGCGGCAGTGGCAGATGGCTGTCTCCGACTCCGTGACTCTCAGGGAGGGCTTTACGAGTTGGTGGCGGATGTTCAGGCGGCGGCGGTTCAGTCGCGTGACTTCGGAAGACTGTCCGAATCATCTTCCGCTTCGGTCCAGGCCTTCACTTTCCGCACGCAGTTCGAGAGATCGTCTCGGATCTCGTAGACCCAGAACCGCATCACGTCAAAGCCGAGCTCGAACAGCCGCTGGTTGCGCATCTGATCCCGTCTGCAGAGTTCGCCCGTCCAGTTTCTGTGATAGCGCTCACCGTCGACTTCAATGACCAGCTGCCGCCGTCCTGCGGAAACCAGAAAGTCCACTGTGTACTTTTCGACAGGATGCTGTGGGATCGGCTTCAGCCCGGCTTTGAACAGCGCAGTGTAAAGCGCTCGCTCCCAGTCGGAGACAGTCTCGGGGCGGTCGACCGTTGGATAGGCCGGGCCGAGATCCGCCGCGCTCACCTGCACAGCCTGGTCCGTTTTGCGGTCGAGTGAGGCGGAATATTCCGCAAACCTCGAGAGATACCCGATGTCCGACTGCAGGCAGGCATCTCTGTCGCCGACGACGATCAGCTGGGCGCGTGCGCGTGTTATCGCGACATTGAACAGACTTTGATTGTTTCTGAGGAACGCTTTGGCGCCTTCGTGGCACCCGGAAGACAGCACTGGTGAGAACAGCATAACATCGCGTTCGTCTCCCTGGAAGCTATGTACGGTGTCGGCCAGGAATCCGGCCCTGCCGAGCGGCGCGCTCAGTTCGGTGTCGCCGCCGATGGCCTTCATCAGCTCCCTTGCCTGTGCGCTGAAAGGAGTGACGAATCCAATCGATCCAGAATAGCCCTTATTGAGTGTCAGGTCGCGAAGGATCTCCACAGCCTGATCGACTTCTTTCATGTTGCACGCGCTTCCAGCCCGCAGGCGTTTTGTCTGGCCCCTTACATCGATCCAGCGGATTCCGGGTTCGCCGCTTGCTGGCCGTGCCAGCCCGTCATATCGCGTGGCGATACGCAGGCGTCCGCCGTAGAATTCTCGGTTTGAGAAACCGACTATGTCAGCATGGGACCGATGATGGTCGACGAGGCTGATTATTGCCTCAGGCTCCGCCCGCACGGACGCCAGGTCAAACAGCGACTGGTAGGAATAGGCCCACTCCGGACAGTCAGACAGCAGGTCAAACCTCTCCAGCAATGCCTGGTCCTGACCGTGCCGCAGCCCGCTGATGTGTGAGAGCTGCTTGGAATCGCCAATGACAACCGCTGATTTCGCACGGAACAGCAGTGGCATTGCAGAGGGAATGTCACACTGGCTCGCTTCGTCGAAGACCACAATGTCGAAGACGCCGGGCTCAAACGGAATGCGCCCGCGAGCCGAAAGGTTGGTGATGGCCCAACAGGGCATGAAATGCCCGAACTCCGACAGTATGTTGCGAAACTTCTTACGTATGGTGGATGCCAGCGGCCCGTCCTGCTTTGCATCCGAAAGCATCTGGAACATCGATTTGTACCTGCCGAGATGAACACGGTCCTCAGCCCGTATCCGTGATGGCTGTGTCTTCAGCCACTGGCTCCAGAGCAGCGTGGAGTTGCTCGAAACCTGGCCGAGCATGTCCGCTTTGCGGCGCGCGAGATCCTCAAGTGAACTGGCGTCCTGTAGACGGGAAAGTGCCCTTCGGTAGTCCGAAGCTTTGTCCGCTGCGTCAAGAAGCCCGCTCATTTCTCCGCAGTAGGAGCGAATCCCGTCGAGCGTGCTTTCCAAAACGGCAGGTGGCTCCGGAAATCCAGGTGGCTCCGGAAATCCATGAGACGGGCACATCGCCGCCCAGTTGGAAAGGCTTTTCCGAAGCTGCCTTGACCGCGTTCCGGCAACAGCTGGCCATTTGAGCCGCGTCAGCCATGTGGCCGTCTGCCGATCAGCTCTGTGGACTCGCTTCTCGATTTCGATGAGGGCTTTGCGCAACGCCTTGGTGTCTACCCGCTCCGGGCTAGCGAATATTTCCGGTGAGAGTGTCTGCCGGGCGTATTCCGCATCCTGTTCCAGCCTGTCCACTTCATTGCGGATCTTGATCAGGTCCCGCTCTTCAGAATCGATAGCTTCGAGTTCGGTGGAAAGAAGATCGTGCCGATGGCGCAGTTCGTCGAAGTCTTCGATGTCAGACTGAGTGCAGGTCGCCGACATCAGTTCTATGAGTCCTTCCGTCAGCTGCAGATAGTGACGTTGTGAACCGAGGCGTACGAGCGTTCTGCGCGGGCCAAGCCCGTTGACGCGGGTTTCGACGATTTCCACTGCCCGATTGTTCTTTGAAGCAAAGAGAATCCGCTTTCCGGACCAGGCTGCGTTGACAAGAATATTGGAGACGACCTGGGATTTTCCGGTTCCCGGAGGTCCGGTGATGACGGTAAGGGGTCGGGTGAGTGCTGACTGAACGGCCTGCCTCTGCTCGGTGTTCATCGGCAGAACTTCCAGCAGCGGTCCTGTCCCGGAACGCTTGGCTTCGTTTTTTCCGGCTGCGCCAGCACCTGTAAGCCAATGATGAAGCGGCGTGTTCCGAAAACTGCCGGCCGCCATTCCCGCGAGTTGACCAAGCTCCTGTTCGAGCCCTGCAGTAAACGGATTTCCCTTTGAGGCGATCAGTACTGCCCTGTTGTGAATTCCTGGTTCCTTTACGTCAGCAATCGGACAGGCATCGCCTGACAGCGCTGCGGGGTCGACCTGTTCCCGCCAGGGCCACTCCCGCTTGAATCTCTGGAGGCGCCTGCCCAGGTCGGCGGGTGACGGCGATTCCCCAGAAGCCCCGATGCCCACCTCCTGTTCGATCTCGACCAGTTCGTTTACCAGCCTCTCCCGCGTTGCGCCGGTAAGCCTTTGAATCGGCTCCCGGTTGAGCGTGGGAAGTGAGAGATCGAGGACCGGCCCGTGAACTGAATGCTCGACCGGAAACAGAAACATTGGCTGAACAAGAAGGCTGTCGTGCCGCTGGGTTTGGTACAACGCCGTCGGATAGCCGAGGAACAGTTTGAATCTGCCTTTCTCATCGGATTTTCGCCGAAGCAAATTGATTGCATCGTAGCTGTCTTTCAGCGCGTCAGCGGATTCCGGCAAAGTGCTCAGCTCGGCATAGTCCAGATCGCCGAACCAGGACGTGAGCGGAACCGAGACCTTTACGAAGTCAAACTGTATGCAGGCAAGATAGTATTGGCAAAGGCGTTCCAGAATGCTTCGTCCCGGTTTTTCGTCTCCGGCCGCCGGTATGCCATCTGCCTTCTGAGAATCGCTGGCCGCACTGGAATTCACTTCCGAGTGTTCCGGTTCGCTGTCGGACAGGACGTTCCGTTCCGACCGTTCCGTCATTCGGCATTTCCTGGGATGGAACCAGATGGAGGTCGCAGCCGCAGTTGGCTGTGTGCGTCAGGCGGGACTGTCATTCTGTGTCTGAATCGAGCGGGCGCCGTGCAAGGATCAAGGCGGCGGCCGCGATGGTTTCGCCAGTCTTTCCTGCCGGAGCGCTTCGATGCCGTTGACAGGCTGCATCCAAAGTCGGCCTGCAATGACCGAATCGCCCGGCTTTCCACACAATGGCAGTGGGCGAACCCTTCTGAGTCTGACCTTTTAACCATGGCAGCCGTTGCGCGAACGTTTGTATTCCGCCTGTTAGCGTATTGGTCGGCTGTTCGCCACAGATAAAGGAGTATGCTGTCTCCATGGTCTTTGACGATCTGCATTCCGGATCCTTTCCGGTGCGTTCCCGTTTCGTAGACGCATCGCGGACTGCCAGCTGAGCCGGTGCCGAAAATTCAGCGCGGGAACGTCGCCGCTGCCCGTTTTCCCGATCTTGCCTGCACCGCGATTCGGGAATGGGCAATCGGAGCGGCTTTCGGTCGGCTCCGGTGCGTGGATCATGGCTGGAACTGCAATTGGGGGCAGCTCCGCGAGCGCAATCCACCGGTCAAGCGGAAGTTCCCTGCGCCACGCCCGTGTCAACGCATCTATGTCAGGGTTCGTCACGCCCAAGCAAGTTCTTGGAACCTTGTGATAGGCTGCCATCGCCGCGGCGCTGCCAGCTAGGCTGGGCGAGTTCCCGCAGGGCGTTGAGGGCAGCGTCCGGAGTCATGTTGTGTCGAAAATGCCGGTTGGCGCGCCGTCAAGTGTGGTCTGGTTGTGATCTTCCCAGAACCGCCTGATGCCCTCCGGTCCTTTGCTGGCGGTCCATTGTTTCAGGGTGTCCCGCGATCCGCGATGGTCGAAGAAGGGAACACCATACCCGCAGGACGTCTGAACCAATTCGACCGTCAGGTCGACAATCTGCCGCGTGCCGTCGGCTTGAAGGAAGTGCGTTCCGAGATCAGCCCAGTCCGCATCGTGCGGATGTACGGCACGGGCGCTTCCGTAGGCACGGAGAATCATGGGTTTCAGAGTGAAACTGCACCACATCAGCGTCATGCGGCTGGACTGCAGCAGGTGCCCAGCGGTTTCGTTGCCGCTTCCTGTGAAGTTCCGCCAGAGAATTCGTTGAGGACCAAGGATCCGTAGTGAATCCATGCCCTTTGGCGAGAGGTTCACCAATCCCTCCGGCGCGGCTGTGGCGACGAAAAAAATTTTCTGTGCTTCGATGAATTTCCGCAGGCGGTCGTCGATGCGGGAAAGCAGTTTGGCCATGTCCTACTCCACCGTGACTGACTTGGCGAGGTTGCGCGGCTGGTCCACATCCGTCCCTTTGGCAATCGCGGAGTGATAGGCCAACAGCTGCGCCGGAAGTGCGTAGAGGATCGGCGCAAGCTGCGGCTGCACATCGGGCATGACCAGCGTTTTCCATACATCTCCGCCAGCGGCCGCGGCTCCTTTTGAATCGGTAATGAGAAGCACCCTGCCAAATCTTGCCATGACTTCCTGCATGTTGCTCAAGGTCTTTTCGAACAATGAGTTCTGTGGTGCGAGAACTACAACAGGAACAGACTTGTCGACCAGCGCTATCGGCCCGTGCTTGAGTTCCCCGGACGCATAGCCTTCCGCATGAATATAGCTGATCTCCTTCATTTTGAGCGCAGCTTCGAGAGCGAGGGGGAACATGGCGCCTCGTCCCATGAACAGTACGTCCCGGGCGTCGGCAATTCTTCGGGCGATTTCGGCGATTTCGGCGCTGCGGTCGAGTGCCTGGCTAAGGCGTCCCGGAAGGGTTCGAAGCGCCTCGAGATGTGACCGGAATGCCGTTTTTTCCATATGGCCGCGCGTCACTGCCGCCTGCAGGGCAAGCGTGGCAAGCACCGCCAGCTTGCAGGTGAAGGCTTTGGTCGATGCAACGCCGATTTCTGTGCCAGCCATGATTGGAAGGTTCAGATGCGACTCCCGCGCGATGGTGCTCGTCGAGACATTGGTCAGCGAAACGGAAAACGATCTATCTCTGGAATACCTGAGCGCCGCGAGCGTGTCGGCGGTTTCGCCCGATTGGCTAAGGAACAGCGACAGCGTACGATCCGCGATCGGTGGCTCTCGGTAGCGGAACTCGCTTGCGATATCGACATCCACCGGCAGTCGGGCAATTCGCTCGAACCAGTATTTCGCAATGAAACCAGCAAGGTATGCCGTGCCGCATGCCACTATGCTGATGCGTTCGCATTCCGTGAAATCGATCTCGCCGGGAAGATCCACATCGGTGCCTTCATCGGCAATATAGCGACCGAGCGCATCGGCCACAGCGGTGGGCTGTTCGGCGATTTCCTTGGCCATATAGTGCTTGTATCCACCCTTGCCCGCGCGTGCGCTGTCGATGTGTATGGTCTCGACGGGCCGATTCGCGAGATTCCCGCTGCGGTCAGTTATTTGGGCGTCGGCGCGGGTCAGGACCGCTAGATCGCCTTCCTCAAGAAAAGTTATTCGGTCGGTGAGCGGGGCCAGCGCAAGCGCATCCGAGCCGACAAACATCTCATTGCGCCCATGACCGATCGCCAGTGGTGAGCCTTTCCTGGCAGCGATCAGGAGGTCGTCCTCTCCATCGAACAGGAAACAGAGCGCAAACGCGCCTTCGAGCCGCCCGATGGCCCGTTCCGCAGCGCCACGCGGACTCAGTCCCTCGCCGAGAAACCGTTCCGTCAGCCGCACGACGGTCTCTGTATCGGTTTCGGTGTGGAAGTCCGGGCCCGTGCGCTCAAGCTCTTCGCGAAGGTCGCGGTAGTTCTCGATGATGCCGTTGTGAACGACAGCGACCGGCCCCGCCCTGTGCGGATGGGTGTTCCCCAGACTGGCGGCGCCGTGGGTGGCCCAGCGCGTGTGCCCGATTCCTGATTTTCCCGTCAGGGGATTGTGCACAAGCAGGTCACTGAGATTGACAAGCTTTCCGACGGCGCGGCGCCTTGCGAGCCGGCGGTCATCGTCAACCGTTGCGATTCCCGCGCTGTCATAGCCTCGGTACTCGAGCCGCTTCAGCGCATCCACCATGATCGGCGCAACTTCGTGCTGGCCAAGGACTCCAATGATTCCACACATCTTCCTAAGATTTCCTGAGCTTGTCCCTGGACTTTCGGTACAGTTCCATAAGGCGCCGCGCGGCCCCGGGCCGTGTGCTCTGGCTTGCCCTTGCGATCGCCAGTGCGCCATCCGGCACGTCCTTGGTGATTACGGAACCGCTTCCGGTCATGGCGTCGTCACCGACCCGGACGGGCGCGACGAGCATCGTGTCGGATCCAATGAACGCGCGTGCGCCGATTTCGGTCCTGTGCTTCTCCACACCGTTGTAGTTGCAGGTCACTGTTCCGGCGCCGATGTTCGTTTCCGGGCCGACACTGGCGTCACCGATATAAGCGAGGTGGTT
The DNA here is from genome assembly GCA_022824145.1 of Rhodobacter sp. Classification (GTDB taxonomy): domain Bacteria; phylum Pseudomonadota; class Alphaproteobacteria; order Rhodobacterales; family Rhodobacteraceae; genus JAPOUP01. The sequence continues at coordinate 1,059 of JAJEAY010000085.1, read as the reverse complement.
TGCCTTGGCGCCGTCACCTAACGACGCGTTCTTGATCTCCACAAAATTTCCGACTTTCGCTCCACTGGACAGCATTGTGCCGGGGCGAAGCCTTGCGAACGGCCCTACAACCGCACCGCGTCCGACATAGGTGCCTTCGAGATGGCTGAATGCGCGGATCGTGGCATGCGCTTCCACGGTAACTCCCGGGCCTAGAACGACATTGGGTTCCAGTACGCAGTCTTGGCCGAGCTGTGTGTCGTATGAGAGAAAGACCGTTTCGGGTGCAACCATCGTGACGCCCTCGTCCATGGCATTCGTGCGGGCGCGGTCCTGAAAGGCGGCTTCCGCGCGGGCAAGTTGCGCACGGGTGTTGATGCCAAGCGTCTCCTCTTCGTCGCAGATCACTGCCGTTGCCGCCAGACCGCGATCACGCCCTCGCTCCACGATGTCTGTCAGATAGTATTCACTGCTGGCGTTTTCGTTCGAAAGCGATCCGCACAGCTCGAACAGCTGTTCCGCGTCGGCCATAACGATGCCGCTGTTGCAGAGCGTAATGGCGCGTTCTGAATCTGTGGCGTCCCGGAACTCCACAATCCTTTTCAGTTCGCTGCCATCCAATACGATCCGCCCGTAGCGTCCGGGATCGGCAGCCTCGAATCCAAGGATGACGATGTCGTGGCCCGACTCTCTGGCCGATTTCATCCGCTTGAGCGTTCCCTCGCGGATGAGCGGAGTATCGCCGTACAGCACGACAGCGTCGCCGCTGAATCCTCGAAGGGCCTGTTCGGCCTGAAGCACCGCATGGCCGGTTCCGAGCTGCTCCGCCTGGACCGCGACCTCAATCTCGAGGCCCAGCGTCGACGCCGCTGCTGGGACTGCATCCGATTCGGCGTCGGTCACAAGCACTGTCCGTTCCGGTGACAGGCATTGTCCAGACCTGACTGCATGGGCAAACAGCGGGGCGCCTCCGAGCGGATGGAGAACCTTGGGCAGAGCCGATTTCATCCGGGTTCCCTGTCCGGCGGCCAGAACGATCAGTACGGTCGGCATGGGCTGCTCTCTGCCATATTCGTGCGC
>JAJEAY010000166.1 GCA_022824145.1 Rhodobacter sp. | reverse complement strand
CGTGACGGGTGGCGTCGCCCGAGCGCAACGCGCCGGCGAACCAGTCAAGCGTCTGCGAATCGAAATGGCGAAGACCGACCTGCATGCCCGAAGCATGCACGAAGTGGATCACCTATACAAGTGTGGCACTTTGAAAGATCCCGAACCTGGGCGGCATCGATTACTACCTTGGGCTTGTCGGAATCCCGTCGCTGGATTGGTTGGGAAACCCGACCACGGCGCTTGCGGCCGTTACGATCGCTTCCGTTTGGGAATGGACGCCGTTTGTGATGGTGGTAATGCTTGCCGGTCTAGACAGCCTGCCAAGGGAACCTCTTGAATCTGCGGTCATGGACGGAGCCAATACGCCCAAGGTCATCTTCTACATCATTCTTCCCATGCTAAAGCCGATCATCGTAGTGGTGCTGGTTCTGCGGATCATCGAGAGCCTTGCGATCCTTCCGGTGGTCTTCATGATGACCGGCGGAGGGCCGGCCCGCGCCACCGAGGCAATCAACCTCTATGCCTATCATGTGGGACTTGAGTTTCTGGATATCGGCTATGCGGCGTCGATCCTGGTCGCCTTCATCTTCATTCTGATGATCTTCTGCACGCCCATCATTCTGTCTTCGCTGACGGAAGACAGCAAGTGATCGGGGTCCAAGACAGAAGCGCTAAGGCCGCAGTCCTGAACGCGTCAGGCTACACGGTTGTGTTCCTGTACTTGTTGTTCGTGCTGTTTCCGATTTTCTGGATTGCGCTCTTGTCGGTCAAGAACGAGGTTCAGGCTTTCGCCAACCCGCCATTGCTCATCTTCCAGCCGACTTCCGATAATTACTACAACCTGTTCTTCGAGGAGAACTTTGGCGATTACTTGCTGAACAGCATCATCGTGGCCGTCTCAAGTTCGGTCATTTGCTTGGTGTTCGGTGTTCCTATGGCCTATGCCAGTGCTCGGCGCAAAACGAAAGCCACGCAACGCATCCTGATTTGGGTGCTGTTGTCGCGCATGGCACCGGCAATGACATATGTCATTCCCTATTTCGTCGTGTTTTCCCAACTAAGGCTGATCGACACGCATTTTGGTCTGGTCCTGACCTATTCGACGCTGAACCTGCCTTTGGTGATCTGGTTGATGCGGTCCTTCTTTCTCGACACGCCGTCCGAGATTTATGACGCCGCAAGCATGGACGGGGCTTCGACGTTCCAGACGTTCTTTCAAGTTGCGCTTCCGATGTCCACGCCGGGGATTACGTCCACCGGAATCATTGCATTCGTTGTGGCCTGGAACGAGTTCATCTTCGCCCTCGTATTGACGCGCCGACATGCGGTGACCGCTCAGATCGGCATCGGCAATCTGCAAAAATATGAAGGCACGGAATGGGGTCAAATGGCGGCTGGTGCCATCATCCTGATCCTGCCCGCGATCGTCATCTCGCTCTTCATAAGTAAGTTTTTTGTTCAAGGCCTGACAAGTGGCTCAACCAAAGGGTGAGGGCAGAACCCTGACCCGCAATACGAGGACAGATTGAATGCGCCCGAACATTCTCTGGTACTGCACCGATCAGCAACGCTCCAATACCATTCGCGCGTTTGGCAACAGCGAAATTCACACACCAAATCTTGATCGATTTGCGAAGCGCGGGATCGGGTTCAACCGGGCCTATTGCCAGTCACCGATTTGCACGCCAAGCCGCGCCAGCATGCTGACCGGGCGCTATCCGGCGACAACGCAGGTTCATCGCAACGGAAACGCCTATTTCCCCGCCTCGGAAGTGCTTGTCACCCGCATGCTCGCCGATGCCGGTTACGATTGCGGTCTGATCGGCAAACTGCATTTGGCTGGCGCGGAACACACGATTGAACCAAGAGCCGACGATGGTTACCGTCTGTTCGAGTGGAGCCACCACCCACGACCCAACATCGAAGGAAATCGGTACGCAGACTGGCTGCGCGACGAAAAAGGCGAAGATCCGGAGAAGCTGTTCGAGCCTTTGAATACGGCCTATGACGCGGGCCTCGACCGCGACCTGCATCAAACCACCTGGTGTACCGAGATGGCCCTGCGTTTCATCGACGAGGAGCGAAGCGGCCCTTGGATGCTCAGCATCAATCCCTTCGCGCCGCACCCGCCGATGTTTCCGCCCAAGGATTTCTTGGATCGGTACAACCCGGACGAACTGTCCTATCCCATATTCAAAGACAGCGACATCACTCATCAAAAGGCGTTTCGGAATATCGACCAGCAAACGATCGATGCAACGGATCCGAAGCTGCTGCCGGATGAGACACATGACAAGAGCGAACCCGACATTGATCGGCCTGGCTCAGTCCCGCCAGCGTCCTATGATGCACGGCTGTTGAAGGCCTGCTACTACGCCGAAATCACGCTGGTGGACGAGCAGTTCGGGCGCATCATCGATCATCTCGAAGCGATCGGCGAGCTGGACAATACGCTGATAGTCTTTCACAGCGACCACGGCGAAATGCTTGGGGACCACGGGCTCTTGTACAAGGGCTGTCGCTTTTACGAGGGCCTCGTCCATGTGCCGCTGATCGTCGCCGGGCCGGGTGTGCAACCGGATGAACGCAGCGACGCTCTGGTCGAGCTTGTGGACATTGCTCCGACACTTCTCGACGCCGCCGAGATCGACATTCCGGAGCGCATGCAGGGAAAATCCTTGATGCCCCTTCTCTCGGGCGACACCGAGCTGCATCAACACAAATCTCACGTATTTTGCCAATACCACGACGCGATGGCGGCGGGCACCGTCCAGCTTGCCGGCCGCGAATTCGACGCCTCACACGGCACAATGTACTTCGACGGCCGCTACAAGCTCTGCGTCTATCACGGGCACGAAATAGGAGAACTCTACGATCTCGAGTCAGATCCGCACGAATTCGACGACCTGTGGAGCAATCCGGATTACCGAGACCTAAAGTTCAAATTGCTTGGTAAGCACCTAGATGCATTTGCCGCAAAGACGAGTGCCGGCATCGAGCGCATCAAGGCGTTTTAGCTCGACATTGGGTCCAAAGTTCAGGAATGACATGACATGTGGAAGGCCCGGAAAGCCCGCAGCGCATGCATTCCGGAGAAAATCGGAAATCGGCCTGTCACATGGGATGCGGCGGTTGGGTATTCAGGCTAGCAGAGACAACGGCCTGCACGCTCGTGGCATGAGGTTGCGCACGCGCCGCGCGACGCCCCCGGACCTTCTAAGGCGCAATGTCTCACTGTCGCCCGAATGACACTGCCGGAATGAAGGGCGGCTTGAGGGCCTGTTCAAGGAAGTCACCAAGAACCGGGAAGAGGAGACACGCTACCGAAATTCCCACATGGACGAGATTGCCGGGACACATCGCAATCGCCGACTGCTCGGCTTGCCTATCTGAACCGAAGAGAAGCGAGCCGTAGTCAAAGCGGTCTCACCTCAACAGGAAGCTGGAACGCATGCTTCAGCTTCTTGCCGATGAGGCGAGAACCCGGTTCTTCCGGCACAAGACAAAGGGCCGCAAAACTGCGGCCCGAACTCCGTTTCCGCCTTTGGTGATCAGCTGTTTACGCTGTCCTTGAGCGCCTTGGCGATGGTCATCTTCACGACCTTGTCGGCGTCTTTGTGGATCTGATCGCCTGTCGCAGGGTTTCGAACCATGCGTGCCGGACGTTCGCGGCAGTAGATCTTGCCAACACCAGGCAATGCCACGGCCCCGCCGGACGACACTTCCCTTGTGATGACGGATATGATCGCGTC
>JAJEAY010000101.1 GCA_022824145.1 Rhodobacter sp. | reverse complement strand
GGATGTGGAGAGAACCCTGGAAAGCTCCCTGGCCTGGGTCCAGCTGGCCGCCTGCCGGTTCCTGATGCGACGTGTGGCGCGGGAGATAACGCCATGAATTATTATAATATAATTGAATCAATGAGTTATGATTCAGCCTCTGAGGTCGGCAAGTCCATCCCCGTCGCAAAATGTAGACCCGCCGTAGTTAACAGGTTATGCCATACCAATGATTCTCGGAATTGGCACTGACCTTGCAAACATCGAGCGCATTGAGCGCACGCTCGAACGATTCGGCGATCGATTTCGCAATCGGGTCTTCACCGATGCCGAAAGAAAGAAAGCCGAGCGTCGCCGTGATGTCGCTGGAACTTACGCCAAACGGTGGGCGGCCAAAGAGGCATGTTCCAAGGCACTCGGCACAGGGTTGCGCATGGGTATTGCATGGAAGGATATGGCGGTGACCAATCTTTCGACCGGCCAACCGCAGATTGCAGTGACTGGCTGGGCGGCAGAACGTCTGACGAAAATGACGCCGGCAAATCACAAAGCGTTGATCCATGTCTCGCTGACGGACGACCATCCCTGGGCGCAGGCATTCGTTGTGATCGAGGCGCTGCCGGACTCCGACGGAGACGCGGCTAAAGCCCGGAACAGACAACCCTGACGTAGCCGGCTACCGGATTGTGCCGACTTTGACCTTTGCAGATGCAGGCGGCCCGTTACTTGACAGCCTCGGGCGATGCCGTCAGACAGCCCGAAACCAATGGGATTGGCAATCATATGGCAAGCAAGAACTCGTTTGTGGACAGCGTTCTCGAAACTGCCAAGACGATCGTTTACGCGCTGCTGATTGCTGGCGTGTTCCGCACACTGCTGTTCCAACCGTTCTGGATCCCGTCCGGATCAATGAAAGACACGCTGCTGATCGGCGATTTCCTGTTCGTGAACAAGATGGTTTATGGCTATTCCCGCCATTCCTGTCCGTTCTCCATGTGCCCAATTCCGGGCAGGATATTCGGACGCGAACCGCAACTGGGAGATGTCGCCGTGTTTCGCCATCCGGTCGGTGGTGCTGATTTCATCAAGCGCATAGTCGGACTGCCTGGCGACAGGATACAGATCAAAGGTGGCGTCCTGTTCATAAATGGCCAGGAAGCAAAGCAGACCGATGACGGAACGTTCGAGGAAATAATGGACCGGCAGGGACCGCTGGGAGGCACCCCGAACTGCGTTAACCGGCCAGTGGCTACAGGTGAGGTCTGTGTCAAAGAGAAGGCAATCGAGCAGCTTCCCAATGGTGTGTCGCATTCGGTGCTAAACATAGGCTACGCGCCGTCAATCGATGACACAGGTGTCTTCACGGTCCCAGACGGTCACTACTTTTTCATGGGCGACAATCGGGACAACTCCACCGACAGCCGCGTGCGCCAGCCCGGCGGCGTGGGCTTTGTGCCGTTCGAGAATCTGATAGGTCGCGCCGACCGCATTATGTTCAGTTCCGCCGGTAGATCCCTGCTCTTTTTCTGGACCTGGCGTGCGGATCGGTTTTTCAAGGCAGTCGACTGAATGTCCAAGAATCCTTTAAGTGAAGGATGCCTCGCGATGTGCAAAAATTACATTGAGTCAGCATAATCCGTGCCGTTGGCTGGTGTCGTCTTTCCGGAAGTTGTGATTTTCGCCGTTAACCGGAGTTCGAAGTCGAGAGACTCCGAAACCAACCAGTTCACCGCAATCAAGTGAACAACCGTTCAAGGACCAAGGCAAACTGTATCACCTTCGCGCCTGCCGAACGCCCTTGTTTCTTGCCAATAGCCTGAAAGTCCGGCGGGTCCGCCGGGTCGTGAATCGCTGGATGGTCCCGGTTGCCACTACCCGTCCAGACATGCCGGAAGCTGCTCTCTTCGATGCAATCCTGCCGTGGTGGAATCGGGAAATCTTCGCAGTGCGCACGCCATGAATTGGTGCCCGGACTGTTTCGGTCGAGAGCGAAGGCCGGATCAAGTCAAATGGCGAACGCAGTACTGCTCTCTGTGTAAGCTGAACCACTGTGGCTCGGTCGGATCGATTGGCCTTACGGTGGGCCATAGATTTGCTAGCTCGCAGAGCAATTGTTCCAACAGGAAATTCTGCCATGAAGGCGCTTATCGAGTAGATCCACGCGGGACGCACGCATTTCTCTCTCGCGGATATGAGGGCGATTCTTCCCGAGCACTCGGGAAAGCCTCTATCGCAGAAATGGGCTGGCTTGTGCGGGCGGAAATGCTGCAGCGCGTGGCCCGAGGCACAGACTTGAGACCGCTGGCTTGATCGGGGAACAGATCCCCCGAAGGAACCACAGACGCAGGACGGCCTGAAGCGCATTGGACGCTGGCTGGAGTCTGTCGACATGCAATTGTTCGAGGTATCCGGGCGGGGAACGGTACAGCAGGCAAGAGACGGTATGACGCCAGGAAAATTCAGGGAATATACGCCTAGCTAGCCGGCAGGCCGCCTCGGCGCTGGTTTCACGGGTCGCAGGGGCCGCCGGTGAGCCTGTGCCCGCTGTCCGCGGCCGGACCTCCCGCGTCCGCTTCTGTCACGTGCCGTTCGACGGTTGTCCAGCTGATTCGCGGCAGGAAGCCCGGCGGCTCCCCGGTCTCATCCAGTGGAGCCATGAAGGAGACGGCCATGAAGACCGTCCGATGCGGGGAAGACGCCCGAACGGCTCCTGTCCCCGCCCACAGGCAGACCGCCTGCCGGCTCCTGCGGCGGAAGCGCGCCGCGTGGCGGCGGCTTGAGGCCATGCTCGAGGACCAGCGGCAGCTGTACAACGCGGCTCTTGAGGAACGCATCGGCTGCCATCGGAAAACCGGAAAGGGACTGTCGTATTTCGACCGGTGCAGGGCGCTGACGGAATGCCGCCGCGACATCCCCGGAATGGCGGCGTGTCCCGTGGCCGTGCAGCGCGGCACGCTGAAACGGCTCGACGAGGCGTTCAGGGCGTTCTTCCGGCGGGTGAAGGCAGGCGGAGCGCCGGGCTTCCCGAAATTCCGGGGCAGGCGCTCCTTCGACAGCTTCAGCGCCGTGTCCGGCGTCAGGGTCCGCGGCGGCAGGATCCATCTTCCCGGCCTGGGCGGCATGGCAGTCCGCAGGAAGGGCGGAAATCCATATCCGGACGGAAAGCCGCTGTCGGCCGTGCTGAAACGCACGGGCGGGAAACGGTTCGTCACCGTCCGCCATTCCGTGCACGCCGAGGGGCCAGCGGACAGCGGCCATGCCGTCGGCGTTGACCGCAACGCCGGGCAGGTGGCCGACAGCGACGGCGTGATCCACGCCATGCCGGACATGGCGCGCCTTGAGGCGAAACGCAGGCGGCTGGCCAGGAAGGTCTCCCGCCGCAGGAAGGGCAGCCGGAGAAGGGAGCGGGCGAGGCGCCAGCTTGCGAAGGCGCGGCGGAAAGCCGCCAGCCGTGGATCTCAGGCGGAGTTCATCTGCGTGGCCTGCGGCCATGCGGCCAACGCCGACGTCAACGCGGCGAAGAACATTCCGGCGTCCGGGACTGGCGCGTCCGCACGGCGGGGGGCTTTGGCGTCGGCCACCCCTGCGACCCGTGAATTCAGCACCGAGGCGGCCTGATGGCTAGCCAAGTATATAATTCCCTTCCTTTACTTCTGACGCGCATTCGGTGCTGCCGGACCTCAATCATTTTCGGACAGACCCGCGCCGTACAGAAAATTAGCTCGCATCGCCGTCCACCGCAGCTGCCATCCTCGGAATAGGGAAAACACCGGCGTTCCGCCTGACTGGCCGTGCATCCGGTGTCCGCGTCGTCCGACATACCTGATCTGCCAAGATCCACTCCCCTCGAACAGGGGAATTATATCGGGACGTCACTAGTGTCCCGGACAACTCGAGCCAACATTCCATAAAGTTTTGTTATTAAACGATAAAATAGGATGTCTTGGTGTTACTTACTTGAAACCGCGCTGCCCGCGCATCAGACCTCATCCTCGTTCGATACCGCCAACACGGAGGACTCGATCCACTCCAAGGCCGGTAAGGGTATGATTTTCATGACAGTTTCGGTCCTTGTGATCGTTGTAGCGATCTGCTGGCATCCGGGCACTGACATTAGCCTCCACACAGTTCCACAATTTCCGTGCGTCACGATTTTCGGGAAAACTCAACTGAATCAAATTCTTGACATCATGGTGAACCAGAACCTGGGGTTAGGCTCTGGTAACTATTTGAATTTGGTAACTGCTCACCCCCCCCCGTCCGGGCGCGTGCGCTTCCTTGGCCTGAATGCCGGGCTTCCGGCCCGCTGGACGTCTCCTTCCCGGTTCGGAATCCGCATTTGACAGCATAGCGTTCAGGCGCTATCCACGGGTCATGG
>JAJEAY010000148.1 GCA_022824145.1 Rhodobacter sp. | reverse complement strand
CGATATCCGCACGAGACGATGGACACCGGATTCCGTCTTGAGCCAGCCGTAAGCGCTCGGCCCGGAAATCCGGTACGCAGCCGATCTGATGCCCGCCTCCTCACCCGGGCTTATGGAGCGCAGTTCAACGGAATAGCCTTTCCGTTCCGCCCAGCGGAGATACATCCGCAATAGCATTTCGGCCCAGTCGCAGCTTTCAGTGCCGCCCGCGCCCGCATTTATCTCGAGAAACGTGTCGTTGCCGTCCGCCTCTCCGTTCAGAAGCGCTTCGGTTTCTTTCGTGGCAGCGTGCGCCTCAAGCCGTTTCAGCGCGCTTTCGGCGTCGCTGACGACCTCGGCGTCCCCTTCCATCTCACCGAGTTCGATCAACTCGATGTTTTCGGCCAGATCCCGCCCGATACTCTCGCAGGTCTCAATGGCATCGACCAGCGTCTGCCGTTCGCGCATGAGTTGTCGCGCCCCGTCCGGATCGCTCCACAGCGCCGGATCTTCGACTCGCGCGTTGAATTCCTCCAACCTGAACGCTGCGGTATCGAAATCCATTCGCTGACGCAGGAGCGCCAGCGATTTTCCAATGGCATCGACAGTGTTCTGCGTCTCGGCGCGCATCGCTCCAAGCCCGTTTCTGGAAGGTTGCACAGAACCCGCGCATTATCGGATCCGTTCATTCAAGACAAGTACACCATTCGCATTCGGTCAGTTCCTGAGGTACATTGATACCCGATGTTCCATGCTGAACTGCCCGAGTTTCCAATGCGTGCATCCGGCAGTTCTCGGTTCGCGCCGCGGTTGCGGCGGCTGTCTGGCTGGCTCAGAGCATCCTGATTCAACGGCATCTGGAACCCCATCGCCTCAAGCCTTCACAACGGGCGGCACGGAAGTACCATGCACAGCCAGTCCGATGGAAGTTCCTAGTAGAGACCTCCGGAGCTCAATGTCCCGAAATCCGCGTTCCCGTCCTCCGTCACGGGTTCACTTCCCTGGACGCCGCCGTCCTCGCCGGGAACTATAATGGGTAGATTCGACCCCATCGCGAACCCGCCGTCATAAGTAACTCCGAAATGCGCCACTTCGCCCTCGCGGAAATATTCCGCGACTACATTCGGACCCTCATCCTCGGCGGAAAGTCGCGAGCCGGAAAAACGGTCGATTTTGATAAACGATCCCCCAGGCGGAACCTCGAACGGGCCTCCGCCGTATTTCTCGGAGGCCTTATGCATGAACTGGTTGAACACCGGCGCGCACAGCCTTCCTCCGGTCGCGCTTCTGCCCATCGGCCGAGGCTGATCATATCCGATATAGCATCCTCCAACGATGTTGCTGGTGAAACCGACAAACCAGACATCCCTGGCATCGTTGGTAGTGCCGGTCTTCCCAGCTACGGGCACTTCAAGATCTATCCGCCCCACCGCGGTGCCACGCTGGACAACACCCTGCATCATCGACGTGAGCTGATAGGCGGTTATCGCATCCATTACGCGCTCCCGGTTAGAGATGATCCTCGGCCCGACTCCAGGATCAAGCAACTCCTGCTGGCAGTCTTCACAGACGCGGCGGTCATGGCGGTAAACTGTTTCGCCCCAACGGTTCTGGACCCGGTCAACCAATGTCGGTTCAACCCGCTCGCCGCCATTGGCAAACATCGCATAGGCGGCGACCATCCGGAACAGCGTGCTCTCCTGACTTCCAAGCGCGTTGGCAAGATAAGGCTGCAGCCGGTCGTAGACTCCGAACCGCTCGGCGTAGGATGCCACGGTTTCCATTCCGACTTCACGGGCCAAGCGCACCGTCATCAGATTCCGGGACCGTTCGATCCCGGTCCGCAGGGGGGTCGGGCCGTAGAATCTGTCCGTCGCGTTTGTCGGCCTCCAGATCTCGGTACCGGTGTCGATACTGATTGGCGCATCGATCACAATGGTCGCTGGCGAGAATCCGCTATCGAGCGCTGCAGCGTATACAAAGGGCTTGAAGGATGATCCAGGCTGCCGGGTCGCCTGCGTGGAACGATTGAACGCCGAGTCCTGATATGAGAATCCACCCTGCATCGCCAGAACCCGGCCAGTGTTCACGTCCATTGCCATGAACGCGCCCTGGACTTCCGGCACCTGCCGCAGCGACCATCGCGCCAGCGATCCATCGCTGTCGATCAGCAGCTGGACGTGGACGACGTCGCCGACCTCCAGCAGGTCGCCCGCGACGCGGGCCTTTCGCGCCAGTGCGCCATTGGCAAGCCTCTTTCGCGCCCATTTCACATCTTCAGCGAGAATCCAGTGGCCGTCATCTTCATCAGCTATCCCTTCAATTCCGACGCGTGCGGCATCGTCTTCGAGACTCAGCACGACTCCCGGATACCAGCCATCGATATCACGCGGCACGTCAGCTTGGGAGAGCGCTTTCCGCCACTCCGTTTCGTCCTCAAGCACTTCCGTGTCCAGCCTGAGTCCGGTTCCGCGCCATACACCGGCATCGCGGTCATACTGCTCAAGCGCCATCCGCAGCGCCACCGCCGCTTCGCTCTGCAGGTCGGGATCCATGGTAGCCCGTATTGACAGGCCACCATTGAAGAACTCCTCAGTCCCGAAATGCCGGCTTAGCTGCCTGCGGATCTCGTCGGTGAAGTAGCCGCGTGGCGGCAGGCTGGAACGAAAGCTCTCATAGTCGCCGTTCTGCACCGTCAGCAGTGGAGCGGTGCTGGCCTCCGTCTGCTCGGCTGAGGTCAGATACCCGTTCTCATGCATTTCTCTGAGAACGAAATTTCGCCGCTCAATGGCCGCTTCGCGGTCTTTGACAGGATGATAGCTGTAAGGCGCCTTTGGATGGATCGCGAGGAACGCGGATTCCTGGGCGTTCAGTTCCGCCAGCGTCTTGTTAAAATAGGTCTGCGCCGCGGCCGTCACACCGAAACTGCGCGCACCGAGATCAATCTGATTAAGATAGAGCGCGAGGATGTCATCCTTGCTCAGCGCCTGCTCAACCCGAGCCGCGAGGATGATTTCCTTGATCTTCCGTTCCACCGTCCGGTCTGAGGACAGCAGGAAAATCTTCATGACCTGCTGCGTGATGGTCGAAGCGCCCCTCAGTCTGCCTCCACGCATCGCTTCCACTGCGGCGGCGGCCATACCTCGCAGATCGTATCCCTTGTGGGAGTAGAAATTTCTGTCTTCGGCACTGATGAACGCGTGCTTCACCAGATCCGGGAACTCATCGGGTGGCGTGAAGAGGCGGCGTTCGCGCGCGAACTCATCGACGAGCCGTCCTTCACCCGAATAGATCCTGCTGATGGTTGGCGGTGCGTAGCTTGCCAGCTGAGCCGTGCTGGGCAAATCGCGGCCGTATATCCACAGCACTGCTCCGAACAGAAATCCGATCAGGATCGCGCCGTTCGTGAGCAGAGCGAAGACCGCGCCGAAGAA
>JAJEAY010000039.1 GCA_022824145.1 Rhodobacter sp. | reverse complement strand
ATCTGCGGCGTCGATAGGCTGCTTCATTGAAATTCTCCCAAGTCGTATAGCCGGCCAACGAAGGCAGGGCGGCCGTGGCGGACCGTTTTGGACATTCTGCTCTTTGCGCCGCCTAAAGCGGAACCCATGACTGCCGTCCGTCCTGAAGCTTCCGTGACTGACTTCAACCCCCACGAGCGGATTTTCCGTTCTTGATCCCCGGTTGCCTTCATTTCAGCCATTGGCGGTCTATTATGGCTCAGCGCCGCGCCAAGGAACCTCCGCGACCCGCTGGCGGTCCTCTCCGATAGACAGGTTGGCGAGGACGACCAGCTTTCGCATCAAAACGACAAGTCGATTCTGCGCACATTCCCGGCATTCGGCCTGTCGGCAGGTTCCGGTGCCGCACTGTTTTCTCCTTTTCATGTTTTCTGCATGGCAGAAACGTCTATATTCGCTGAGCAAAACTCAACCAGAGAAACGGAGCCTGCTTCCAATGAAACAGTTCCTGCTTGCAGCAGCATTTGCAACCGGTGCGTCGGCGTCGCTTGCAGCACCAGAGAAGTTCGAGCTTGACGCCAGCCACAGCCAGGTTGTCTTCAGCTATAGCCACCTTGGCTTTTCTACGACCACGGGCATGTTCTCGGGTTTTGAGGGCGAGATCATGTTCGACGAGACCGATCCCGCCAATTCCAGCGTATCCGTGTCAATGCCAGTGATGAGCATGTTCACCGGCTGGGAAGCGCGCGACGCGCACATCATGTCCGGGGATTTCTTCGGTGCGGCGGATGGTGACATGGTCACCTTTATCTCAACGGGCATCGAGGTGACCGGAGAAAATACCGCCGACATCATCGGCGATCTGACCATGAATGGCGTGACGAAACCAGTGACGCTGACCACTACATTGAGCCGGGCCGCGCCCTATCCCTTTGGACCCAAGCAGGGATCGCCGACAATGGGGTTCGATGCAACCGCAATGCTGAAGCGGTCGGACTTCAATCTCGGCGCCTTTGCGCCCGCTGTGAGCGACGAGGTCGAAGTGAGAATCTCCATAGAGGCGATAAAGGCCGAGTAAACGCGTTCCAGCCTTGAAAATCCGCAAGATCGCCGGTCGTTGGATCGGCGATCTTCATCCTTGGCGGACACGGCACCGACATCCAAGTTCCATGATTTTGTGGATCGGTCCCGTATTTGTGAGGCTTACAAAGATCAAACCCAACCGTCTCTTGAAAACCTGTGGGCGAAGTTACGTATCTCGATGATGCAGCGGGCACTTAGCTGCCTGAGTTACGTGTGGCCGTGAGCGCAAAGGCGATACCCACAGTGAAGCCTACAGTGCTTTCGTCAGGGTAGGTCTGGCCGATCTGGAAATCGAGCCGATTGACGTCCAGCCAACCTGTGGCGGCGGCGGTGGCGGTACCGTCAACGATGTCGACGCCGAAGGGCAATACTACGGGAACCGACTGGTCACGGATGGTGAGCGGACCTTGGGCAATATAGCCATCCTCGGCACGTACGATCTCGGCTTTGAACCGCGCGGTCGGAAAGGCAGCCACATCAAAGAACTCCGGCCCAAGCGCCTCGCCAGTCACCGACCCAAGCGTGAGCGATCCAATGGATACGGTGACGTCGACAGTGCCAGCGGGGCCGGAGTCGTCGCGCGGCTCGAATGCGATGGCGGCGGTCCAGTCGGAAAAGCTGCCTTCAACTGTGATGCCGAATTGCTGGACAGCGATTGTGAGCGTGCCGTCCTGCACGGTCCAGTCGGTGCTGACTTCCTCCAGCTTGGCCGCCGCAGGAGACACAGCTGCGTGGCGGTCATAGGCGCCTGTCACGGCACCGACGCCAATCGCCGCGAGCCAGAGCATCAGAGCCGCTACAGACGGGGAATGGGGACGATTGGCGACCGGAACGGAAGGAGCCTCGCTGTCGCCGGGAAGCATGCGGCGCAGCGTGCCGTCGCGGTCGATCAAGTGATGCTTGAGTGCCCCGGCCACATGCAGGCCGATGGCGCCGACAAGCACCCATTTTGTGACGGCATGCAGACCCGCGAACATCGCAGAGAGGGCTTCATCCTTCGGAACCAGAGGCAGGCTCTGGCCGAACGGCCACAGAATCGGCGCGAATCCTTCACTTGACGCATGGTGAATCCAACCTGTCAGCGGCACGAGCGCAAGCGAACCGTAAAGCAGCCAGTGAACGAAGGCCGCAAGCCAGGTTTCGGCCTTGCGATCAGGATGCAGAGGTGCTGGCTTGGTCTGTGTCAATGCCCAGAGAATTCGGGACACTCCGACGAAGAAGGCTGCGACACCTACGGTTTTGTGCAGCGAGAAGACAATTGCCTTCAGCGCGACCTCCTCGGACGTGTCGTGGGGGAGCTGGTTTGCGATCCAACCGAGCGGGATCGCAGTGAAAATCAGAAGCGCGGTCAGCCAGTGGAAGGTTTTGGTTACGCTTCCAAACGCTCATGATCGGGTCTGGCCGCTCACCCCGCGCTGGGATGTAAATTCCTGGCGTCACCGCCGACTTTTACGTCCGGGCTTTCACTGTCGCTCGCGGCGTGGCAGTTCTGCGGTTGCGGAAGCGGGCAGGAGGACGCTTTTTTGTGCGGCCTTTCGAGCCCGTTTCCAAACTGTCCCAGGTCAACGGCTTCGCACCCCGCCATGTATCCGGCCAGTCCGAGAACGCACAGCAAAATGCACCGCAGTCCCCTCGGGGCCTGTGAGTCAGCTGACCCGTTGGCCCGCCCGCTTCCGCGCATTCCACCCGAAGGAGGAAGTTCCATGATAGCGAAAGACACGCTCCATGTCATGCACCCCCGCGCAGCGGGCATCGACGTGCACAAGATGCAGGTCACTGCGACCGTGCGCATCGCCCGGGAGAGCGCGGATGCGGAGATCCACACACGGGAGTTCAGCGCGCTTCCGAGCGGGCTTGCCGCGCTTGCGGGCTGGCTCCGCGGGCACGGCGTGACGGCGGCGGCAATGGAAGGCACCGGCGTGTACTGGGAGACGGTCTACGACGCCGTCGCCGGAACCGGCGCCACGCCCCTGCTGCTGCATGCCCAGCACGTCAGGCAGATCAAGGGGCGGAAGACCGACGTCGCCGACAGCATCGGGACCGATTCTCATATGGGGACATTTTCGGGGTTCTCTCCACCGTCGTGATTTTGCCAGTACGGGCCCAGAATCTTCCACGCCGCATCGAAGCGGTCTGACATGACCAACGCTCGCAGCGAGAGGATTGCCTCACCCCC
>JAJEAY010000206.1 GCA_022824145.1 Rhodobacter sp. | reverse complement strand
GGGGGTGAGGCAATCCTCTCGCTGCGAGCGTTGGTCATGTCAGACCGCTTCGATGCGGCGTGGAAGATTCTGGGCCCGTACTGGCAAAATCACGACGGTGGAGAGAACCCCGAAAATGTCCCCATATGAGAATCGGTCCCGTATGTATAATTGAAAGAAGGCGGCAGGCAGACGGTTGACGTCACTCCGCCGCCCGCTCCTGCCCTCGCGATAACTTGGCCTCGGAACCCAGCATCTATCCAATTCCCAAGAGACGGACAGGAATACGGTCCAGCCACGCTACCGCAATGGCATTGGCGACCCCGACAGGATTCGAACCTGTGACCTACCGCTTAGGAGGCGGTCGCTCTATCCAGCTGAGCTACGGGGCCTGAATATGTAAGGCCATATCGGGGATTTTGGGATGAGTCATCCGTAAAGTTCCTTCCTATTGGCTTTCGAGGCAGGCCCCCACTTCAGCCGGTCTCGCCAAGCCGGGGAACTCCTGCACTGTCAGGCGTACCGTCCAGTAGCGCCGAAGCGATAGGCAACGGCAGTGCGGGAATGGATTTACCGCCGACGACGGTCTGCCGCGACTTGATCGCTCTTTCCTGGAAATGGGGATCGGCCAACGCCTGGTCGAGTGACCGCACAAGCGTGCAGCAACAGTCAACGCCGTTGAAGCGTTCATGCCAGAATGACCCGGTATTTCCCGCAATTATCTCGGAAACCCGCGCCATAGTCGCGTCGGGCGCAACTCGGTCATCACGAAGACCGGGCTCAAGATCTATCGCTTCGCAGAAATTCTCCCAGAACCTCTGCTCGATCGGCGCCGCAGCCACTATCCTTCCGTCACTTGTCGGATAAAGCCTGTAACGTGGACCTCCACCGTTCAGGAGACTGTCCGCGTTGCCCGGCGCGTTGCCTGTGGCCATCCGCTGGGCCAGCGCCCACCAGGCGAGCGGAAACATGTTGTCGGTCATCGAAATGTCAAGATGGCTTCCGACTCCGGTTCGGTGCCGCATCTCTATAGCCATCAATATGTTCATTACGGCGGGGTAAGCGCCACCCGCGATGTCAGCGATCAGAGCCGGTGGAACTACGGGACTTCCGGCGGGACCGCATGAAAGCGACAGCAAGCCTGTCTCAGCAATGTAGTTCAGGTCGTGGCCAGCGACCCCAGCCTTGGAACCCCATTGGCCATATCCAGTAATGGAGCAGTATATGAGACGGGGAAGCCGGGTCGAGAGCTGACCGTATCCAAGCCCAAACCGGCCCATCACACCGGGCCTGAACTGTTCGATCAGGACATCTGCACTTTCAAGCCAAGGCTCCAGCTTCTTCCGGTCAGCTTCCCGCTTGAGATCCAGTTCCATGCTTTTCTTCCCACGGTTGAGCAATGCGAACATGGCGCTCTCTCCACCGATCTTCGGCGGATACCCGCGCATCTCGTCTCCCGTGCCAGGCCGCTCTACCTTGATCACTTCCGCGCCGGCTTCGGCCAGAAGCAACGACGCCAGCGGTCCCGGCAGCAGCGTCGAAAAGTCCAGAACCTTAAGCCCGTCCAGCGGTGCCATTGAATTCCCTCCTCAAGGAAGCTGAAAACCGGCTGTAGCACGGGTGCCCCTGATTCCAAACGGAATGCGACAGGCAGGCCTCAAGACGGCAATTCGAACTTCCTGCGATACCACGTCAGTTGCGGAGAACTCGAACGGAACGGGCGAGCTTACGGACCCAGGCCGGCGATGGTTACGTTTCTGGATCCCGAACGACCGAATTCTTGGACAAAGCCGCGTCCAGTGGATATTGTCCGGTTAGGCAACGACCAGGGAGCAAGCGTTCATGAACAAGAACAGAAGTTCCAAGTCAGCACGACCCTTGACCCTTCGCGATGTATCCGAAGCAGCTGGAGTCAGCGAAATGACAGTCAGCCGGGTAATGCGGAACAGCGGCGACGTCAGTGAATCCACCCGCAATCGGGTGCTGGAGGCGTCGAAATCGCTTGGTTATGTGCCGAACAGGATCGCGGGAGGTCTGGCGTCACAGCGGGTGAATCTCGTGGCTGTGATTGTGCCCTCTTTGGGTAACCTTGTTTTCCCTGAGGTACTGAGCGGCATAGCCGAAGTACTTGAGAGTACGCCTCTGCAGCCGGTGTTCGGTGTAACAAACTATGAGCCCGAGCGCGAAGAAGCCGTTCTATACGAGATGCTAAGCTGGCGGCCTTCAGGAGTTATCATCGCTGGACTAGAGCACACCGAGATCAGCCGCACACTGCTTCGTGACGCCGAAACTCCGATCATCGAGATCATGGATGCGGACGGAGAGCCGGTCGACTCGATGGTAGGGATTTCCCACCGTCGGGCCGGCCGTCAGATGGCTGCGGCCATCATTGAGGCCGGCTATCGGCGAATCGGGTTTCTGGGCACCAAAATGCCACTCGACCACCGAGCGAGGAAACGGTTCGAGGGATTCACCGAGGCGATGGCAAAAGCCGGTCTGGAAGTAATGGACCAGGAATTCTATGAAGGCGGCAGTTCCCTGCTTAAGGGGCGCGAAATGACGGAAGCGATCCTCAAACGCGCTCCCGACCTGGATTTTCTCTACTATTCCAATGACATGATTGGCGCGGGTGGTCTTCTCCACTGCCTTGACAATGGCATCGACGTCCCGGGGCGGGTCGGGCTGGCCGGCTTCAATGGGCTGGATCTTCTGGATGGCCTTCCAAGAAAGCTGGCCACCATGGATGCCTGCCGCGCAGAGATAGGGCGGGAGGCGGCAAGGCTTGTCTCGAAAAGCGTAGGCCAGGAATCAAGCGGCGGCGAGCGGATTGTCCTCAGACCAAAGCTGCAGCTCGGCGAAACGCTCAAACGGCGGCCTTCTGCCTGGGCCGATCAAACATGAAGTGACGCCGTCCGCTCAGTCATGCAGCCCGGATGGGTTCGCGTAAAGGATTGGCGGTGCAACGACCTCGTGGAGTGATGCCTCAGCAATCCGTTTCCACATCGAACAGCGAACCGATCAGCTTCGGACTGCGCTCATCGCAATCGAATTGTGGCGCATAGATCAAGGTTCGGGATGACGTATTGACTCGCTCGTAATTCGGAACGCGGCCTTCACCAAGATTCCGGACATGGCTACCCCTCTGCGCTGCGGGTCGGGGCTGAGTCCAAGCATCTGGCAACTCAAAGAAGTATCGCTTTCCGGCCGATGCAAGGTCACATCGCGCCGACTTCACTCCATGCTTTCAAGGATATTTCCTTCCGGATCCAGAGTCGGCGCAAAGGAATTCTTTCTGGGCCCAGCCGACGCCCGGACAGCCCTGGTCACGCGAGGATCCGGAACGAACGACGGATTTCAGCGTTCTTCTTCGGTCCGAGATATTCAGGTTTGTGGGTTGCGAGGATTTCTTTTGCCTTAGCACGAGCGCGCGATCTCGCATCCTGCGCTCCGGATTCCGCCCATTCCGCCGGCGATCGCCGGTCAGCGAGCGCCGGGTAATAGTAGTCGCGTTCCATCGCCGCCATCGTGTCGGGTGCGCCAAGAAAGTGTCCGTCGCCCAACACCGCATCCCGAACCGTCCCAAAGTCAAGCGTATCGGGATTCACCTCAATTCCGCGCAGAACCCTATAGATGTGGCTTATCATCTCGTCGTCCAGCACGAATCCCTCGAACGAAGCCCCAAGCAGCGCCGATGACATACCGCTGCTTTCGTAGATCATGTTACCGCCTGCAAGTCCGGCGGCCAGCGCGGTGATTCCTTTCTCTGAACCCCATTGGGCGTCCGGCAGCTTCGCGTCAGTCATCGACGCGGCGACACCGGAGGGAAGGCCAAGCCAGTTCGAAAGCTGGGCTGAAGCGGCGTTCAGGACGGCAGTTTCGCCGCCTCCTCCCGAAAACGCACCTGTTCGAAGGTCGATCACGAATGGCCAATTCGAAAAGATCATCGGATGTCCCGGCTTGATGGCCTGTACCATGACCAGCGAAGCAAGCGTCTCGGCAAGCGACTGAGCCAGAAAGTTCGCCAGCGGCGCAGGTCCGGTAGCACCCGACTGAGCGGCGGTAATGCAGGAAACAGGAATGTTCCCCGCAACGCAGGCAAACGTAACGTCAACAGCATCCTCACCGAACCGAAGGGGCGAGATCACCGGTGAGATGTGTGCCGCCAGAAACGGCCTTAACGCAAATCCGCCCTTCCCTCCAGCGGCGATGTCAAGCAGTTCGAGGAGTGGCGGAACATAGTCTGCATGGGAAAACGACGTCGCTACCGGTTTCGTGGTGTTGTTCAGGAGCGCGTGGACCGTGTTGACGTCCAGATCGAACGGGTCAGCCATATCGGTTGCCACGCAGCAGCGGGTAAACCAGCTGACGTTGACGAGAACGTCCTGCAGCCTGGTGAAATCATGCAGATCCCGCAGGGTCGCGGCGCGGTAGGCTCCTGTGTCTATGTCCAGCACCTGAACCGCAGCGCCACCGGTTCCGAAATGAACGGCATCGCCACCGACTTCGATCGTGCGCGACGGGTCCCGTCCATGGAGATCGAAACGATTCGGCGCAGACTGGATCGACCGAGCCACAAGTTCCTCGGGCAACAGGATCCGGTCGCCGCTCCGCGCGGCTCCGTGAGCGACCAGCAGGTCAGCGAGCCGCCCGGGCACTTCGCCCATGCCAAGATCCGAAAGAAGCTGCATCGCAGCGGCGACAACCGCGCTGCAGTCGGAATCGGAAAGCGGCCTGTATTGACCGCCCTGAACACCAGGAGGACAGGGATTGACTATCGGCGCTGCCGAGCGAAGCCGGTTCCGGGCCACACGTCCGCGCCGTCTTGTATGCGGGTGGATGATAGTGTTGTTCAACTTACATCCTGTCCTGTTCTCGATTGTGTGTAACGATCCTGCTTGACCGGATTCGCAGATTGTCCTGAACAGGACTCAAAACGGAGGGATCTCGATGAAGTCAACAGCCCGTGCGGTGATAATCGGCGGCGGAATAGCCGGGTGCTCCGCACTCTATCACCTTACCCGCGAAGGGTGGAGCGATGTCGTGTTGGTGGAGCGTGACGAACTGACCAGCGGCACCACTTGGCATTCGGCAGCGCAGGTGACGAATTTTGGAACGAACCAGACAATGATCGGGCTCAAGAGTCACTCCATCGACCTGTACAGGAACCTTCGCGACGACCCGGAATTCCCGGTGGGTTACAATTTCGGAGACGGCGGGATTCGCCTGGCAGGTACGGAAGCCCAAATGGACGGTTACCGTCACTTCGCTTCAGTCGCGCTCGGGATGGGCGTTGAATTCGAAGTGATCGACGCCGAGGAATGCGCGCGGAGGCACCCGCTCATCACAACGGACGGTCTGGTTGGCGGTCTATGGGACCCGCATGACGGTCATATCGATCCAGCACAGCTCTGCACCGCGCTCACCCGCCGGGCAAGGAAGGCGGGAGCCGAAGTTTACCGCAGCACGCCAGTCACTGGACTGGGCCAGCGCGCGGACGGAAGCTGGACCGTCAAAACTCCGCAGTGCAGCATCGACTGCGAAGTGGTGGTGAACGCGGGTGGATACCGCTGCAATGAAATCGGCGCGATGATGGGAGTGCACCATCCGGTCGCTTCCATGGAACACCAGTATTTCGTGACCGAGCCCATTCAGCGGATTGTGGATGCAGGCCATCGAATGCCGCTCATTCGCTGCCCGATCAGTGACTATTATTGCCGGCAGGAACGGCAGGGTCTGCTCGTCGGATTCTATGAGCAGAACTGCAGGACATGGGGAATGGACGGAATCGACCCGAACTTCTCCAAGTCACTCTGTCCGGACGACCTCGACCGTGTGGCAGACGTCCTTGACGGAGCGGTTGCCCGAATGCCAGTGCTTGCGGAGGCAGGGATCCACACGACTGTCAATGGTCCCATTACCTACACGCTTGATGGCACGCCCTTGGTCGGCCCGGTGCCAGGCCTGCGAAACGCTTACTGCATCATCGGGCTGCGGGCGGGACTCGGCGAAGGCGGCGGACATGGCTGGCTGCTGGCGCAGCTTATCGTACACGGGGAAGCGGCATACGACACCTGGTGTCTCGACCCTCGCCGATTTACGCAATACGGCAATTCGGAACTAACGGCGCTGAAAGCAATCGAGGAATACCGGAATGAGTTCCGGCTCCATTTCCCCCACGAGCACCGGCCAGCCGGACGCCCGATCAAGACAACGCCCCTCACACCCATACTGGCCGAGGAAGGAGCGACGTTCTCAGTAGTGAATGGTTGGGAAAGAGCGGATTATTTCAAACCTTCGCCTGACTTTGAGGAAACCTGCAGCTTCCGCTTCAATGAGACCTTCGACGTGATCGCGAAAGAAGTAGCGGCGGTACAGACCTGCGTCGGACTTGCGGAAGTCAGCGGCTTCAACCGCATGGAGATGTCTGGCCCCAAGGCCCAGGAATTCCTTGAATTCATGATCTGCGGAAAGTTCAGGCAAAAGCCCGGAACGGTGGGACTGGGTTACATGCTGAATCATCGGGGAATGCTGAAGAGCGAAGTTACGGTCGCCAACCTTCCGGACGGACGGATCTGGCTGGGTTCAGCAGCTGCTGCGGAATGGCATGACCACGATTGGCTATGTCACCATGCACCGGAAGGGGTTTCCCTTCAGTCACTCACGAACGAATGGACCACTCTTGTTCTTGCCGGACCCAAATCCCGCGACGTAATGCATGAGGTGAGCAGAGGTGATTGGTCAGCGAGGGACTTTCCCTGGCTGTCGGTCAGGGAAGCGTTCATCGGCGTTGCGCCAGCGGTGGTGATGTCAATCAGTTTTTCGGGTGAACTGGCTTACGAAATCCACGTTCACAACAGCCAGCTGCACGCTGCTTGGTTGGCACTACGGAATGCCGGAAAACCGCATGGAATGAAGCTGTTCGGTGCACGGGCAGTGGAATCGATGCGCCTTGAGAAGGGATATCTGCACTGGAAGTCGGATATCCTGACAGAATTCGACCCTTACGAAACAGGTCTCGGCCGCTTCGTCGATATGGGAAAGGAGTTTCTCGGCAAATCAGCCCTGTTACGGCGAAAGGCCGATGGGCCGAAGAAAACACTGGCAACCCTTGCGCTCGACACCCGAGAAGCTTCCGCTCACGGCGGCGCTTCCGTCATCAAGGACCGCAGGGTCGTGGGAACGGTAACATCGGGCGGTTGGGGATTCCGCACCGGGCTGAATCTCGCGCTCGCCTTTTTGGAACCGGAACTGGCAGCGCATGGGACGGAAATGACGGTCGACTCAATTGGTCAACCGATCCCTGCAACCGTAATCAACAAGTGCCCGTATGATCCCGAGGCAAAGCGGCAGAAAGGCTGATAGACAGATCATCGGAAACGACACTCAGCAGCAACATAGACAAGCGCTGTGCTTTCTGACTGCCGGACGAATGTGGTTCAGACAAATTGACCCAGTGGATCCAGCAAGCCAATTTGAGCCAAGCCTTCTGCATGACAGTTTCAGTTCCGGCGGCCACTTCCGGCACACAGTTTCGGGCTTCGTCCCGGGAGCAGGTCCGGACGGACTGCGCGGCGGATTTCCACTCGGAAATGCAACGGAATGATTCGGGGCGGAACGTCACAGGCAGAATTTTTGTCTGTCGGGTCACAGTGCGCTCTCCACCTTGGTTCCAATAGCACGTTCGGTGCGGCGGCGGAATATCCGGTGCGACCCTTGGCCCAGTTGTGAACGGGTCGCGATCGTGTGCCACAATTTCAGTTCCCAACCGACCAGCGTCCGGCCGCATCAGTACCGAAACGAGTCAATCGCCGCATGTGGCCAAGTCCGCCCACGCTAGCCGTTCGGACGGAGGTCGGTCGCGGATGCCCTCCTTAATGCTGTAGATCCCGCTAGTTTACGCTTAGCTTCCGACCGCGGCGCGGGCCGACGAAGTCGCTGTGCAGAATCAGCTCTCCAACACTGGCATCGGACTACGGAACCGATTCCGTTTGAGGGCCAAGGCTTGCCGGATCCGCGGAGCCGCCCTCCCTGTCAGGCGTCCGCTCCTTTGGCGAAGACCGCGTCCAGGCTGGCCGCGTCCAGAACCGCCACGGACCAGGCCTCGAGGTCGTCCGCTGCGGCGCCGCGCACCCGGTCGCGGACCGCCGCAGGCAGTCGGCCGAAGCGCCTTTCCAGCAGCCGCAGCAGCAGCGCGGCCTCGCCCTCAGACCTTCCCTTCAGCAGCCCCTCGGACCTGCCCTTCAGCAGCCCCTCCGCGATGCCCTTAGCCCTGCCCTCATCCATCCAGGCCTGCGCAACCGTGCCCATCAGCGCCTCCCATCGTTCCGGTTTCGTCCGCCGGGGCGAGGCCTCCAGCGCCTCCGGCGTCAGGTTCATTCGCTCCGCGGTCCTGATTTCGCAACCGCCGCGCTCTGCCAAGACCACGCCACCAACCCTAACCGGGTCACCTCGGCTAAACGCCGGAACTGGCGAATTGCGTATGCCCCAGCGAATCCCGAGACTCAACCGACCTCAAAGGACGTGTCGATGCATGACAACTGTCTGGATTGTCAAAGTTCTCCAGCAATAAAAGCGCGATAGTCATCTGCTACTGCCTGCGCAGCTGCGGTAAGCAGCCGCAACCCGAATTCCGGTGTTGCAAGGACGGAATGCGATCCCACACGACCATCCGGAAATTCCGCGCGATGCTCCTCGGGTGGCCCATGTCTGTCCCCCGAATGCGCAGAGATGTATTCAGGTGAAAGCGCCCTTGGTTCGACATCGGCGTCAGGATGGAGAACCTCGCGAATCCGCGCCTGCGTAATCGCGACCTCAGATGGGGTCGCATGCATTCCTTCCCAACCCCCGAACAGTTCACTTCGAAGCGCGTTCACTTCTTTGAAATCCCACCAGCTCCGCAACCGAACGGCGCCAGTCGGCAACGCCGCAAGCGCCTTCCCGAGGGGTTCAAGGTTTGCTCCATGTCCGTTCAGGACATAGATGCGGGTGAAACCCTGGCCGTGCAGGCCTCTCAGGATCTGCCGCGCCAAGGCTTCGAACAGGCCTGCCTCGATGGAAACGGTTCCCGGAAACCCAGAATTGAACGGGGCTGGGGAATAAGCCAGTGACGGTGCGGCAAGAGCGCCGGTCTGTTTCGCGGCTGCAAGCGCGATTTCCTCCGCACAGGCGGTATCCGTTCCAATCAGCCCGATTGGACCATGCTGCTCGGTGGATCCACAGGGAAGGAAGATTCCCTGATTGCGGTCGAGATACTCCGCAACTTCATACCAGGTCGATTCCGCAAGCTTCATTAAAAACCTCCGGCCGATGCCGTCAGGCCGTAACGGCGGTGTGAAGGACTCCTGGATTGGCGGGGTCGGCACCTGAACACCTCCCCCGCCACGATGCAGTTTGGAATCAAAGCCCCCAATTCGCCTTGGTCGCTTCGAAGAATCCCTTGGCCTGCTTCACCTTCACCCAGTTGTTGACATAGTTGATCCAGACCTGATCATCCTGAGGCAACAGCATCGCGATGGGCGTCGGCGCACGGGGCTCGGTGTTCGGAATCTGCACGACGCCATGCTTGGCCTTAAGCGTCGCGCCTTCGATGTTTGACGTAATGAAGACATCCGCGCGGCCCGCGAGCACCTCCTGGAATCCGCGTGCCGGAGCTTCGACCACCTTGATGTTCGCATCCGGAAACCACTCCCGAACCAGTGCCTCGAATGTGGTTCCAAGCGTCGTGGCGACATTCACATCGGGATGGTTGATTGAATCGTAACCATCGAATCCATCCGCCTTGTCCGAAGTCGTGAAGGGCATGATCTCAACCGCGATGTAGCTTTCCGAGAAACCGGCGACTTTCATTCTGGGCGGACTGATCGAAGCCGAGCCAGTCATGTGATATTTCCCTGCAACGACACCGTTCACCAGTGTCTTCCAGTCGGTTGGCACGAACTCCACTTCAACGCCAAGATCCTTGGCAAGTTCCATCGCCACGTCGATGTCGAATCCCTGATAGCTGTTTGTGGCCGGGTCACGCACCGACATCGGATTCCAGTCACCGGTGGTCCCGAACTTCAGGACTCCAGAGTCGAGGATCTGGTTTAGCGCAGACTGCGCATGCCCTGCGGCCGCCAAACATATGCTTACGACAACCGCGGCAGCGGCGCTCTTCCAATGAACCATTTCATTCTCCCATTTGGCCGCACCTGCTGGCTCGGCATGTTGATGCTTGAACTTGCGGCCATTCCGCCGCAAACCTCAAGTAGATTATTCCTGCGGCTGAAGTTCCAGCGAAAAGGCAAGACATGGACGCAAGCGCTGCCATCGAAATGATCGGCGTAAACAAGTGGTTCGGCGATTTTCACGTCCTGAAGGACGTAGACCTGTCGGTGAATTCCGGTGAACGTGTCGTAATCTGCGGGCCGTCAGGTTCAGGCAAGTCAACCGTGGTTCGGTGCATCTGCCGACTGGAGACACATCAGGAGGGCACCATTCGGGTCGATGGAACCGAATTGAACGACGACCCTGGCTCGGTGGCGGCAATCCGTTCCGAGATCGGAATGGTTTTCCAGCAGTTCAACCTGTTCCCCCATCTGACGGTACTGCAGAATCTCATGCTTGGCCCTACGAAGGCGCGCGGACTGTCACGCCGGGATGCTGAAGAGCGGGCGCGCATGTATCTTGAGCGTGTCAAGATCCCCGAACAGGCGGAGAAGCGCCCGGCGCAGCTGTCCGGCGGCCAGCAGCAACGCGTTGCGATCGCCCGTTCGCTTTGCATGGAACCCAAGGTGATGCTCTTTGACGAGCCAACCTCGGCCCTCGATCCTGAGATGATCGCGGAAGTGCTTGATGCAATGGTGGAACTGGCCGAAGAGGGAATGACGATGGTCGTCGTAACGCATGAGATGGGATTTGCAAGGGAAGTGGCGGACCAGATGGTGTTCATGGATGCCGGCGAGATTGTTGAGACAGGAAATCCGGCTGAGTTTTTCGAGTCTCCGAGATCCCGCAGATGCCAGACATTTCTGAACCAGATTCTTCGGCACTGACTGAGGCGACGCATCGGAATGCCTTCGTTCGAAGCATTTTGCGGTCATCCTGTCGCAATCATTCCAGTCGTGGACCAAGGGGACGGCAGTGGAACACGCGTGAAAGAAAGTTCCGAAGACCTGCTCCGTCCATACGTACCGCGATGGTCGACTCCCTTTTCGTCGAACTCGACCGGAATATTTTCCGAGCATCCGACCCTACAGTCGACTCAGACGGCCCCGATCGTCCGGCGCATTCGCCGTGGCCCGAGACACATTGGGAAGAAACCACCTTGGATGGCTGGATTTAGTGCCGATCAAATTGTGGTTAGAGGCCACCGAAGGAGTCCGGACCCTGTTTGCCAGGCAACTCCTGCAATAGAAGAGACCGCGGACCAGCGCTCGGCGCTTGGCCAAAAGGGTTGATCAAAGGGCTGGAGTCGACATGCGGGATATAGCAACGGACTATGCGACTTCAGGAAAAAACCGCAATACGCAGTCCTTACATGGTTTCCGGCAGGGACGCTGGTTTTTGGCAAACGGATCCTTCCAATCCCTTCGCTTGGATCGGCCGGTCCGACACCTTGCGAACCAAACAGCGCGTTCGTGGATACTGCGATTGTTTGCCGTTTGCGCACCGCTATTGCTGCTTTCCGGATGTTCATCTTCCACGGCGTGGGGCTGGTACGTCATCGACCCGCGCACGGCCAGTGGCTGGACCAACATCAAGTTTCTAATGGGAGGTATGGGATCTACGATCCTGGTTTCCCTGATCGCGGCAGCACTGTCGATTACGCTTGGTCTGATCGTTGCGCTTCCGGGCCTTTCCTCCCGCTGGCACTTCAGAATCTTCAACCGCATCTATGTGGAATTTATCCGCTCGATTCCTCTGCTTCCGATGCTGTTCTGGGTATTTTACGGCCTGCCGATCATCTTCCGATCGATGGGACTGGACATTCCCATCGATCCGTTTTGGGGGGCGATCATCACACTCGCAGTTTCCGACAGCGCGTTCACTGCCGAAATATACAGGGCAGGAATCCAGTCGATTGCCAGGGGTCAGTCTGAAGCGGCCCAGACAGTCGGTCTGAACTACGCGCAGACCATGCGGTATGTCGTGTTGCCACAGGCGATCCGGCGCATTCTTCCGCCTCTCGCCAACCAGTTCATTTACATCGTCAAGATGAGCGCATTTGCCAGTGTCATCGGCATGCAGGAGTTGACCCGGCGCGCGAACGAACTGGTTGTCACCGAGTACCGCCCGCTGGAAATCTACTCACTGCTGATTCTGGAGTATCTGGCCCTCGTTCTATTGATCAGCGCAGGCGTTCGGTGGCTCGAACGTCGGATGGGGGCCGACGAGCGGATTTGACAGGATTCACCCTCCCGACATCCACTTCGATGCTTCGATGGGATATTTTACTGACTTTGGCGTTTACCCACAGCGTCGCACAGGATTTGGTAATGAAAGGGCCAGCATGCATAATCCCCTTTCCATCGTGGTTGGGGAAAGATGTCGCCCTCTAGGACAAGTCCGACACTACGGTTTGCGTATCGGCGGAAGTAAGCTATGCGAAATGGGCACTCGGGGTTGGATCGGCGAGGAATTCGGGCAGGACTGCCATCCATCCGCTTGACTCGGGCGGCAGGGCGCAGCCTGTGTAAAGGGACACCCGACGCGTGCGTCAAGGACGGGGTCTTCGGTCTTCTGGAACATACGAGGCTGGTCGGTGGGGAGGAAGTTGAAGACCGGGCGAACTGGTGCCAAACGCATGCTCCAGACCATCCATGCCCAAGGCGGACGCGGAAATGACGCGATGGCACGGACAGCCAGTCCTGATGATCGCGCAGAAGGACGCGAATCGATCCAAGGACAAGGCGTTCCCGACCATCAGGCAGCTGTAAGAATGTCGAACCATCCGGTCTTCGGCCGAGATCGGAGAGTAAGAAAGAGGATTGAGATGTCTGATTGCCAAATCGCCGGCAGTTACCCTTTCGCAATCCTCCGAAAGCAACTTTCCATTTTGACCCAATCCGGGTTGGGAGTCCTCTTTCCCTCGCCTCGAAGTAAAATTGCTGTCTTTCTGCCTCCTTCGTCCGCAAGCCGCTTTGCGGCTACAGGGAATATCGACAGTGCGACCAAGCTCGAGGAAGACTGCGTTACGTTTCGACAACGAGCCTCGAGTAGATCATCAGCCACGCGGGGTTGGTCTCAGAACCGCAGCCGCTGGTTGAGTGAACACTCCGTCGCCTGAAGGCGACGCGCATCCATGGCGCTGGCGTGCTCGGGGAGTCATTTTCAGTGATAGGTCGGCTGCTTGGCGTCACACAGATTGCGTCGACCTTGCGGTTACACACGTCTCGAAGGGTATTGGCTGCGCGATTCGGCGGTGCGGATTTCCAACAGCATCATCACCGACCTTGAAGCGCAAT
Source organism: Rhodobacter sp. (assembly GCA_022824145.1). Taxonomy (GTDB): domain Bacteria; phylum Pseudomonadota; class Alphaproteobacteria; order Rhodobacterales; family Rhodobacteraceae; genus JAPOUP01. The sequence continues at coordinate 11,249 of JAJEAY010000206.1, read as the reverse complement.
GTCCGCCGAGCGTCAGCGGCGCGGCACTGGATCGCGGAGGCCGAACCCCGGCGTCGGGATAGAGGTCCAGAGCCCGGGGGATCTAATCCAGACCGGACTGAAAGCGCGGCCCCGCAGGCGACGCTCCGCACGCACCGTCCGCATTCAAGTCCGGAACGGGTTCAGCACGTCCACATCCAATCCCGCCACGTCGGCCACGTTGCGCGTCACGAGGGTCAGATCATTTACCTTGGCAGTCGCGGCCAAGAGCGCATCGACGACCGGAACCGAGCGAACCGCATTCATCCTGCCCTATTGTTCTGCAACAGCCGTATCGACTGGCAGAACCCGATCGCAGAAGCCCGACATCACGTCAGCGAGCCACGCCTCGAGCGCTTCGGCCCGTTGGGGGTCGCGGCGGCGCGCTAGCTCCACGCCCTTGCGGATCTCGCCCAGCACCAATGGGCTGAGCCAGAGATCGTCCTCGGTGACGCCGTTCCACCACGCCGCAACAGCCGAATCGCAGCGGCTGCCCTTGCGCACCTCCGAGATGATGTTCGTATGGATCAGGAAGGTCACAGGGAGGCGTCACGCCCGAAATCGCGAGGACGCTCGAGATCGATTCCTTCGAGCGGGGCCGAAGCCAGCAGTGCCTTCAGTCCTCCAGACCGTGGCGCTACGATCTTCTCGCGCAAAATGCAGCGAGTCTCGGTCTCGCGCCGGGGGGTCGACAAGTGCCGCGGCGACGTCTCTCACTAGCGCAGCGTCTTCTTTCCGGACCTGGATTTCGACACGCACGAAGTCCTGCCGTTGGCGGCGCTTGCGCCACCGGGTAACCGGAGACGGACCGGTAGTGGCCATCGCATCCTCCATATCCGGAAATGACACCGGAAATTTGGAACAATGCAAAGGGGGACCGTCTTGAGACATGACCCCAAGCCTGACGCTACGCTATGGGCATTTGAATGAGAAAGCCCGTTGTTCGGGCGACTGGCGGAAGCCCGCGGCCTGGCATGGGGCTAAATTCGCCGTCAGGCTGCTGCTCGGTTTATCTACCCGCTCCCTCGCCGTTTCGATTGCCGATCCGGGTTGCGGCCCGGCCTCTCGCGCTGAGCTTCACTGTGACCGGCCAGCCATGATCCGCCTGACGGACTGCGCAGTGTCTGACCTGTCTTCAGGAACATCACTTCGTTCCCGTTCCGACCAGTCACGGACCGTTCCTGAAGCCAGCGCGAGAGAGTGTTCGGGATGAAGGCGGGTTGGGGTCCTAGTGGACGCCGCGCTGGCTTCGCGTGGAAGTCCCCGCTCACGGCTTTGCAGGCTTTGTGCAACCCCTCTATTCCGCCTTACCCGCGGCAGAGATCAGACAGGGCGGGAACTGGATTGCGGTCCACGCAGTCAATGAGACGGCGAGGCGCGAGTCAACGCCCTTGGCGGAGCGCCTCACGAGACGAATGCGAAAGCTCCGGCTGCGGGGTGCCGCCGCATCCCTGGATACCTAATGGGTGACGTTAGAATCGCGATCTTCTGTATCCGCGAGGTTTCACTTAAGGAGCGCGCGCACTTCGACGTCTGGCACATGCGTGCATTGCTGCAATGGACTGATCATTAGGGAAAATCTACGGCCAGTCCAGCCAGCGATCTTCGAAGGCTGAGGAAAACCCCAGTGGCGTCGATTTAGAATCCATCCCATGTTGTCAGTCCGGGAAGTCATCCCGAGCCTGATTTCCTGCCCGCACAACGCGCATGCGTTCGGCTGGATACGGACGGAGCAGCGCCCGCGCATCGTCAGAGCTCCCGTCAAGCCATGTACCGTAGTCCAGAGGGTCGAGAATCACAGGCATCCGGTTTGGATGGACTGTCGCAACCAGCTCGTTCGGAACTGTTGTGATCACTGAATACGTCAGCATGTTCCGAACATCCTTCCCTACACCGGGCGGCGTGGCTCTCCAGATACCAACAAACGCGAATAGTGACCGACCACCACTAGCCAGATCGGCTGCCATTCCGAACCAGACATATGTGGTGGGGGCCCTGCCCTTCATCTCGCAGAACGACGTAGCCGGAACCAGGCAGCGCCTGTTCAGGAAACTGGATTTCCAGAACTGGGTTCTGTCAATCTTGTCGTCCCTTGCATTGTGCCAAGCGGCCGGTTTGATCGGACTTCCGTCCCGTTTCGAATATTTCGGCGTAAGGAAACCCCAGTTCATATTCAGGAGCTCGGGCGTTCCCTGGCCGTCCGCATTGCGGACAACCGGCGCCGACGCCTTCGGCCAGATCGCTGGCATAGCCGGGGCGTTTCCAAGATAGTTCTTCTCGGGATCGACCTGGAACAGCCGCTGCATCTCATCCGCAGTCGAAAGATTCGAATAAAGATTGCACATACGGAGTTTCCACCTTCGATGACTGTCAGGCCAAAAAAGAGGCAGTGGTGTTCTCCTCAGTCAATGGCACACCCACTTCCTCTATCCCAGGATGCTGAATTCAAGCCGGCCCGTTCCAGCTCATGCGCGCGCCCTCGCCCTTTTCGGATCGAAGAACGGAATGTCGCAGACAGTTGCGGGCAGGCGTTTCATTTTCCCGTCCATCTGCCCGACGTCCAGCCTTGTGCCGACATCAGCGAACTCAACCGCAATCCGCGCCATGGCAACCGCGCACTCGAACATCGGCGACGAAATCGCCGATGTCACAACACCTATAGGCCGCTCGCCTGAATAGACAGACGTCCCATGTGCCGGCGCTTCATTGCCTTCGAACATAAGCCCCTTGAGTACTTTTCGCGGATCCCGCGCATTGCGCTGGAGCGCCGCTTTCCCGACAAAGTCGCTTTTCTCCAGACTGACTGCAAATCCGAGTCCAGCCTCATAGGCATCGACACCGGGCAGAAACTCAGCACCGGACGCGGTGAAGCCCGCCTCGATCCGAAGGATATTGAGTGCTGCCGATCCCATCGGAACGACCCCGAACCCGTCACCGGCAGCCATTACAGCATCCCAAAGCCTTGGCGCGTCCGCAACGGAACAGAAGAGTTCGTATCCAAGTTCACCTGTGTAGCCCGACCGTGCCAGCATGAACGGTAGTCCGTCACGGTCATGGAGCCGCGCCATGGTGACACCGAACCAATTCAGGTTATCCAGCGAAGGGACCGTCGGCTGCGTGAATGTGATCCTGCGCAGAACATCTCGTGAATGCGGACCCTGCAGCGCCAGATTGGGCAGGGCGCCGCCCATCCCGTGAATCCGCACCTGATAGCCTTCTTGGTCCGCAACGTTCCTTAGCGCCCGCGCGCTTTCCTCTGATCCGCAGCACCACCGAAACAGTTCCGGCCCAAGGCGAAATAGCGTTCCGTCGTCGATCACCGATCCGGCTTTGTCGCAAACAAGCGCATAGGCACCGCGCCAGACGGCAATTCTGGCGATATCTCTGGTGAGCGCTCGCTGCAGCAGGCGCTCGGCATCAGGGCCGACGACATCGTATTTTCTCAGGTTCGACATGTCCTGCAGCGTCGCCTTTTCCCTGCACGCCCAGTATTCGCCGATGGTTCCGACCGAAGGAAAAGTCACGGGCATCCAGAGATCTCGGGCGGGGGCGAACTGGCTGGTCAATTTTGACGTCGCCGGATGAAAGGCGCTTTCGCGGGTTAGCGACATCGGCGCATCTTCCCTCTCCCTGTAAGCGATGGCCCGGCGGATCGGCTGGTCCGGGCGATAGATCCGTACATGCACGTCAGTCGGATTCCAGCCATTGATCGGATCAATGTCGTCTGGACAGGCAGTGCTGGCACAGACGAGATCGTCCATTGCCTCCAGCGCGACATAGTCTCCCGGCCGCGAGTGGCTCTCTTCAGTCATCAACCGGTGCGAGTTCCCGTCGACCCAGGTATTCCAGAAGAAGTTGATCGCAGGCCATGCCGGGCGATAGGCGACTCCGTGCGGGGCGAGCGCGGCGGAGATGTTGTCTGAACAGTTCAGATGTCCCGGAAAGCCGCGCTCTTCATATCCCCGTGCCGTGCAGGCCATTCCGAACGTGTCATGCTGACCGCATGTATCCTGCACAAGCCGCATCATCGGGCGAAGCTCCCGATCGAAGAACTTGTCCAGCAGTCCAGGCCCCGGATACGAGCCGCGCACCATCGTTCGGGTCGCGGTGCTGTCTATCCCCATCTCCACACCAGCACCCAAGGGAGAGCGGCGCAAGGCCATGAAATCCGAGCACTGCTGTCCCTCGACATCGATGATCTGAACAACTTCCCCTGCCCTAACCTCATAGGCTTGGGCAGTGCCGCGGCACACCGTGAATTCATCGCGGATTTCACCGAGCGGCGGCGGCAACGGAACGTGAAGGCTGCCGGACGCCTGCTTGTGCGACACTTCGACAAGCCCGGTGGAAGCCGAGGAAACAAGCATTTCCGCATCGACCGGCCGCAAGATCCAGACCGTACAATCCGCCTGCGCCTTCAGCGCGACGAGACCGTCGAGTTCAACCTCTGACGACACGAGGGATCCCAGCGCATCACCGCCCAGCTTTGCTATCCAGCCGAACAGGGCCGCGCCGTCAAACGAGCTGGAATGGACTGTAGAATCCGGCTCCAGACCGAGAAACTGCGGGCAGGGCTGTCCTTTGCCGTCAAACACCAGCAATGAAAGCGACTGGCTTTCACCGAGGGGACGCATTGAAACAATGTCATTCGCCTCAAGGTCCAAGCACATGACCTCTCGGGGCGCGAGCGTCTGTCGGGTTACTTCAGATCTTTCGGGGAATCCGGGAAACGTACGAAATCGGCCTGCAAATCCGATATTGCTGAATTCGCGATGAAATTCCGGATCCAACAAGGGCAACTCTGTCCGATGCGAAGAACAGCCCTGTTTCAACGCATCGCAATTCAGATTGTCAAGGAATTTCCAAAATCGGATTGGCTACCACGGCAACGGATCGGCGTTCCCGAAGCATTCGCGGGCGCAAACCGACATGTCGTAGCATCGGTGTCGGATGTTCACATAGCGATGAACGCATGAGCCCTGTCCGCCGTCCAGGCGAGCAACACGCATAAACGGATTCGAGCGGATGGTCGTCGTCGGGCGGAATTTCTTTTCGGATGCCGCTTATGCGACTGACGGTCTCACCGGGCGCAAAATTTTTTGTGCGCTGTCATCAGAGACCAGGAAATTGCGTTCCTGTCATTCTCATTTCCTCCGGCTCTTCGACACACGACCGCAAGACCGCCAGGCATGAGAAAATTATAAATACCTGAAGTTTCCAGCATCTTAATGGAAATCTTAGTCAATTAGGCGATGACCGTATTCGAGTCGGGGCCGCAGTTAGACTCGCCACAGCCCCACACTCGGAACGTTGTCACTAACACATGTACTCTGGCATATGTACAGAACAGAAACGCTGAAGGCCGCGACGGATCGCGGCCTTCTACAGCGCTGGTCTGGAAGGAGACGAGAAACTACTCCACCCTTGCGATTCTGCCTTCAAGCATCGGAGTAACCGCATCTTGGGAAGCGATATATTCAGCCAGAACGTCTGCCAGATCCGGGCCAAAGTCATAAGGATTGATCGCTTCATTTGCGAACACCTTGTAACCGTCACCGCCACCACGGACGAAGTTGTTGGTCACTACGCCATAGATGGCGTCCGGATCGATGGGCTGGCCCGCAACCAGAACCTCCTTGATCCGGCCCTCACCGGGCGCAACCGCCGGATCCCAAACAAAACTCATGCCTGCGACCTGCGGAAAACGGCCTTTGACCTCCTCAACCTGGCTAACGCCGTTCTCGAGCGCATCGATGACTCCCTGTCCCTTGATTCGAAACGTTGAGAGTGTGTTCTGGAACGGCAGTACTGTCAGGACGTCACCCATTGTCACCTCTCCCTCCTGGAACGAGGCCCGGATGCCGCCGCCATTGGCAAAGGCGATCTGGATTCCTTGATCCTCCACACGGTCAAGCATCGCATCCGCTATGAGATTGCCCATCGAGCACTCCTCAACCCGACAGGAACCACGGTCGCCGTTGATCAAGCCGCCAACCTGCGCAACAACCCGGTTTCGGATCTCATTGAGCGGAGTGGCTAGATCAACGATACGTGCCTTTGTTGCCGGATCCTCGACCACGCTGCTATCCAAGGCAATTGGCTCGCCCGACGCTTCCGTGATCACTCCTTCATCGTTGAACGAGACACTCAGTTCCCCCAGAAACTTTCCGTAGGCATACGCCTGCACGATTGCGGTCGTGCCCACCATCGTCGGATACGGTCCTCTGGCTCTTTCGGACGTGTTTGACAGAAAGGTGTTGTCATGTCCGCCGACTATGATGTCCACACCGTTGGTGTTTGCGGCAACATGCTGGTCAACCAAGTAGCCGGAGTGACTCAGAACAATGATCTTGTTGATTCCCTCCGCCTCAAGGAGGTCAACCTGCTCCTGAACCGATGCAACAGGGTCTGTGAATGTGACGTTCTTTCCCGGGCTCGAGAGATCCTGTGTATCGATTGGGGTCAGCCCGATCAGACCCAGTCTTTCGCCGTCACGCTCCAATACCACGGACTTCTGGATCGTCCCCGCGAGGAGCGGTTCACTTGCATACTCGGCATTCGACATCAGAATCGGGAAGCTCACCGACTCGGCGAATCCCTTCAGAACCTCCGGACCGTCATCGAATTCGTGGTTTCCCACAGTCATCGCGTCGTAGCCCATTGTGTTCATCAACTCTGCGGCGGCTTTCCCTTTGTAGTAGGTGTAGAAAAGCGAACCCTGAAACTGGTCGCCGCCATCGACAAGGATGTAGTTGTCGCTGCGTCCCTTCGCTTCGGCAACGGCGGTAACGAGCCGCGCCGAGCCGCCGAAGCACTTGCCCTCGGCATTGTCTTCCTCCGAACAGCCGCTGTCATATTTGCTGATCGGCTCAAACCGCGAATGAAAATCGTTCGTGTGCAGCACCGTGAGATTGTATTCGGCTGTTGCCGTACCGACGCTCATTGCGAACGCGGCGACGACAGCCAGCAGTCTAGCATGCATGGTCCTATTCCCCCTTGGTCCCGTAACGACCTGATGATTGCCCAGAGGTCGGCCAGAGTCAAAGTGCAATCCGAGATTCTGGTGTCCCAGCCTTCTTCCATTCCGATGCACCATCCCTACGCAGGGCCAGCCCTTCCGCGAAAGGCAATATCGGCACTTGCCGGGACGCGCCAGTGACGGTCACGGCAGCCGCCTGCGGATCCCTGCAAGCACTGCCTGTTCACCCGTCATATGCAGTGGAGAACGCATGGGAGTTGGAACCCGAGTGTCGCGGTGGCAAGGCGTGGCACTGAAGACTCCGGACGCAGAGCGGCGCAACAGACATCCGGGCTTTCAGCCGAACAAGGAAGGCGGAAATCTGGATCGGACAGATGAAGCGGAATCAAATGCGTAGTGATGCTTTCCTCAGGACAGACACAGTGTTGTCAACGCCCGGCAATTTACTGAGCGGGGAATAGCCCGATCGAAATCCCGCAGGTTGCGACGGCTTCCGTACCCCTCTGCCCCGATTCTAATAAATACGGTTCTGGACGGCTCGCGTCAGGGAAGACGGGTGTTGCGGAGCATCATCATCGGACACGTACACAACCGGGCCTTCAGCTCCCTGACCCGGCTGGCTGCGCACTTCGGGAAGCATCTGCGCATTCGGTAGATCCTTACCATTTTTTCAGCCCGCGTTCACACGAATGGCAATGACGAACTGAAAAGAAACCCGGGTCAAGCTTGTCGACCGTGCAGACGTGATCTGCGAGATCCATAGGGTTCCCAGATCGTCGGACGCCTTTGCCGTAAGGTTGGGATTTTCAGCAGGTAGCGCATCGTTTCCCGCACCTATTGATCTTCTCTGAGTAGAATCGTTCCCATACTCCATCACAGGACAAGACCACCGTTTCCTGATCACTCCGGCCTGCTCTGCCGGCCCCGGCTTAAATTCGACTCGGGATGCCGACGAAGCGCTACCGACCCGCGTTGCTGGCTGAAGCGGCAGGCAAAATGCTGCCTTCCCGGAATAGGGCGTGCTGCGTTCACCACTCTTGCAGTGATGCACCTGTTCAGGGCCAAAAGTTTCGACTCCTGTCAGGCCGAAGCGATCACCGAAGACCTGTTCGGCTCAATCGAACGGCGGGGCCGCGACTAATGCCAAAGCAACCAAGGCGACCCTTGACTATGGTAAACGCCGCGAATACGTTGCCATTGAAGCCAAGCGAAAGGAGTGCAGAGCGGCGAGTCCACATCCTAGCGACAAGCTCCATTTTCCCAATGTTTTCAAAGGATAATGTAGATTTTTATCAAGAGACAGAAGACAAACGTGTGTTTCAGACAAGAACAACGCTTTGTCGTTCTGGAGAAGAAATTCGCTGTTCTGGAAGGCGCACATGAACACGCATCAGGCCGAATACGAAAGCGCACTGGACCGGCTGCGGGCGGACATGGCCAGACGTGACGTCGAGACGGCAAAGCGTGACAACCGACTTCTCTGGGCAGTCATTGGCTTGGCGATTGCGGTCATCCTGGCACTTGGCCGGTCAATCTTTTCCGGATCCCCTCCCACGTGACTGTCGCTCTCCGATGGAAACCGGGTGTTTGCCAGTTTCCTCAATGCAGTAATGATGGATTCCTCGGGTATCCTGTTCACTGCATGACCGCCCAAATTAATCACATTGGCGGCGGCACCCTCTAAACGCGGGGACACGGCTCCGAAGATTGTGTATTCTGGACCCCTGCCAAGCCAGCAGGAAAACGGCATTTCCAAGACGAAATTCTGTCCCGGACCGCACGCCACATAAGCACTGCCCCTTTTGCCGAAGGTTTCGCACAGGTGATGTCGCAATCATGCCGAAGTCACCGCATCCACCAATCCAATGGCGCAAGAAACCGCTGGCTGGTAAATGTGACATGTGGTTGACGATTGGCACCCGCATCGGCATCAGGTTTCCATGCTCATTTACAAAATTCTCCGCGAGTCCGAATGGACGGCGCTCAGAACGGCCGGAGAAACAGCCGGGTCACCGGACGATCTAGCAGATGGATTCATTCATTTCTCAACTGCCAACCAGGTTTCGGAAACCGCGGCGAGGCATTTCGCGGATGAAACCGGGCTTTGGTTACTGGCCGTGGATAGCGATTCGCTCGGCGCGGCGGTCGCTTGGGAGCCTTCCCGCGGAGGCCAGAACTTTCCACATCTCTATGCGAATCTGCGGTATTCCGACGTTGTCTGGGCAAAGCCCCTTCCAAACATCGCGGCTGGCCATCTCTTTCCCGAGGAAGTCCAGGGCTACATCGACCCAAAACGCACGCAGTTCGACGCGTTCAAGTCGCTGGACCGCGACCATCCAATCGAGATGCTCAACCTTGTCCGTCTGCGGACCCAAGCACACTATCCTGAAAACCATGAACTCTCTGGCCAGGACGTCTCGGGCCGCCAAGCCTACGCCTGCTACGGGCGCGGGTCGGCCCCTGTTCTCCAACGCCTCGGTGGCAGCATTGTATGGCGAGGCTCGTTCCAGTCGGTTCTGATCGGGCCAGAGAACGAGCGCTGGGACCAGGTTTTCGTTGCCCGCTATCCAACTGCGCACGCATTTCTGGCAATGGTTACCGACCCTGACTACCGTCGCGCCGTCGTGCACCGGCAGGCAGCAGTGCGCACCTCCCGCCTTATCAGATGCACACCAACAGAAGCTGGAACCAATTTCGGATGAGCCTGTCGGAGCGTATTGGCTTATCTGTACTGCGTTTGCTTGATCCGGAAACCGCCCATGGATTAGCTCTGCGCGCACTGAACTCGGGGCTGGTGCCGAGGCCGGGGCCTGTGACTTCTCCACGACTCTCCACGTCGCTCGCGGGGCTTACGCTTCCCAATCCGGTCGGCCTTGCCGCAGGCCTGGACAAAAACGCCGCGGCAGTAGCTCCCTTGATGCGTACTGGGTTCGGATTTGTCGAAACAGGCGCGGCTACCCCTCGCCCGCAAACCGGCAACCCTCGCCCCAGACTGTTTCGCCTCAATGAGGACCGAGCAGTGATCAACCGGTTCGGTTTCAACAACGACGGCATGGAGGCGATCGGCAAGCGTCTCGCGAAAAGACCAAGCGGAATTCCAGTAGGAATCAACCTCGGCGCGAATGCGGACAGCGACGACCGAATTTCGGATTTCGTGGCCGTGCTGCGCTGTTGTGGCCCTTATGTTGACTTCGCCACGGTAAACGTATCTTCGCCGAACACTGATCGTCTTCGTGACCTGCAGTATGGCGATGCGCTTTCCCGGTTGCTGGAAGGCGTCATGGATGCGCGGGCAGAACTGCCAAGGCCGATACCGATATTCCTGAAAATATCGCCAGACCTTAACGACAGTTCTCTCGCTGAAGTTGCCGAAATCGCTGTTTCTACCGGTGTTCAGGCTATAGTCGCGACCAACACGACAGTCCTGCGCGAAGGGCTGAGGAGCCAACTTCGAACCGAAAGCGGCGGCCTTTCGGGTGTGCCCCTTTTTGATAGGTCAACCCAGGTATTAGCCCAGCTTTACCGTTTGATTGGCGACCGGGTTCCTATTGTTGGCGTCGGCGGAATCAGCAGCGCTGAAGATGCCTACACCAAGATTCTGGCGGGCGCTTCGGCTGTCCAGCTCTATACAGCGATGACCTTTGCCGGCCTTTCGCTCTCCGTACGCATCGCACGCGAACTTGACGTCCTGCTTTCAGACAACGGATTCAAGAACGTTTCCGAGGCGGTCGGCACAGCAAACCGGTGACGACGCACAAGAACCAAAAGCGCAGCCATTCCGGGTGCTCAAGACAGCTCCAGAACGCAGTCGTCAATCACCGCCGAACAATGCGCATCGAGAGAGAAAAACAATGAGTTGCCGGCATGCCACGCCGCAGAGGTCTGTCGTTGAAGGTCGCGAAACCCCACGCAGGGAGCAAGCGCAGTCGAATCTGACCCCTTCAGCGCCACGCGTTTGGGGCATTGAGCCGAGCACCCGGCGCAACAGACGACCGAAACTGAACGAAACTACCCCAGCACCACTTTCGGGAAATAGAACGACACCGTCCAGTTCGGCATATCGACGATTTCGCTGATCCTCAGGTCTCCGGAAACCGAGCAGAGCATGTAGGCGTCGAGCGCGGACATCCCGGTTCGGCGCGACACGAGATCAACCATTCCCGAAACGGAGTCTCGAGCGGCCTGCATCAGATCCTCACCAATCCCGGTTGTCGCCCAGTAGCCTTGAACATCAAAATGACGCGAGACCGGA
>JAJEAY010000212.1 GCA_022824145.1 Rhodobacter sp. | reverse complement strand
CCGCAGCGCTCGCCGCGTTCAGGAGCGCAGCTTCGCAGATCGGGCGCTATCCGGACGGGATGCAGCGGGCGCTCCGCCATGCGCTCGCATCGGTGCACAATGTGCCCGAAGCCAACATCTTTGCCGGCAACGGCTCCGAGGAGGCGATCGGCCTCGTGATCCGGTCCGTGATCGCACCCAGGGAAGAGATGGTGACGAGCCACAACAGCTTCGTGATGACGGACATCCACGCCCGCTCGGCCGGTGCCTCGATCGTTCGCTCTGCGGAAAGCGACCACCGGGTCGACATCGACGCAATGCTGGCGTCCGTCACCGGTCGAACCCGAATCGTCTATCTCTGCTCGCCGAACAATCCGACCGGAACCTACACGACCGGGGATGAACTTCGCCGCCTGGAAGCGGCATTGCCGAACGGCGTGCTCCTAGTGATCGATGCCGCCTATGCGGAGTTCGCCGATGCGGATGATTACGAAACCGGGCAATCGCTGTTTTCACCGTCGGGTCGGGTGGTCGTAACCCGCAGCTTTTCGAAGGCCTACGGACTTGCCGGGCTGAGGGTCGGCTGGGCGCTCGCGCCGGACAGTGTGATCGATGGCGTCGAGCGATTGCGGACACCGTTCAACGTAAACCAGGCTGCGCTCGCCGCCGCTGCAGCCGCCGCGCTTGACCGGACACATCTCGCGCAGACGGTCGCGCGAATCCGGGCGACGAGAGAACGGTTCGCGGCTGCGCTTCGTGCGCTCGGGCTCCAAGTATTGCCAAGTCAGGCAAATTTTGTGATGCTGACTTTTCAACCGGGAAGCGAATGCGCGGCGGGGCTTGATGCCGCCTTGCGGGCAAAAGGGATTCTCGGTCGACCCGCGGAAAAGGGTGCCGCCGCATACAGGATCACGATTGGCACCGACGAGGAGATGTCGTCGGCACTCCGGGCAATCCGCGACTGGATCGATTGCGGCGGAGGGCCGCATTGAGACCACGACGGATGTGGCGCGTGCTCCCGCCGGAGGGCATATGCGCCGCAGTTGACAATCCGGCCGAGGAGGGATGATCATGCAAGAAGTCAAGACCATTGTTGCGGCAAGCGCCATGGCGCTTGCGGTTCTGCCGGGCGCACCGGCAATCGCCGATGGCGACGTGTCACACAACTGGAACGCGGAGAACGAGGCTGCCGCCCTCCGAATCTTCCGCGACAAGTTCGTCGAACTTGGCGGAGAGTGGCAGGATACAGCCTTTCCGGACACCCAAGCGAGCATCTCGTCGGTAAAGACCCGCATCATCGGCGGCAATCCCCCGATGGCCCTGCAGAGCGCTCTCGGTGGCGTCATGCAGGAATTCGCGGAGGCGGGTCTCCTCCAGAATATGGATGACGCAGCGGCCGCTGGCGGCTGGGGAGACAACATATCGGAAAGCATGGCCGCGGTCGGCAAGCATGACGGAAGCTGGGTAGCGGTACCGGTCTTCGTCGACGTTATCAACTGGCTGTATACCAACAACGACGTGCTCGCGAAGGCTGGCGTATCGCCACCCGGCACATGGGATGAATTCAAGGCGTCGCTTCCGGTGCTGCAGGACGCGGGCGTAATCCCGCTCGCTGTCGGCGGTCAGGACTGGCAGGAAGGGATCCTCTTCGATCATGTGGTACTCGCGGCCGGTGGTGCGGCCCTTTACGACGGCATGATGAGCGGCGACCCCGAAGTCGTGAAGGGCGATGGCGTCCGCACCGCACTTGAGGAACTCGCGGGCCTGCGCCCCTATACCGACGAGGGCAAGTCCGGACGCAGCTGGAACGACACCGCGACGCTTGTCGCCACCGGCCAGGCCGCGTATTTCTTCATGGGCCCATGGGCTGCGGGCGCCTTCGGCGATCTCGGTGAGGAAGGTGGTTCATGGTCCTGCCGCCTCACCCCGTGGGACAACAGCCTGACAGTCGTTGCCGACGGATTCCAGTTCATCAAGGTGGAGGATGAAGCCGACCGCGCCGCACAGGTTCTCCTCGGCAATGCCGTGATGGATCCCGCCACCCAAATCGCTGCCGCAAGCGCGAAGGGCACCCTCCCGGTGACCACAGCCGCGACCGCATCGGATTTCGACGGCTGTCCTGCGAAGGCGGTTGACGCCATGGCGGGCGCGACATCGATGACTCACTGGAACGGCCGCGCCGCGGATGTCGGAACCGCCGTCAAAGACGCGGTTTCCGCGCTTTGGAACGAGGCGATCGATGTGGACGCTGCGCATGAGCAGTTGATCAACAATCTTGCGATGTAGCAAGCCGCGTCGGGCGCCGGTGGAACCGGTGCCCGGCGCACGCGGCCGCGTGCGCAATCACCCACAGCCTGGCAACCGTAAATGAGGTTTTCCTCCAACCGCGCCAAGGCTTGGCTTGTGCTGCTCCCCTGCGTTGTTGTCGTCGGTTATTTCATCTGGGGATTTGCAGCCTACACGGCGTATCTCTCGGTCACGAAATCGACCTTCCTGCCCGATCACGAGTTCATTGGCGCTGACAACTACCGCACGCTGTTCTCCCAGCACCGGTGGTGGGTAGCGTATTCGAACCTGTTCATCTTCGGCGGGCTGTACCTTGCAGGTTGCCTCTCGCTCGGAATCGGTCTCGCGGTCCTCCTTGATCGCCTTACTCAAGGCGAAGCGCTCTTCCGCACGATATATCTCTATCCGATGTCGCTTTCGCTTGTTGTCACAGGGCTTGCCTGGCAGTGGATCCTGAATCCAACCACCGGCATTCAGCGGCTTGTAAGGAATGCAGGATACCCGGACTTCAGCTTCAACTGGCTGGTGTCTCCCGACTACGCCATCGTGACCGTTGCCTTTGCCGCAGTCTGGCACGGCACCGGATTGATCATGATTCTATTCCTTGCCGGCATCAAGTCTGTTGACGCGGATATCTGGCAAGCGGCACGGATCGATCGGATCCCGGTCTGGCGGGTCTATGCGAACATAATCCTTCCGCAGCTCAGGGCGACGCTGCTTACCGCTGTGATGCTGTTGGGGTTCCAGGTCGTGCGCAGCTTCGATGTGGTTGTGGCTCTTACCGATGGCGGCCCCGGCTACGCATCGGATGTGCCGGCGCGGTACGTTTTCGAGTTCTTCTTTCAGCGTGGACGTATAGGACAGGGAGCTGCGGCGGCGGTAGTGATGGTTGCGACGATGATCGCGATCGTTCTTCCCTATCTCGTGTTCGAGGTGCGGAGGCGGGAGGCATGAGACGTCGGCGGCGGGGGAGCGCACTTCTCTACGGGGCTCTGTTTGCCGCTGGCCTTTATTTCCTTACGCCGCTCTACGTCATGCTGGTTGCGAGTTTCAAGTCGCTCCAGGAAGTGCGGACCAGTTCGATCATCAGCCTGCCCGAGGTCTGGACAATCGAGCCCTGGATCAAGGCCTGGTCAAGTGCCTGTTCGGGCCTAGAATGCGACGGGATCAGGCCCTACTTCATCGCGACGTTCGAGATCGCCGTTCCCGCCGTCCTGCTCGCGGTTCTGCTCGGCGCCCTGAACGGATATGTCATGGCGAAGTGGCGGAGCCGATCCGCTGACGTGATTTTCCTGCTTCTTCTGATCGGCAGCTTCGTTCCGCTCCAGCTCTACCTGATTCCCCTCGCGGTCACGCTTCGCGAGTTGAATGCCTACGGCACAACGGCCGGGCTGGTGCTCATCCACACGGTCTACGGAATCCCGCTCACAACGATGCTGTTTCGCAACTTCTATGTGGCGCTGCCGGACGAACTGGTCCGCGCCGCGATCATGGACGGTGCCGGATTTTTCAGGATCTTCTTTCAGGTCATCCTGCCGCTGTCGCCTGCAATCATAATTGTCTCGGTAATCCTGGTATTCTCTGGTATCTACAACGACTTCCTTTTTGCGCTGACGTTTGGCGAGACCGGAAAGCGCCCGATAATGGCTGCGGTGCAGAACCTCGTTGCCTCTTCGTACGGGGTCAAGGAGCATAATGTGAACATCGCCGCGGTCATGATTTCCGCGCTCCCGACACTTCTTCTGTTCCTGATCGCCGGCAGGTTCTTCGTTCGAGGCCTGACGCAGGGCGCACTGAAAGGGTAGGCGCATGTCCCTGAAACTGACCGGAATTTCGAAGCGTTTCGACCGGATCGATGTTCTCCGGAACATCGACATTGAGATCGGCAAAGGGGAGTTTCTCGTTCTCCTCGGCGCCAGCGGCTGCGGAAAATCGACGCTCCTTAACTGCATCGCGGGACTAGAGGATGTGAGCGGAGGTACGATTGAGATCGGAGGCAGGGATGTCACCGGGCTTGATCCCGGAGACCGGAATGTCGCAATGGTCTTTCAGTCCTATGCGCTCTATCCGACCATGACGGTCGAGCGGAACATCAGCTTTGGCCTCGTATGCCAAGGTGTTCCGCGGGCGGACCGCCGCAGCGCTGTCACCCGCGTGGCCGAACTTCTCCGGATCGGCGACCTGCTCGACCGCAAGCCCTCGCAGCTCTCGGGCGGCCAGAGACAGCGGGTCGCGATCGGGCGCGCCCTCGTCCGCGACCCGGAAATCTTCCTGCTCGATGAACCGATGTCGAATCTCGACGTGAAGCTGAGAAACCGGATGCGGGTTGAGCTTCGCGACCTGCACGCTCGCCTGGGCACGACCTTCGTTCTTGTAACGCACGATCAGATCGAGGCCATGACGATGGCAACGAGGGTGGCTGTCCTCGAGGGCGGCAGGGTTCAGCAGTTCGGAACCCCGCATGAAATCTACCACCGGCCGCAAAACAGGTTCGTGGCGGAATTTGTCGGTCTCGACAGAATGAACTTTTTCGACGGGGTGATTTCGGCGGAAGAAGACGGGATCTTTGTGGAGACCGGAGGCCGGCTCTTGCCGTTCTCGCATTACGGGTTCAGGGGCGCGCCGCCCCGAACCGGCCGTCGTGTCGTCATGGGGCTTCGTCCCGAGGACATTTTCCGGTCGGGAAACAGTCTTGATGACCATGTGTCCGCGCAGGCCGAGAGCCGCGTCATTCGCTGCGACATGACCGGCGGAGACGTTCTTGCATGGTTCGAGTTCGCGGGCAGGTTGACGGCATGCCGCCTGAGGTCGTCGCGCGCACCCAAGCCTGGCGAACGTCTGCCATTCTGCCTTGACCTTGAAAATGCCTCTCTTTTCGACGCTGATACCGGGGAACGATTGTAGGTGCGCCATGTAGGTCGAACCTGAAACCGGCCATCCGGTTCCCGGCAATACCCGATAGACCGTCCTTCGAAAACAGTTCGGTTGAGCCATAAAGAATATCCACGGAGACTGATGGCAATCAGGTTGAATTCGCTCGAAATTCTTGGTCGTCGGCGGTGGGAGTTCCTCAATGAGCCTGCAGGAACTCGATCAAAGGGCCGCTCGTTGGCCACCAATTCTCGGAGACTGGATGAGGTCGCATACCTCGTTTCCCCTGTTCCATGCTTTCCTGCACGCGCACCGGAGATTTCCAAGCGTGGGTCGATGCACATTAAGTCGCCCGCTGCCGCTCAAGAGGATGTCGAAGCGCCCTTCCCAAGCCGCCTCCCATCGAAAGGCCGATTCGGTCGAATCTTCGAACTTGGCAATGGGTTGACCGGCCTACTCATCCCTGACATCGGCGATTTCGAACTTGGCGATAACGCCGGGCTTCATCGACGTCGACACCAGATTGCGGCAGAAAGTCCCGGGAAAGCAAGATGGCTCTCTTCGGGTCGTTCACGTCGAATGCGAGCGCTGAAAGCCATCAAGTAATTGCGCTACCTCGCTCAGGATGGTATTCTCGGATCCGTAGATTGGTGATCGGGTGCCTCCAAGGCTGCCTTTCTCTCCAGAACGATGCCGAGACCTGACCCGAATGCAGATCGACCGCCTGAAACTACTGAATTTCAAAGGGTTCCCTGAACTGGATCAGAGGCTGAACCGCCGTTTCACCCTGATTGCCGGAAACAATGGCGTGGGCAAATCCAGCCTGCTTGACGCACTGTCCATCGCGTTTGGCTCTTTCTTTCTAGGCATTCCAAATGTCGCCAGGCGACATATCAACCAAAGCGAGGTCCGTGAATTCGAACAGGACTTCGACGGTACGCCTGAGTTCAACCATGCCTATCCGGTCACGGTGGAAGCTGAAGGCAAGATCACGCATCCAGTATCCGGCGAGGTCAAGAAGCTCTGCTGGAAGCGCACGCTAGGCAGCAGGAAGGGGCGCACCACAACAAAGGATGCGAACGCTCTGTCGTCGATCGCAGAAGAGGCCTACCAAGCGGTGAAGGATCGAACCGATCCTACGTTACCTCTCCTGTCCTACTATGGGACAGGTCGCCTTTGGGCCGAACCCGAGGCTGTCAAAAAGAGGCTGAGGCCGTCACGGTTCGATGCCTACCGCAATAGCCACGAGCCACGAGTGTCGGCAGCAGACTTGCTGAGCTGGCTGGGTCGCGAAAGGTTGAAAGAACTCGAAACGGAACGTTCATCGCCGCTGCTCACCGCCTGGCGCAGAGCTGTCGAAGCCTGTTTTGATGAGTCTGTCGAAGTGACGTATTCTCCTTTCCGCGATCGTCTCGAGGTCCGCTTTGTCAGCCGCCAGCAATCTGTTGCCTACGAGAACCTGAGCCACGGACAACGCAACATCCTGTCCATGGTTGGCGATATCGCGTTCAAGGCGACAATTCTCAATCCTCACCTTGGGGCAGAGGCGATAAGTGAAGTGCGGGGAATCGCGCTAATCGACGAGATCGACCTGCACCTTCATCCGCGCTGGCAGCGTATAATCGTACCGGCTATTCTGAAGGCCTTCCCGCAGTTACAGTTCGTCGCCACGACCCATTCACCCTTCATCATCCAGTCGTTGCATGAAGGCGTTCTACTGGACCTGAACGAAATGGAGCTGGATGACCGGGTCGGCAATCTGCGACTCAGCGAAATCATTAAGGATGTGCAGAAGGTCGAGGCAGTTGATCGCTCCGCGCCATACATGCAGAAGATGGGCGGCGCACAGCATTATCTTGGCCTGCTCGAGAAACTTGCCACTCTTGCCGATCCCGACGAACGAGCGGAACTGGAGGCGGAACTGGACGACATGGAAAGTCAGTTTCAGGATCCAGGCCTTGAGGCCATGATGAGAATCGAACGCTTGGCCAAATCGACGGGACGTTGATGCGACCGGTAGTTAAAGGCCCTTCCCCGAAAGATGGGTACTTACATTACCGGGACGCGCTAGATGACCTAACCAACAGGATTGGGTATTTTTGCAGCTATTGCGAGCAGCGGATCAAGCATGCGCCCGAAGTCGAGCACGTGCAGCCTAAGAGTTTGAATCCTGAACTTGAGCGAAGCTGGGAAAACCTCCTCCTCAGCTGCAAGAGTTGCAACAGCACCTAGGGCAACGAGCCGGTGAACCTGGATCAGGTGGCCATACCAGACCGAGACAATACCTTTCGAGGGCTCGTGTTCCTTGAAGGTGGCCGCATCGGCATTTCTCCCGATCTGACAGACGCACAAACTGAATTGATGGCGCATCGTCAGACTCGTGAGGCTGGACCGACATCCGGATGCAGAGAACAGGGAAGATCGACCAACCCGTCGGGACAAGCGCACGGACTGGCGCAGCGATGCCTGGGACAAAGCGCATTACTATCTGAAATTGATCGAGGAGCGGCCAGATATGGATCCTCCAATTCGCAGTGATATCGCTGAAAAAATTGCGCCTGATACGGGCTTTTTCTCGGTTTGGATGACCGTGTTTCATGAACACCCGGATATGCTCAAAAGATTCATTCAGGCATTTCCCGGGACAGATCCGAATTGTTTCGACGACGAAGGCCATGCCGTGAGCCGCCCGGGTGGCCGGCTCTAACGGCGCGCCAAAAATGGACGCGCCACCGCGCACCTCGGACGGCTGCACCCGCCAGAATAATCTAGCCCGAGATCTTTGGTGCGACGCCTTGAACCAGATCCGCATCCTGAGATGCCGGTGACGGCCACCCGGGAACGCCGCCTCGGCGAGGGAGTCAGCAGATTGTCCGGCGCCCGCGAGTCCCTTAGTCGATGCGCTCGTCGGCGACCGCACTATCTTCGTCACAGGCACGCCACGCGCACGATGATGAACATGGCGGCGCACCTCATTGACAGCAGCACCGCGACTATCTGATTTCTCGGCGCGGGCCGAAGCAGTCTTCTCCGCCCAACACTCCGACCGTTGACCCCGCCACGCGCTGCCGTACGGGTGAGGGGCTGAGGGCGTTGGGCGTTGGCCTGTGCGCCGGGAATGCTTCTGCCGCCTGTTACGATTTGGATGGTCTTTTCTGGACTGCGTGGTTTTTTTCGCTATATTGTGTGAAAATCCGTGAGGTTCGGTCATGCGGCTTCAGGAATTCATTGCGGACGAGGCGTTTTCGCCGGCGCTTATTGCTGACGCGTTGCGGACTACAAAGTCCGAGATCGCTGGCACGCTGGGCCTGGGAAAGGATGCGTTCGCGCGGACCTCCCGCGTCCGGGCGCGCAAGACCCAGGTCCGCCTGCGCCAGATGCTGGAAATCCTCAACCGCGTCGAAGCGGTAACTGGATCGCCCCTCGCGGCTTATGCCTGGTTCCGGGCCGAGCCACTGCCCGGTTTCGGCGGCGTAACGGCGGACCAGCTGGTGCGGGGCGGCAGGGCAGAACATGTCCATGCTTACCTCGACCGGATCACGGCCGGCGGCTACGCCTGAGTCCGGCTTTCTTCAATGCGTTTCCGCGGGCTGGTCTATCGGGCGCACAATCCGCAATGGTCTTGGACGCCGCTGTCCGGTGAAGGGACCTGCCTTCACGGTGGCCGGTTCAACCGGAGAGGCGTACCGGCCTTCTATACATCGCCCGCGCCTTTGACCGCGATCCGCGAGGCGCAGCCGCTGGGCCGACCGATGCAGCCCCTGACCCTGTGCGCCTACGAGGTCGATGCCGAACCACTGTTCGACTCAACGGACGGTGAACGGCGCCGCGCGCTGGGCGTGGCAGAGGCCGATCTGGCCTGTCCGACCTGGGAAGCGGAAATGCTGGCCGGGTCCGTACCGGCGACGCAGGCCCTCGCCGATCGTCTGGTCGCGGCCGGCTACGCTGGGATTCAGGTCCGCAGCTTCGCCGCTGGAGCCGGCTTGGCGGACCTCAATCTCGTCATGTGGAAATGGGGAGCCAACCTGCCGACGCGCGTCATTCTCGTCGACGAAGAAGGCCGGATATCCGGAGGCCCGGAGTGAGCGGGCGGGGAAGCCATGCCGCGCACTGAGCTGCCTGTTTCTATTTCTGTCACCATCAACGCGCCAGCCGCAGCGGACAGGCCGTCATTTCTTTACTTTCAGAACACCAAAAGGAATCGACTCGGTTTCGCCCCTCCCAACTGACCCGCTTGGGCTTGATGTTCCGCTTGGCCCTGCCATCGCGCATCGCTGCCACTCGACAACCCGCACTGTCACATCGAAAGGCAGTAAAGCTTGTTGATTGACGTGCATCATTGTTCTGGGTAACTTTTTTTACGGGGAGAGCGATATTGAACAGGCCCACGGTACGCGACATAGCACGGGAAGCTGGAGTGAGCCTCGCAACGGTGGACCGTGTTCTGAACGGACGCCCAGGTGTCAGGGAACCGACGATCGTCAAGGTTCATGATGCGGTGCGCCTTCTTGGATATGTCCGCGATACCTACGCAGCGAATCTCGCCCGAAAGCGCCAGTACAGGTTCGTATTCGTATTGCCGGAAGGCCCAAGCGAATTCACCGACATGCTTCGTTCAGCCCTCAGCGAAACCAGGGCAACACAGATCGCCGACAGAATGCTGGTCGAGACCGTGACCACGTCCGCGCATGACCCGCACGCCGTCGTGAGAACGCTCAAAGCGCTCGACACCACCGAATTGTGCGGCGTCGCCGTGATGGTGCCGGAAACCCCGCAAGTGCGTGATGCGGTCGCCCGACTCAAGAACGACGGCCTGGCCGTGGTCACGCTTGTCTCAGACCTTCCCCATTCCGAACGGGACTATTTCATCGGAATCAACAGCGTAGCGGCCGGTCGAACCGCCGCTCAGCTGATGGGCCGGTTCACCCGGACCTCCGGCGACATTCTTGTTATCACAAACTCAATGCGGTCCCGCGACAGCCTGGAGCGCAGACTCGGATTCGATGCCGTCATGACGCAGGATTTCCCATCCCTGAATGTGCTTCCCTCAGTGGAGTCATTCGACGATCCCTCCCGCATCGACGAGGTGATTGGCCGCATCGTAGCCAACCGGCCACGCCTGGCCGGGGTTTACTCAATGGGTACAGGCAACACTCGAATTCTCTCAGCGCTGAGACAAAGCGACACGCTCCGGGAGCTTGTCGTAATCGTCCACGAACTGACGCCAGCGATGCGCAGGGCGCTGCTGAATGACGAAATTGCCGCAGTCATTTCCCAGAATGTCGGCCATCTCGCGCGAAGCACACTCCGGGTGCTTCGGAGCCTGAGCGATGAGGTTCCGATATCTGTAGCGCAGGAGCGTCTGCGAATCGAAATCGTTCTTAGGGAAAACATACCTGACCTGTGCTGTCCGCAAGCGCGAGACCCTTAGCTGGGTGGTTGGTCGGGAAAGCAGATGACCGATCCGTCGCAAGCGCGGCATGTGGGTGTGGCGACCGAGAAAGATTATCGTACCTCAAGATTCATCTTGACATGAGATACGTTCCTCATTTATGGTCTGAAGGCATTCCGAGGATCGTGCGCGGGCGGTATGAAACCGTCTGGCAGGCTTGGACAACGGTAGGAGGAAAAGCCCATGAAAAGAATGACTTCCCCAGGGTACGCCCGGCGTGTAACGGCAGCGGGACTCGTTGCCGCGTCTTCGCTTGCCGCAACCGGCGCGAATGCGGATGACCTGACTTTGTGCTGGGCCGCCTGGGATCCGGCGAACGCTCTGATCGAGCTTTCAAAGGATTTCGAAGCCGCGAGCGGCCACAACATGAGCTTCGAATTCGTGCCATGGCCGAATTTCGCTGACCGCATGCTCAACGAACTGAATTCCGGCGGCAAGCTCTGCGATCTCATGATCGGCGACAGCCAGTGGATCGGCCTCGGCGCGGAGGCAGGACATTACGTCAAGCTGAACGGCTTTTTCGATGCCGAAGGCATCTCGATGGACGACTTCATTCCCGCAACCGTCACCGGATATGCCGAATGGCCGAAGGGCACGCCAAACTACTGGGCGCTGCCCGCGTTCGGCGATGTCGTGGGATGGACCTACCGCAAGGACTGGTTCGAACGGCCGGAACTGCAGGCGGCCTACAGCGAAGAGTACGGCCGCGATCTCGGCGTCCCGCAGACCTTGGGCGAACTCAAGGACATAGCAGCTTTCTTCCAAGGCCGCGAAATTGACGGCACAACAGTCTACGGAGCGGCGATATACACCGAACGCGGATCGGAAGGCATCACGATGGGCGTCACCAACGCCCTGTACAATTTCGGTTTCGAATACGGCAATCCGGACAACCCGTACGAACTGGAAGGCTTTGTGAATTCCGAAGGCGCGGTCGCCGGACTGGAGTATTACAAGGAACTCTATGACTGCTGCACGCCGCCGGGGTCGTCCGACTGGTACATGTCGGAAGCCATCGACGCGTTCAAGTCAGGTCAGGTCGCGCTGCAGATGAATTTCGCGTTCATCTGGCCCGGCGTGAACGCCGATTCCAATGTCGGCGGCGACCGTTCGGGATATTTCCCGAATCCTGCCGGGCCTGGAGGCCACTTCGCGCAGCTCGGGGGCCAAGGCATCTCGGTCGTATCCTATTCCGACAGCCAGGACGCGGCGCTGGAATACATCAAGTGGTTCGCGCAGCCGCAGATCCAGAAGAAGTGGTGGGAACTCGGCGGATATTCCGCCCTGCGGGCCGTTGTCGAGGATCCCGGATTCGCGACCAGCCAGCCATATGCGCAGACATTCCTTGACTCGATGGCCATCGTGAAGGACTTCTGGGCCGAGCCCGCCTATGCCTCGCTTCTGCTGGCAATGCAGGACCATGTGCACAAATACGTCATCGCGGGCGAAGGCACCGCGAAGGAGGCGCTTGACAGCCTGGTTGAAGACTGGATCGAGGTCTTCGAAGACGAAGGCAAGCTCTGAGTATCTTCCTCGGTGCGGCTGCTCCCTGCGGCCGCACCACACATTCCGGCGGCGGGGAACTGAAAGCGCGACGGTGCATTGGCGCACTGCGGAGTACCCGGAGCTAGTATGAGGAGAGCCACCCTATACCGGAGCCGGCGATGAACCGCATTGCCCAAGCCACGCCGCAAGGTGTCGCGCGGCGGATCCGGGGCCTGTCGGACCGCGCCATCGCATGGGTGTTCGTCGCTCCGACGATCTTCCTGCTTCTCGCCATAAACATCTTTCCGCTTGCATGGACGATCCGCCTGAGTTTCACGAACTACAGGGCAAATCGACCGAACGCCGATGTCAAATGGGTTGGACTGCGCAACTACGAACGCATCCTTACCGACAGCGACATCTGGCTCACGATGCAGGCCACTGCGCATTTCCTGTTCTGGACATTGCTGCTTCAGGTGCTGATCGGCTTCGGGCTGGCCTGGCTCATCAACCGGAAATTCAGAGGCAACGATCTATGGACAACAATCATCGTGCTGCCGATGATGCTGTCGCCCGCCGTTGTCGGGAATTTCTGGACCTTCCTGTACCAGCCGCAGATCGGTCTCTTCAATTACATCGTCGCCTTCTTCACCGGCGCCGATCCAACCGGATTCAGCATGATCGGCGACGTCGCTCTGGCGCCGTGGGCGATCGTGATCGTTGACACCTGGATGTGGACACCTTTCGTCATGCTCATCTGCCTTGCAGGACTGCGGTCGATTCCGGATTCCATCTACGAGGCAGCGGAGTGCGACAGGGCGTCCAAATGGCGCCAGTTCTGGACCATCACCGTTCCTATGGTTCTTCCGTTCCTGATGCTCGCGGTTCTGTTTCGCGGCATCGAGAATTTCAAGATGTTCGATCTCGTGGTGCAGCTCACAGGCGGCGGACCTGGATCGACCACCGAACTGACCTCGATCAACCTCAAGCGCGAAGCGTTCGAAAAATGGCGCACAGGCTATGCATCTGCCTACGCGATCATACTGTTCGTTACTGTTTTCGGACTCGCATCAATCTACGTAAAGGCACTCAACAGGGTGAAAGAGCGATGAGCGGCCACTCGATCACCGAGCCTTCCGCACGACAGAAGTGGATCGCCGGCGCGCTCGTGATCGCTTATGCGCTGATCACGCTAATGCCGCTCCTTTGGATCGTGGCCACGGGCTTCAAGTCATCCCCCGACTCGATTGCCTATCCTCCAAAGGTTTTGTTCGAGCCCACGCTCGAAGGCTACGTCAACCTGTTCACTACGCAGACGCGGCAGACGGAGGAATTTCTCGCCGCCAATCCCCCGAAAACCTGGTACGAGGAAATCGTTCGCGAGAAAGGAATGGTCATCGCGGGGCCTTCCAGATTCGGCGAACGGTTCATGAACTCCGTTATCATCGGATTCGGATCGACGTTCCTTTCGGTATTTCTCGGCACTTTGGCAGCCTACGCGTTTTCGCGTTTCCGGGTGCCTCTGAAGGACGATCTCCTGTTCTTTGTGCTTTCTACGCGGATGATGCCGCCCATCGCCGTCGCAATCCCGATATTCCTCATGTTCCGCTCGCTCGGGATGTCCGACACCCATGCCGGAATGATACTGCTCTACACCGCGGTCAACCTGTCGCTGTCGGTCTGGCTGCTGAAAGGGTTCATAGACGAAATCCCCCGGGAATACGAAGAAGCGGCGCTGATCGACGGCTACACGCGGTTCCAGGCGTTCCGCAAGGTCGTGCTGCCGCAGGCGGTTACCGGCATCGCGTCGACAGCGGTCTTCTGCCTGATATTCGCCTGGAATGAATATGCCTTCGCGGTTCTGCTTACGTCTGGAACTGCGCAGACCGCGCCACCGTTCATTCCTACGATCATCGGCGTCGGCGGACGGGACTGGCCAGCGGTCGCAGCAGGCGCGACACTGTTCATCTTTCCCGTCATGATTTTCACAATCCTGCTGCGCAAGCACCTGCTGCGCGGCATAACCTTCGGAGCGGTTCGGAAATGACACGGTTCCTCAAAGACCTTGCGCGTTTCCGCCGCGGACCATGGGAGATGGTTGCAACCGTTCTGATTGCGTGCGGCGTTGCCATGATGATGCAGCCTTTTATCCTGACAGGCTTTACCTATTCCTTCTCGGTAACACTGGTCGGCACCTTGATGTTCATCGTTGTCAGCCATTTTCCGGAGTAACTGATTTGCCGCAGGTCGCCATGAACCCAGCAACACGCACGCTGCCCCGTCCCCCTGCCCCGCCAACGGGATGGCCCACGATTCGCAGTGCGGGCGCTTCCGGGCGACTGCGCGTTTCCCCTCCATTGCTTCGGCTGACGGCAGACAGGCCGGCAAACAGAGACAGTTCCGGAAGCGGACATCCGGTTTGTCGCCGCTCAACCGGAAAGGCACGGAACCATGGCTGAGATCGCCGTCCGCAACCTGTGCAAGGAGTTCGGCGATTTCACCGCTGTCCGGTCGTCGTCCTTCACGGTCAACGACGGCGAATTCTTCATGCTGCTTGGGCCTTCGGGATGCGGGAAGACGACAACACTTAGAATGATCGCCGGTCTTGAACTGCCAACGTCGGGCGAAATCTTCATTGACGGAGAGGAGGTCGGCCGCAAGCCGGCAAGCCAGCGGGACATCGCGTTCGTCTTCCAGATGTTCGCCCTTTATCCGCACATGAACGTTCGCCGGAACATCAGCTATCCACTCGCCAGCCAAGGCATGCCGAAACCGCAGATTCGCGAGCGGGTCGCGGAGGTCGCCCGCATTCTTGGCATCGAGGACATTCTCGACCGGTCTGTCGGCGGTCTTTCGGGCGGCGACCGCCAGCGCGTCGCCCTCGGTCGGGCAGTGGTGCGGAGTCCCAAGTGTTTCCTTATGGACGAACCTCTCGGGGCGCTTGATGCAGAATTTCGCGAACATATGTCCGAAGAACTCAGGAACCTGCACGACCGAATGGGCGCAACAACCATCTATGTTACCCATGACCAGCTCGAAGCCATGCAGAAAGGCGACAGGATCGTGGTAATGAACCATGGTGTCATCGAGCAGCTCGGCGAACCCCAGGACATTTACGACAAGCCAGCCACCATGTTCGTCGCCGACTTCATCGGCTCTCCCCCAATGAATTTCCTGAATGTCCAAGGCGCGCTGGAGACCGGCTCAACCTCTGTGAAGCTCAACGGAAGACCTGTCGAAGTTCCCGCGCTGCGGGAGTCAGTCAGCGGAGAAGTGATCTTCGGCGTGCGGCCCGAACATGTCCTGTTTGCCGACTCATCGGGGTATAGGGGCGAGATCACCGCAACCGAATATCTCGGCACGACGCAGATCGTGTCCTTGACGACAGCGAATGGTGAACTGAAAGCACGCATTCCTTCAGATCAGCCAGCCCGAATCGGCGAAACGGTCGGGCTGGAATTCGGAAGCGCCGCTGTCACGCTCTTCGAGGCAGCAAGCGGTCGGGCGCTGCGCTCGGAACTCAACGAAGACGTACTCGCCCATGGCTGACATCGCGCTTCAGAACGTCACCAAGACCTTCCACGACGTGACGGCCGTGGACAGGCTGACCATGGAAATCGCCCATGGATCCTTTGTGGTCCTGCTCGGACCCACGAGCGCGGGCAAAACGACCACCCTGCGTCTTGTCTCGGGCCTTGAAAGGCCAGACGAAGGAGACATCTTCATTGATGGCCGTTCGGTGATCAGGGAGACTCCTGCCCAACGCAACGTTGCAATGGTCTTCCAGCAGTACTCCCTTTATCCACACATGACGGTGCGCGAGAATCTCGCCTTCCCCCTGCGCTCCCCTATCCTCAGGACGCCGGAGACAGAGATCGCGAGAAAAATCGCCGAAGTGGCGGAGGTTCTGCGCATCTCGTCCAAGCTCGAAAACCGGGTGACGGCGCTTTCCGGAGGAGAAATGCAACGGGTCTCGATCGGGCGCGCCTTGGTGCGGGATCCGGTAATCCATCTTATGGACGAACCCTTGAGTTCCCTCGACGCGAAGCTCCGCGCGGAACTGCGGGTCGAACTCAAGCGCATTCAGGCCGATCTCGGCGCAACCCTTCTATACGTGACCCATGACCAGATCGAAGCAATGACGATGGCCACCCGCGTAGGAGTGCTCGATCAGGGCCGACTGGTGCAATTCGGGTCGCCGCGGGAAATCTACGAGAATCCGGCGAACCTGTATGTGGCCGGCAGGCTCGGCCTGCCCAAGATAAACGCACTCCCCGCAGACCTGTTTGGACAATGTCCGGCAGGCGCCGCCACCATTGGCCTGCGACCGGAGCATATCTTTCAAGGCGCCGGTCGCACCGCCGGCGTTCAGCGCATTGAGCGCCTTGGCGACCAGACCCGGCTGCACCTTCGGCTTGACGGCTTCGAAATCGTCACCTTGGCCGACATCCATACCAACCTCGTTGCAGGGGACACAGTTGCCATCGAACCTCGCAACGCCCTTTATTTCGACGCTTCGGGCATGCGCGTCGCCCCAGGAGGAACACAATGAAACAATTCATCAATTCCAAGGAAAACCTCGTCACTGAGGCGATCGACGGAATGCTGCGAACCGCCGAGGGACGGCTCGCGCGGCTGGACGGGTACCCACATATCAAGGTCGTGGTCCGCGCGGACTGGGACAGATCGCGTGTAGCCTTGGTTTCCGGAGGCGGATCGGGCCATGAGCCGAGCCATGCGGGGTTCGTCGGTCAGGGCATGCTGACTGCGGCCGTCTGCGGAGAAGTGTTCGCATCGCCTTCGGTCGATGCCGTGCTTGCAGGCATCCTCGCTGTCACCGGAAAGGCCGGTTGCCTGCTGATCGTCAAGAACTATACGGGAGACCGCCTGAATTTCGGGCTGGCGGCCGAACGTGCCCGCGCCCAAGGACTGAAGGTCAACATGGTCGTGGTGGACGACGACGTGGCGTTGCCGGATCTGCCGCAGCCCCGCGGCGTTGCCGGCACATTGTTTGTGCATAAGATCGCAGGCGCATTGGCCGAAAACGGCGCGGACCTTGATGTGGTGACCGAATCCGCTGAACGTGTCATAGACGGCGTCGTTTCGATAGGCATGTCTTTGGACACCTGCACCATACCCGGCTCACCCAAAGAGAACCGCATCGGCCCTGGCAAAGCCGAACTGGGCTTGGGCATACATGGCGAAGCCGGAATCGAGCAGGTTGATTTCTCTACTGCGCGCGACGCGGTCGAGACAGTCGTTGCGCGGTTAGCGCCAAGTATCGGGTCCGGCCCGCACGTTGCGTTGCTGAACAATCTGGGTGGCGCGACCCCTCTGGAAATGGCGGTGCTGGCAGAAGATCTCGTCAAGTCCCGAATTGGCGACCGGATCCGCTGGCTTGTCGGTCCGGCGCCGATGATGACGTCGCTTGACATGAGGGGCTTCTCGATTTCGATTCTTCCTGTCACCGAACATGACGAGGCGGCATTGATGGCTCCCGCCGCTCCATGGGCCTGGCCGGGCTGCCGTTCCACGGGTGAGATCTCCGTCGTTGAACTGCCGGACGGACTGGCTCCTATCCAGCCGATTCCGTCCATCAATGAAGAGACACGCGCATTCGTCGCGCTCTGCTGTGAAATCCTGATGGATGCCGAAGCGCATCTCAACGCGTTGGACGCGAAGTCCGGTGACGGAGACACGGGCAGCACTCTTGCGACCGCTTCCAAAGCGCTCCTTGATGCCCTCGAGCGGTTGCCTTTGGCCGACCAAACCCAGCTTTACCGTGCCATCGGCCTCGAATTGAGTCAGGCCATGGGCGGGTCATCGGGCGTGCTGCTGGCGATATTTTTTGCATCCGCCGGCGATGCGTCAGCGAGCGGCAAGGACATGATCGGAGCATTCAAGGCGGGTCTTGAGCGAATACAGCAGGTGGGCGGAGCAAAACCGGGCGATCGGACGATGATCGATGCGCTTCACCCGGCACTTGACGCTCTTCCTTCCGGCCTTGAGCACGCAGCCCGTGCCGCACGCGATGGCGCCGATGCGACGGCAAGCATTACCCGCGCCCGGGCCGGGCGGGCGAGCTATCTTCCCGAAGCCAGTCTGGCCGGACACAATGATCCAGGAGCCGAAGCGGTGGCGCTTCTCTTCGAAAAACTGTTGGACCAAGGCTGATATTTCTGGCGACGTGACAAACGACGACCCGCCCTGACAGCGTTCGCAGGCGTTGCCTCGCGTCTCGCATCTGTCCCTTCTGAGTCCGGCGGCAATGGACGCGCTCGCACCCTGCGTTCCCTTTGGTTGGACCGGCCGAAGCGAACATAGAAATCCGCGCGGATCACGGATTGTACAAAAAGCCCTTACCGCAAGGCGAATTTCCGAGCGTCGCCGTCGCCCCGTTAGCCATAGCGCTGTCCGGCCGGGAAAGGATCCGAAGAACGCCGGTTCAAAGCGTACCCAGCGGTCGACGACAAACCATCACCGCGGAGAGACCATAACGGTGTCTCAAGAAAGCAACGAAGCCGAGAGC
Organism: Rhodobacter sp.; assembly: GCA_022824145.1. Taxonomy (GTDB): domain Bacteria; phylum Pseudomonadota; class Alphaproteobacteria; order Rhodobacterales; family Rhodobacteraceae; genus JAPOUP01. The sequence goes on along the minus strand of JAJEAY010000212.1, from coordinate 22,235 downwards.
AGGCGATTGAGCATTCTGCGGTCGTTATGGAACCATGCGGTTGAGCATTCGGTCGCACGACGGACAACGGAACCCTGCCACCTGAAAGCCGGAGCGGGCCGCGCGCCGGCGCATGTCCGAAGGCCCGGCAGCGAACCGCCTGCGGTCGTCCACGCCCCTGTGGACGGACCGCTTCGACATGCCCGCGCGGCGGCACCTGTGGAAGGAACTGTGGAAAAGCTGTGTGAAAACTGAACCCGGATCCGAAAAAAATCCTGCAACGAGCCAGATCCGAACTTGATTTCAGACCAGGATACGGGTTCCCGCCCCTGCGCTGTATCCTCAGTGCGCCGAACGAGGGAATGCGCAGCGTTCCGTCGCGCACCTTCACGCCGGATACGATGGAAACGCTGCTGAAGAAGCGCCTGCCCCGGAACCTCGGGAAGCCCGGCGCGCCGCCTTTCCTCACCCGCCGGAAGAACGCCCTGAACGCTTCGTCGAGCCGTTTCAGCGTGCCGCGCTGCACGGCCACGGGACACGCCGCCGTTCCGGGGGATGTCGCGGCGGCATTCCGTCAGCGCCCTGCCCTGGTCGACATAGGTTCTGGTCTTGCCGGTTTTCCGGCAGCAGCCGATGCGCTCCTCCAGGGCTGTGTTGTACAGCCGCCGCCGGTCCTCGAGCATGGCCTCGAGCCGCCGCCACGCGGCGCACCTCTTCGGAAGGAGCCGGCAGACGGTCTGCCTGCGGGCGGGGGCAGGAGCCGTTCCGCCGCCTTCCCCGCCTCCGACGGTCTTCATGGCCGTCTCCCTCGCGGCTGCGCAGGATGCGCCCGGGGAGCCGCCAGGCTTCCTGCCGCGAATCAGTCTGACAGCCATAGGACGGCATGTGCCGGCATGTGCCGGAAGCGGACGCGGGCCGTCCCGCCGCGGCCCGCGGGCACAGGCTGATCGGCGGCCCCTGTGATCGGTGAAGCCAGTGCGGAGGCAGCCCGCCGGCTAGTCAGGTATGTAATTCACTATTTTTCGCCTTGATCACCGGCATCTACTTTGACGCAGCCTGTGAGACCCAAGTCCTTTTGCGTGAGGAAACGCTCATCGTCGCCCATCGGCATCACCCAGCGCATTGCGGCGAATTGAAATCGCTCGAGGAACTGGCGGAATTCCGATGGGTGATGACGGGCGACGAGACGTTGGGACCGCAACTCATGCGGCGTATATTCGGGCGCACAGGGGTGCAGCTGCCCCTTTCCGTGGTTAAGATGAGTTCGATCCACGCGACGATCGATTTTCTGCGCCACAGCCGAACCTTGGGAACCCTGTCCCAAACTCACACGCGGCCTATCCCGAGATTGCTGCGGTCGATTCACTTGGCGGGTTGCCGCAATGCGGGGGCGGCGTGATCTGTCGCCGGGACGGACCGCATCTTCCTTCCACCGAAAAGCCGGTCGCGCTGGTCGAAAAGACAATTGCCGAGCATCGCCACGGCTGAGCTGTCACGGAGCGCCGACGACCTTCGACGGGTCGTCGGGCGGCGGTTCGGGAAAATGCACGCCGCGCTGCCCGGAAAGCCCGCGATTCGGCTCTTGCACGACAGGTTCGGCTTGCATTCCGACTAGACTGTCGCCGTCAAGGAATTGCAGGTCAACACCGTAAAGTTCGCTGGCCAGCTGTCGCGACAAACGCTCCAGATGTGACATCGCGTCCGGTTCCGATGAAAGATCGGTCGTTTCGCTCGGATCGGTCTTGCAGTCGAAAAGCTGAACATGGTTGCCTGCCGGGTACCAGATCAGCTTCCACCGCCCGTCGGTGACCATCCGCATCGCAGCCTGACCCTCAAGAGCCTCGCAATAAAGCGTCTCGCGCTGATGGTCCCCGACGAGAGACAGTCCCGTCATGCCGTCCGGGGCGTCGATGCCAGCGAGGTCCAGCAGCGTCGGCATGATGTCCTGCAGACCGGCGAGACGGCCATCGACTCTTCCAGGGCGGACACGATCCGAAGCGGCGGTTCCCATCAGCAGCATCGGGACAGACACCGATCCACGAAGCATCGCACGTTTCGCATAAAGCCCGTGATCGCCCAGCATGTCGCCATGATCGCTGGTAAAGAGCAGGATCGTGTCATCGAGCATCTGCTGCTCGCGGAGCGTCCCGATCACCACACGAAGCTGATGGTCGATCAGTGTGCATTGGGCGTAGAAGGCGCGACGCATCGCAGCCAGCCGGTCCGGCGGCAATTGTGGCCAAGCGTTTCGCACCCGCTGCAGGGCGGCCGGCAGATCGCCATTCCAGTCGCCTTGAACGGCGGCGTCGACGGCGCGCCCGGAATAGAGCGACAAGTAAGAGGCCGGCGGCACAATTGGCGGATGCGGGAAATTGAACGACAGATACCAGAACTGCGGCCGGGTGGGATCCCGACGCTGGATCATCCGGCACATCTGCTGCGCCTGCCAGACCGTGGGATGGCAGTCCTCCGGCAGGTGCCACGGCCGGAATTCGTAGCCGTTGTTGGACATCCCGTGGGCATAGCCCTGCCCGGCATAACCCCGATCAGCCAACCAGATATCCCAATCGTCTGGCCCGCCCAGTTGCGGCCGACCCTCTTCGAAACTCAGCACTTCTTCGAAACCGATGCGGTCCCGCGGCGGGTAGACATGCAGCTTGCCGACTGCACCTGTCTGGTAGCCGGCGTTGCGCAAGACATCGGCCAGATGTGGCAGGTCGGGTTTCGGCAGGGCGGGCTGGAACACCCGGTCGCCATGCTGGCGCGGCGCAGTTCCGGTCATCAGGCTGCGGCGTGCCGGGATGCAGATCGGGCATTCGGAAAATGCGTTCGGAAACCAGATACCGTTGCCGCCGATCCGGTCCAGCGTCGGTGTGTCGATGTCGCTTCGCCCGGCCAAGCCAAGCAGCGCGCCCGGCCATTGGTCGGCAGTCACAAGCATGATATTTGGGTACGGCATTGAGGACATCCTGACTAAGATATTGCTATTGCTATTGCTATTGCTCGATGGCTGCGTGTATCACTATATTGCGCCACGAAAAACACGCAACGCTTACACTATATAGGGGAGGATCCCGTGAGAAAGTTACTAGGACTTGTCGCCGCTGCAATCATGTCTACCGCCGGCGCCGCCCAGGCCGAGTGGCCTGAGAAACCGATCAAGCTGATCGTTCCGTTCAAGGCTGGCGGAACTTCAGACCAAGTCGGCCGCACGCTGCAGGCCGGTGTACAAGACTCCGACGCGTTATCGCAGCCGATCACCATCGTCAATGTCGGCGGCCATTACTCGATAGGCTCGCGCCGAGTGATGGAGGCGGAACCAGACGGCCACAGCTTCCTTCTGATCCACATCGCGTTGATGGGTGGCGAAGGCACCGGCGCACTCGATTTCGGCTGGCGCGACTTTGAACCCGTGGCCGGAATGGGTGAGTTCTGCTTGGCGCCGATGGTGCGCAAGGACAGCGGAATCAACAGCGTCGAGGAATTGCTGGCGAAGGCTACGGCAGAGCCTGACACGTTGATCTTCGGCGCCAATCTCGGCGCAATCAACCACATGGCCGGGATCATGTTGCAGGAACTGGCGCCCGGGTCGAAATTTCGATTCGTGCAGATCGGCGGCGGCACTGCGAACTACACCGCGCTGACTGGCGCGCAGACCAACGCAACGGTTCTGTCGGGCGCCGAAGTGGTGAACTTCACGCTGTTGCCTGACGGCAGCGAGAACCCCGAGGCGCAGATCAAGCCGCTCGCCTACACAGGCGCCGAGCGCTTCGACGGCCTGCCTGATCTGCCGACGATGAACGAGCTTGGCTACGACATGCAATTCTGCATCAAGTCCTGGATCTTCGCCCCCAAGGGCACCGCGGCAGAAGCCATCGACGGGTTCGCCGCGGCGCTGAAGACCGCGACGCAAACGGATCGGTACCAAGAGTTCATTGGCAGCAAGGGATTCGCCGACGTCTTCCTGTCGGGCGAGGACCTGATGAACGATCTGAACGCGACCTGGGAAGCGATCGAGCCGATCGCCGCGCTGGCCGCTCAGAAGTAGCCTCCCAAGCACTCGGCCTGCAGTGGCGGCGGGCCGGGTGCCAGATCTCCGGACAGAGAGGACACCGTGGATCGTCGATCCTTCACTGAAATCGGTGTGGCCGCCCTCGTAATCCTGATTTGCGCCGTGTTCTGGATACAGGCCAACCGCTTGCCGCCTGGAACATTCGAGCCGCTGGGGTCCGGCCCGGTTCCGATGTACACGGCTGGGATTGTGATCCTGTGCTGCTTGATCGTCATCGGACGGGCATTGGCGGTGATTTTTCAGTCACCCAGCCTTTATCGGGCCATTCGGGAGGAATTCCCCGGCAGCCCACGCATGGGCGGGATTTTGATGCTGGGAAGCTCGGCTGTGTATGTCGGGCTGCTTCATCTGCAGGTAGCGTCCTTTGGCCTGATCACCTTTGTTTTCCTTGCGGCCCTGATCTGGGCGATGGAATCATTTCGGTTCCGCAAAGCCCCATTGGCCCTGATCGTCGCTGCGATCTTTGCTTTCGGAGCAGAATACCTGTTCACGAACGTATTCGTCGTGGATCTTCCAGTCTAAGGGTTTGCGATGGATTTCGGAGCACTCGGTGGAGCGATTGGCCAGATACTGTCTCCCTGGCCGTTTTTCATGCTCTTCCTCGGTACGTTTCTGGGGATCGTCGTCGGTGCAATCCCCGGGCTGACCGGAGCAATGCTGATCGCTCTGACCCTGCCGCTCACCTTCTACATGGAACCTTTCGACGCGGTGGTACTGCTGGTGGCGATGTATGTCGGTGCAATCAGCGGCGGCCTGATCACCGCGACACTGATGCGAATGCCGGGTACGCCGGCCTCGGTCATGACTACGTTCGACGGCTACCCAATGGCCCGTTCGGGTCGGCCGGGCCGTGCCCTCGGGCTCGGCATCACTGCGTCGTTCGTAGGCGGCCTCATCGCCTGGGGCGTCCTCTTCACCGTCACCAAGCCGCTTTCGGTACTGGCCACGCGCTTTGGTCCATTCGAGTACTTCACGCTGATCATGATGGCGATGGTGCTGATCGCCTCGGTCAGCGAGGGGTCGCTGGTCAAAGGTCTGATCTCCGGTCTGCTGGGTATGTTGGTCTCAATGCCGGGAGTCGACCCTGCCACGGGAATGCCCAGGATGACCTTCGATTGGTACATGCTGAACGGCGGTTTGCAGCTCTTGCCCGTATTGATTGGAACCTTCGCAGTGAGTCAGATCATAAAGGACTCGCTTGATTTGGGGGCGCTCCCCGATCGCGCCGAAATGTCGTCGAAAGGCATGATGATGAGCCTTCGAGACTTTCTGCGCCATGGCGTCAACCTGATACGGTCCTCCTTCATCGGCACCTTCATCGGCATTCTTCCCGGTGTCGGCGCCTCGATAGGTTCGGTCGTCGCGTACACGGTGACCAAGAATGTCTCGTCGGAACCTGAGAAATTCGGCAAGGGATCTGAGGAAGGCATCGTCGCGTCGGAAGCCGCCAACAACGCAACCGTGAGCGGCGCTCTGATACCGTTGATTGCAATGGGTATCCCTGGCAGTGTGATCGACGCGATCCTAATCGGGGCACTGACGATCCATTCGATCCAGCCCGGTCCGACCTTGTTTCTGACCAACTCCGATATCGTCTGGGCCATGATCGCCACGGCGCTCTTGGCCAATATCCTGATGTGGCTGCTGATGACGTCTTCGGTTCGTCACATTTCCAGCCTCATCTACCTGCCTCGCAGCTTCGTGCTGCCGGTCGTAATGATGTTCTGCGTGATCGGATCCTACGCGTTGAACAACACTATGTTCGACGTTTGGGTGATGCTGCTTTTTGGCGTGATCGGATTTCTGCTGGAATGGGCGCGCATTCCGCTTGGCCCATTCGTGATCGGTTTCGTGCTGGCACCGCTGGCCGAGGAGAAATTACGCAGCGGCCTCATGATGACTGCCGGTGATCTCTCGCCCATCGTGACGCGGCCGTTCCCACTGGCGTTCACGATCACGGCCATTGCGCTGCTGGTCTGGCCCCTGATCAGCGAATACCGCAAGCGGCGGAGAACGCCGGAATGAGGGCAGTCCTGCTTCTGTTCGATTCACTGAACCTTCGGGCGCTATCCTGTTACGGCAATGGCCTGCCAACGCCGAACTTCGATCGGCTGGCACAGCGGACAACCGTTTTCGACAGGCACTTCGTAGGCTCCATGCCCTGCATGCCAGCGCGGCGCGATCTAATGACCGGGCGGTACAATTTCATGCACCGAAGCTGGGGACCGCTAGAGCCTTTCGACGTCACCCTGACGGGGCTGATGGCCGAAAACGGCGTGCACTCGCACCTTGTGACAGACCACTACCACTATTTCCGGGCCGGTGGCACAACCTATCACACAGCTTACACCACCTGGGACTTCATCCGCGGGCAGGAGGCCGACCCGTGGGACACACGGGTTGACGCGCCGCTTGACCGCATTCTGCAGGAATTCCATCCCGATCAAGTCGAGACGAAACGCGGCGGATTCCGGTTTCAAGGCAATCTGAACCGTGAACGGATCCGCCGGACACCCGATTTCCCCTGTGTGAAGACCTTCGATGCCGGACTGGCGTTTCTGGACCAGAACAGAAGTGCTGACGACTGGTTCCTGCAAATCGAAACCTTCGACCCGCACGAGCCGTTCCACGCGCCGCCTGAATTTCGTGAGATGTTTCCGACGAACTACGCCGGACCGATCCTTGACTGGCCGCGGTATCGCCGTGCCGGCCGGGAGACTGCCGACGAGGCCGCCGAACTGCGGGCGAACTACGCAGCACTTGTCGCGCTCTGCGATGCGCAGCTTGGCCGGATCTTGGATGACTTCGACCGGCACGCGCTTTGGGACGACACGGCACTGATCGTCACCACCGATCACGGCTTTCTGCTGGGAGAGCACGACTGGTGGGGCAAAAACCGGATGCCGTTCTACAACGAGATTTCGCATATACCGTTGATGATCCATGTTCCCGGCCGAGCCGGCCAGCCACGGTCGGGCGCATTGTCGCAGAATATCGATGTGATGGCGACGTTGCTCGAGCTCTTCGAGATCGACCGCCCAGACACAGTCCGGGGGCGATCTTTGATACCTGCACTGTCCGGCGGCTGCGGACGCGAAATTGCGCTCTATGGCGTCTTTGGCGGTGCTATCAACGCCACGGACGGGTATTATAGCTATTTCCGCTATCCGACCGACATGGAGGCGCATGCGTTGTTCGAATACACGCTGATGCCGCAGCACTCGACAACGCCCTTCACATGCGACGAGCTATGCGGTGCGGAGCTGCATCCTGGTTTTGGGTTCACCCGCGGCGCACCGGTGTTGAAGATCCTAGCCACATCCGACGCGAAACGCCCTCCAATGCAGGGCGGAGGGTTTGAAGAGACAGAAACGGTTCTGTACGACCTTACCGCTGATCCCGGCCAGAGGCATCCGGTGCAGGACGCAAGGACCGAAGCACGTTTCCTCCGCGCCGTGGCCGCCGAAATGTCCAGTCACGAAGCACCGGCAGAGCTATTCGGAAGGTTCGGCTTGACGGGCGCAGCAGCATGACCGGTGCACTGCATCCCAAGTTCCCGAACGTGGATCTTCCACACCTAGAGGGCATCGAGATCCCGCCGCTGGCCCACGTGCGCCTTCGCCAGCCCGAGGTTCCCGCGCTGGACGACCCACTGAAGCAGTTGGCTGCGGCGATGGACGCCAAGGCCGATCTGTTCACGTTGCCCCGCGGCAGTTCCGTGGCCATCGCGGTCGGCAGCCGCGGCGTCGCGCAGATTGACGGAATCGCCCGCACCGTCGTCGACTGGCTCAAGGGGCGTGGCCTCGCGCCGTTCATCGTTCCCGGCATGGGATCGCATGGCGGCGGCACCGCAGAGGGACAGGTTTCGGTCCTTTCCAAGCTCGGCGTGACCGAGGCGGCCATGGAGTGTCCGATCAAGGCCACGATGCAGACGGTGACCTACGGCAGGATCGACGGCGGACTGATCTGCCATTTCGATGCCCACGCGGCGAATGCGGACGGCGTGGTGGTGATCAACCGGGTGAAAGCGCATACCAGTTTTCCGCGGCCCGTGGAAAGCGGGCTGACCAAGATGCTGGCTGTGGGTCTAGGCAAAGCCGAAGGCGCCCGCCAGGTGCACATGATCGGACCGCGCGGATTCCTCGAGACGTTGCCTCGACTCGCGGCCCAGTTGGTCGAGAGGGCACCGCTTTGCGCAGGGATCGCGGTTGTAGAAAACGCCGAAAAGCAGATCTGCCATATCGAGGCGGCGGCTCCAAAGGAATTCTACGCGGTCGACGAACGTTTGCTGGTTCAGGCCAAAGCCGCTACGGCCCGGCTGCCCTTTGCCCGGATCGACGGGTTGATCGTCGAGGAGGTCGGCAAGGAGATATCCGGTTCCGGGATCGACCCCGCGATTTCGGGGCGCACCGACATTCGTGGCGTCGCCAACCCTGCAGAGCCCTTCATCCACAAGATCGCCGCGCTCGATCTGACGGCGCGAACAGACGGAAATGGCATTGGTGTGGGAATGGCCGACTACATCCCACGGCGTACCGCCGACCGACTGGACTTGCGGGCGATGTATATGAACGCAGTCTCGGCAACGATCTTGGAGAAGGCGTTCATCCCGATCGTGCTGCCGGACGACCTGGCCTGCATCCGTGCCCTCGTGGCCACTTGCTGGGCGTCAGGTGCGCCGCGGATCTGCCAGATTCGTTCGTCGACGCATCTTGAACGGATCGCGGTTTCCGCGCCGCTTTTGGCAGAGCTGCGCGCCGCGGGAGATTTGCTCGACGAACAACCGCCTGCGCTGTTGGCGTTTGATAAGGCGGGGCGGCTGACAAGCCGGCTGGGAAACGCGCCATGACACGGGCCGCCAAGAACCTGCTGTTCATCTTCTCCGACCAGCACGCGCAAGCGATTTCGGGCTGCTACGGTGATCCGCACGTCGCAACCCCGGCGCTCGACGCGCTGGCCGCCAGGGGCGTGCGCTTCGACAACGCCTATTGCGCTTCGCCGATCTGCGTGCCGAGCCGGATGTCGATGCTGACTGCCTGTCACCCGTCGCAGCAGGAGTGCTGGACCAACGACGATTACCTCGCCAGCGACAGGCCCACCTGGCTGCATGCCCTTGGCGCTGCCGGGCATCGGCCCGAGTTGATCGGACGCATGCACGCGATGGGACCAGATCAGATGCACGGCTACGCCTATCGGGAGGTCGGCGATCACAGTCCCAACTGGGGTGGCATCCCGCGTCACGACATGGGGGTGCTGAACGATACCAATGACCCGCAGGGCCACAGCCTCGTGGCCTGCGGTTCGGGCCAGTCAGCTTACGAAGTGAAGGACCGCGACGTGACCGAGGCAGCGCTGGCGGCGCTGGACCGGATCGCCGATGAGGGCGTGCCGTTCTGCCTGACTGTCGGGCTAATGCTGCCCCATGCCCCATACGTCGCCGCCAAACGCTGGGTCGATCATTACATGCAGATTCTCGATCCGCCCGCAATTCCTCCTGAAGCGACCGATCACCCGTGGATCACCTGGTGGCGCAATGATCGTGGGATCGCCGAGGTGCCGGATCGTCAGTCCCGGCTGGCCCGGGCCGCCTATTGGGGGCTCGTCTCGACGATGGACGAGATGATCGGGCGGATCCTCGACAGGCTCCGCGACCGTGCGCTCGATAAGGACACTCTGGTCGTCTATGCGTCGGACCACGGCGATCACGTCGGGGAACGCGGGCTTTGGTGGAAGCACACGCTCTTTGACGAATCCACCAAGGTGCCGCTGATCTTGGCATTGCCGGGCACATTGCCAGAGGGCGCGGTACGGTTAGAGGTCGTCGGTTTGATCGACGTGGCGCAGACGATGGTAGAGGCGCTGGGAGGAACACCCTTGCGGCAGGCCGACGGGCGCAGCTTCTGGCCGCTCTTGACGGGTGGCCCCCAGGATTGGGACGACACGGTCTACAGCGAGTACTGCACCGATGCGGTGCCCGCCTGGACTGGCGGGCGGGCGGTGCAGCAGCGTATGGTGCGCCGGGGATCCTGGAAGCTGCACGTCTATTCCGGCGAACCGCCTCTTCTGTTCAACCTCGACGACGACCCGAGGGAGCTGACCGACCTGTCGCGCTGCCCTGCCCATTCCGCGGTGCTGGAGGAAATGATGGCGTTGGCGTTGCAGGATTGGGATCCGGAGATCATCCGCCGACGGATGCTGGCCCGGCGCGAGCACAAGGATATTCTCGCGGCTTGGGGCCAGAACACCAAACCGAGAAGCACTCATCTCTGGCCACTGCGTTCGGATATGAACCGGCTGGACGACGCGCAATGAACGTCGCACTGGTCCGGTTGGAAATTCTGCATTTCCGCTACGCGGTTCCTCATCCCGTGCCGACCGCCATGGGGCCGCTGCGGCATCGCCCGGCCTTGCTTCTGCGGCTGGAGGATGCCGAGGGCGCTGAAGGTTGGGGCGAGATCTGGTGCAACTTTCCGCCCGATGGCGATCTGCACCGGGCACGGATGGCCGCCAACGTCTTGGGGGCGGCGCTGCAGGGCGTGGACGCCGGGACGTCCGGCCTCTTTGATCTGGTGCGCGGACGGCTGCACCGGCTGGTGCTGCAGGCTGGCGAGCCCGGCCCCGTGGCACAGATCGCGGCAGGCATCGACATCGCGCTTGGCGACCTCCGGGCCCGGCGCGCCGGGCTGCCGCTGGCGGAATGGCTGGGAGGTGCCGCGCACAAGGTGCCCGCTTACGCCAGCGGCATCAGCCCGGACCGCAGCGCCACACAAATCGACCGGATGCGCAACCTGGGGTACCGTCGATTCAAGCAGCGCATAGGGTTCGGCCCTGATGACGGGCTTGGGTCCGCGGAAGAGACCGCCGCAGCGCTGGCCCCCTGTGAAGACCTGATGCTTGACGCCAACCAAGCTTGGGATCTTGACACAGCCAAGCGGCAGTGCGCCCGGCTTGCCCCGCTTGATCTGGTCTGGATGGAAGAGCCGCTGCCTGCCGACGCCAGTTTGGCCGATTGGCAAAACCTGGCTGGGTCCGCGCCAATGCCACTTGCCGCCGGAGAAAACCTTCGCACCGCCGCCGACTTTGACGATGCTATGTCCAGCTGTACATTGGGTTTCCTGCAACCGGACATCTGCAAATGGGGCGGGCTGAGCGGCGGCCTTGCGGTTGCCCGTGCGGCCGAAGCCTCCGGTGTGACCTATTGCCCGCACTTTCTGGGCGGCGGGGTTGGCCTGATTGCTTCGGCCCATCTATTGTCGGCCATCGGTGGCGCCGGGCTGCTGGAAGTCGACGGATCCGAAAACCCACTGCTCGAAGTGCTCTCTGGCGAGGGCCTCGCCCTTGAGGACGGGATGTTCCGGTTGCCGGACGGTCCGGGGCTTGGCTATGACCCGGACATCGGCGCTGTGGCCGACCTGGCGACATCGCGGGTCGAGGTGCGCCTATGACGATTTCGGCCGTACGCATCCATCCCGACGACAACGTAGTCTGCCTGTTGCGCGACCATGACAGTGGTGCGCGTCCCAAGCTTGGCGACATGACGACCCCTAGCCTCAATTCGGCTGTGCCAATGGGCCACAAGGTGGCGCTTGTCGCGATCGAGGCTGGGGCCGCCGTGGTGAAATACGGTGCGGTGATCGGTCATGCGACCCGCGCCATCGCGCCGGGGGATCATGTGCATTTGCACAACCTGGAGGGGGCGCCGCCGTGAGCCTTCCGACCACGTTCCAGGGATATCCCCGCCCGACCGGCCGCCCTGGAACCCGAAACAGGCTGGTCATTCTGTCGATGTGCGGCCTGAATGGCCCCGGCGCGCGCAAGATCAATGCGGCCTTGACCGGCGCGGCGTTGATATCAAGCCCATATGGCCGCGGACAGCTTGGTGCGGACGAGGCCTTCCATCATCACATGTTGTCGGCATTCGGCATGCATCCTAACACCGGGGCGGCGCTGATCCTCGCCGCAGATGCCGCGATGCGGATGGGCCTGCAAACGCGGATCGAAACCGCAGGTCGCCCTGTCTCCGGGTTTTCGCTGCAGGAGGCGGGCGAAGACAGCGACCGTCTCGTCAGCGCGGCCATCGAAGCCGGGCGCAGGCTGCAGGGCGATCTGGATCGGGACAAGCGTGTCCCTTGCGCCATCGGAAATTTGGTTTTGGCCGTCGAATGCGGGCATTCCGACGCCTCATCAGGGATCGCTGCAAATCCGCTGGTCGGCGATCTCGCCGACACTCTGGTAGCGGCGGGCGGTGCTGTCGCGATCTCGGAAACCATGGAGTGGATGGGCACCGAACCCAGCCTCTACGCCCGCTGCGCGACGCCGGCAGTAGCGGCACGCCTGAAGCGGTTGGTCAAGGCGCGCCACGACATCGCACGTCAATCGGGACACGATCTGCGCATCGGCAACCCGGGGCCGCAGAACCACGCGGGCGGTATCACGACGCTGGAGGAAAAATCCCTTGGGGCTGTCAGCAAGGGCGGTACGTCGCCCATCGTTGCGGCGCTAGCCGAAGGCGAGGCGATATCCGGCCCGGGCCTGCATTTGATGGACACGCCGACTCTATCGCCCGAGTCGATCTCGTCGATGGTGGCCGGTGGCGCACAGTTGGTGATTTTCACCACCGGCCACGGCAATCCCTATGGCAGCGCCATTTCTCCAACACTTAAGTTGACGGCCAATCCCGACACCGCGCGTCGCCTGCCGCAGCAGATAGATTTCGATGCCTCACCCGCCTTCTCCGGCGTGGTTTCCAGAGCAGAGTTGCTTCCGGCCCTCGCCAACCTCGTGGTGGATACATGCGGCGGTCGCTATACAGCCGCCGAACGTTTGGATGAGTGCCAAGAGGTGATAAGCCGGTTAGGGCCATCGATATGACGGCGCGGCACATCCATATCAGCCCTGTTGGCGGCATGGCGGGCGACATGTTCGTCGCGGCAATCCTCGACGCTTTGCCTGACTTGCACGGCCCGGTTCTTGAGGCAGCCCAGAAGGTGCTGCCCACCGGCGTGCAGGCGTACCTGGCCTCCGGCACGTCCGGAGGGATCGGCGTCTCGCGGTTTCAGGTGACGGCGCCCGCGGGCGCAGCCCCGGCAAAGTATCCAGACATGGCGAGCCGAATTGACACCGCCGGGATCGCCACCACGACAAGGGACATCGCCATGGCGCTGTTGCGCCGGCTGGCCGAAGCAGAGGCGACGGTTCATCGCGTGCCCCTTGACGATGTGCATTTCCACGAAATCGCCGATTGGGACACGCTGGCCGACCTGGTCGCAGCCGGACAGATCCTGACATGCCTGCAAGACGCAAGCTGGAGCCTCGATCCACTGCCACTCGGCGCCGGCCGCGTCGACACACAGCATGGAGCCCTGCCGGTGCCCGCACCGGCCACGGCGCGGCTCCTGCAGGGGTTGCCGGTTCAGGACGACGGCATCGCTGGTGAGCGTGTCACACCGACCGGTGCCGCGATCGCCGCCGAAATCTGGACACGGGCCACCCGGCGCCCCGGCGGCGTGCTTGGCCCCACCGGTTATGGAGCGGGCACCCGCGAGCTTCCAGGCATGGCCAACGTGCTGGTGACGCAGGTCATCGCGCCTGTGGCGACAGGCCGAGACGCGGTCTGTGTGATGGAATTCGACATCGACGACATGACCGGCGAAGAGATAGCCGTCGCCGCACAGCAGCTCAGAGCGACGCCAGGCGTGATTGACCTGACGACGGCTCAGAGAAACGGAAAGAAAGAGCGCATCGTCACTGCGTTCCGGCTGCTCGTCCGAACCGACCAGGAAGACGCGGTCGCAACCGCTTGTTTCGACCAAAGCGCGACCTTGGGGCTGCGCATGCGCCGGGAAACGCGGCTTGTCCTGTCTAGATCGTCCGGCCTGGTAGGCGACGTGCGGGTGAAGCGGGCCACGCGACCTGGTGGCGCCGTCACGGGCAAGGCCGAAGCCGACGATCTGCGCGCGGGCAAGACCCTTGCGCTGCGGCGGGCCAAGGCTCGGGAGGCAGAGGCATGACGGCGCTCGCTGCTCTGATGCGGATCCTCTCGGCACACGACCGTCTGGTCGTTGCGGTCAGCGGCGGGATCGACAGCACGCTGCTTGCGCATGTGTGCGGGCATGTCCTCGGGCCCGGATTTCGAGCGGTTCACGCGGTATCTCCTGCCGTCCCGGCGTCGGCGACAGAGCGTGTGCGTCGGCACGCCGAGCGCGGCGGCTGGCGGCTTGATCTGATCGAAGCGGGCGAGTTTGGCGACCCGCGCTACCGGGCGAACCCGGTCAATCGCTGCTATTTCTGCAAGCGAAACCTCTACAACGCAATCGCCGGCCTGACCGAGGGATCCATCGCGTCCGGCACGAACTGCGATGACCTCAAGGATTTTCGCCCTGGGCTGTCCGCTGCAAAAGAGCGAGGCGTCCTGCATCCCTATGTGGAAGCCGGACTGGGCAAGAGTGACATCTACGCCCTGGCGCAGCAGTTCGGCTTGCACGATCTGGCCGAGCTTCCGGCGCAGCCGTGCCTTGCAAGCCGGGTCGAAACCGGGTTGGCGATTGACGCCAAGGATCTGGCGTTTGTCGAAAAGGTCGAAAGGGCGTTGCACGATCTGCTAGGTTCCAGCGCGGTTTTGCGCTGCAGGATCACCCATCAAGGCGTGGTGCTTGAACTTGCCGATGCGCAACAGGACGAGTGCCAGGTCAAATCGGTCTCGGCCTTGGCTGCAAAGCTTTGCGAACAGGACCGTCGCCATTTTCTGGGGCGAAGGGACTACCGCCGTGGTGCCGCCTTCCTGCATGAGATCGAAACATGACCGAACACCGGATGGATTGGCAGCGTGCGGCGCGCACCGGTATTTCCGAAGCGGTATTCTGCGCCGGGAAATCCGACGACCAGATTCGTGCAATCCTCGCCGAGGCTCGAACCGAAGGCCACAGCCTGCTGCTGACCCGCCTCGCTCCGGAGCAGTTCGCGCGCCTTGGCGACGACGCGCCGCAGAATTACGACGCGCTGAGCCAGACCGCCATCCACGGGGACTTACCCAAGGCTCTCCCGGGAATCGGCGTCGTCTCAGCTGGCACGTCCGACCTGCCGGTGGCCAGGGAGGCCGTGCGCACACTGGCATTTCACGGCTACGAAGCGCCGGTTCTGGCAGATGTGGGCGTGGCCGGCCTGTGGCGGTTGCTGAACCACACGGAGGTATTGAGGTCTTACAAGGTGCTGATCGCGGTGGCTGGAATGGAAGGTGCGCTGTTCAGTGTGCTTGCAGGTCTCGTCGCGGCACCGGTTATCGCTGTGCCATCGCCGCAAGGCTACGGCGTGGCAGAAAACGGGCGCCTGGCGCTTGATGCCGCGCTTGGCTCCTGTGCGCCGGGGGTTACCGTTGTCAATATCGGCAACGGTTTCGGCGCGGCCTGCGCTGCAATCCGGATCATGTGCGCCAGGGCAGCGCCATGACCGAGGCGGTTGACGAATTTCCAAGGGGGCGGAGTTTTATCGGAACCAATGATCCGCCGATCCGCGCCCACGGCGAAGGGCCTCGGCGGTTCCCATGGGGCGAGCAAGAACCCAATGATCGCACGGTTATCTGCAGTATCTGGAAACGCCGCCTCCAAGCACAGAACACCTGCCTCGACGGTTTCTACGGCACGGCTCCGACGGAAAGCTTTGCACCCAACCCGGCAGGGCCGTTCAACATGGCTGGCAACGTCGGGGAATGGACCGCGGATGCGTTCCGGGTGAGGTCGCTGGCCAAAGCCGCCGCCGTGCGCAGCAAGACGGCACGGTACCGCCAGCAGAAGGCGCTGAAGGGCGGCTCATTCCTATGCCACGCAAGCTATTGCTACCGCTCCCGGATCGCGGTGCGCTCTGGCGTCGATTCCAGCAGTTCAGCCAGCAACTTCAGGGTTCGCGTGGCCAATGACGGGAGTCCGGGCCATGAGCGGGCGCATTGACCACCTGCGGCTTGTCTCTGCGGACGCATCGTCCGCCACCACATGGCTGTTCGTTGAGTTGAGCTTCGATGACGCGATTGTGGGCTGGGGTGAAGCGACATTGATCGGACAGGAGGCAGCGGCGATCAGTGTGGCCCGGCGGGTATTTCCGGAATTGACGGCAGTAATGACGTCCCGGGAAGATCTCTTTGATCGCCTGCCCTTCGGGTTGCTGCCCGAGGCAGCTGTCTCTTCTGCTGTGATGCAGGCGTTCCGGGATGCCGAAGCCCGCCGCGCCGGTGTGCCGCTCGCCGACTGTCTAGGCGGGCGCGGGCGCGACCGGATAGGACTGTATGCCAACATCAACCGGCGCACCCGAAACCGGACGCCGGCGGGCATGGCGCAAAGCGCGCTCGACGCCCGGGCAGCTGGCTTCGAGGCTGTCAAGATTGCCCCCTTCGACGAGGTACGGCCTGATCTGGACCGCGCTGGCATGCGCGCGGCCATGGTACCGGGGCTCGACCGGGTGGCCGCCGTGCGCGATGCCCTCGGCCCGACGGCGCGCCTCATGGTCGACTGCCATTGGCGGTTCGACGCGGATGGCGCAGCCGAAATGATCCGCGCCACGGCCTCACTCGCGCCCTACTGGGTCGAATGCCCCGTGCCGGAGGCGCAGGATCAAATCGACTCGATTTGCCGGTTGCGTAAAACTGCCAATGCGGCTGGGATCCGGCTGGCCGGACTGGAAACGCAGATCCGCACAGAAAGCTTCCGGCCATATCTGACCGCCGGGGCCTACGACGTGATGATGCCGGATGTAAAATACGCCGGCGGCCCTGACGAAGTAATGCGCATCTCCGCGTTGCTCGACAGGCATGGCGTTTCCGCCTCACTGCACAACCCGACAGGACCTGTCTGTCACATCCACTCCCTGCACATCTGCGCTGCGCTGCGCGACTGTGATCTCTTGGAACACCAATTCGACGAAACGCCCGTATTTGACGCCTTGATTGAAGACGGGTTGCCAACATCCTCTGGGGGCGCTGCCACGCCTGACTGGGAACGAGCCGGGCTGGGAGTCGTGCTGTCGCACGACCCTAAACTCGTCAAGGAAATCGACCTTGGAATCGGAGGGACGGACGGATGAAGCTACGCGGGCTCGGCATCACGGTCCTTCCGGAGTACGTCCAGTCAGAGGGAGCCGACTCGGTCATCGAGAAGTTGGCTGACCGGATCGGCGCCACAAGCGTTACAACATCGCCCTATGTCGCCGTTCAATCGAGGCCCGGCGTTGGGCATCGTGAGCCACCGATCGACGGCGGCGCCGGAAAGACCCGCCTGCTCGACCGCCCGCTTTGGGGCAAGCGCGAGGTCTGGATGACTGCGTCATCCAGCTTCTTCCCGGAGCCGGCGCTATACCGGGGGCTTGCCTATGCTCCACCTGAATCGGACGCTGTGACCGAGCGGGAAGGCCCGATCATCGGCACCTTTCTCGACGCCGCAAAGGCGCGGGGACTGCAGACATGGCTGCAAATCCAAGCGGCGATTCCACCTTGTCACCGAGTGCAGTTCGGCGGCCCGGCAGAGGGGGATCATTGCCTTATGCCCGACGGCAGCCCGGTTATCTCGCGGGTCGATAAAAACGCCTCTCTCGCCTCGGAAGAACTACGAAACTACCTGAGGGTCTTCGTTACTGACCTATGCCGGGCATATCCGCAAGTGGACGGGTTCAAGTTTGACTGGCCGGAATACCCGGTCTACCACTTCCAAAGCCTGTTCTTTGATTTCAATCCGGCTGCGGCACGTTTCGCCGCGCCGCTGGGTCTCGACTTCGAACAATTGCGGCGTGGTTGCCGGGCCTTCTTGTCCGAGCTTTGCGACGGGACGGTCCGACGGAAGCGGATCGCATTAGATGATCCCATCAGTTTCCGCGAAAGCCTTGTCACGGCCTATCCGGTGCTTGGCGATCTCGTGGCATTTCGCAGCGCGATTGTCGCCGACTACGCACGGTTCCTGCGGGATGCGCTTGCCGAAGCCAGCGGCGGTCGCTGCCGGACGTTCCTGCAGTGCTTCCCGCCCCCCTTGAACATCGCGACGGGCTTCGATCTGCACAGTGTGGCAGCCCATTGCGACACAATCGGAGTGAAACTCTACACCATGCACTGGCCGTTGATCGAAGCGAACTACATCGAATGGCTCGCGTCGCGGACGGATTTCGACCCGACCCGGATTGCCAGGGCGGTGAGCGCAGTGCTGCGCCTATCGGCGAGGGCACCGCGGCGGATCGAAGACATTCGCTATCCGGACCCCGGCGAAGCCCACCCCTGCACGACCCAAGACCTTATCGAGAAACTACAATCTGCTCGACGCCAGATTCTGCCGGGCATCCAAATGGTCGGGGTTTCACACGGTTATGGACCCACAGAGGATGTCCTCCGCCGCCTGAACGCTACCGCTGAAGGCACCGACGGCTCGGTTCACATCAACCGGTATTGCTATCTGTCGGACGAAAAGATCAACGCGATTGCGGGGCTGCCCCGGATTTAACCTACTGGCGCATCGCTAGGCTTCGATAACGTGTCGCGAGGTGGCTCGCTTGTTGATGAATTCCCAATCATAGGTCACGCCTAATCCCGGACCACCCGGCACAGGCACCGAGCCGTCCTGGTCGATGCAGTCCAAGTGGTCGCTGTAGCCGCAGGCATAGACTGGCGGAATCGAATTCGGGCAATTCGGGTGTACCAATGCGACTTCGTAGAAGTTCGTATTCCGCATCGCTGACATGACCGCCCTGTGGGCCGGACCGGCCGCGTGCACCTCGCAGTCGATGCCGAGCGCTTCAGCCAAGTGCGCGATCTTCATAGCACCGGTGATGCCCATGTCGTATTCGGGATCCGACCGCAGGAAATCCGTCCCTCCGGCGATGACGAAATCCGCCTTGGGTTCGACGCCCCGAATGTGTTCGGTTTGCAGGACTGGCGTGCGGATCTTTTCTCGCAGAAGGCGATGCGCATGCGCACTGGTTCCTGAATCGCGAAAGGGATCCTCGTACCAGAAATACTGCGCCTCGTCGCAAGCGTGTCCCACATAGATCGCGTCCGCCAGCGTGCGCAGCTCGCACGCACAGTCCAGCATAAGGTCCATCCGGTCGCCCACAACCTTGCGCACATGCAACAGGTTCTCGGCCTCTTCCCGCCTATCGCCTTCATGCCAGCCGTGGATCTTGAACCCGGGATAGCCCATCTCCAAGCATTGAAGCGCGAAGTCTCCGAAGGCCTCCTTGCTATCCAGCCCGCCGTTCCGGTCGCCATGATAGGTCGAGGCATAGGCAGGGAGCCGCGAGCGATACCCGCCCAGCAACTTCGATACGGACGCACCGTATTTCTTGCCCGCCAGATCCCAAAGCGCGATGTCGAGCGGGCCGTGCCCCATATGGTCGTACTGGCGCAAGTCGCGCTTCATATCATCATAGATCCCTTCGCGCGCCTCCGCGGCGCGCCCGATCAGACGCGGCGCGAGCATCACCGATTGCGCTAGGGCCGAACGGGTTCCCACATAATGCGTCACGTACTCGCCACGACATCCGTCCCCGGTCTCGATTGCCACCGCATAGCGTGACAGGGTCGCAGCGCAGCCGGGCGCATATTCGATTGCCCCACCCGGCGTACCGCCGCTGTGATAGGCGGACGCGCCGGTCTGAACACCGAGGTTTTGGATCTCGAAGGAGAATTCGACAATCTCGATCTTCGTTATAACTGACTCCGTCATGCGACCTGTCCTTCTCGTCCTCGATCATCCTTCCGAAATTCCGGCGTAACTGCTTGCCCATTTATCAGTCGTCTTGATCAAGACAGTCAACGGCCTTTCCCTGCTGGGTGATCGTGATGGCGACGAGCGATCTGTATCAGACCGCGGCCATTGTCCGGAGGTTGCTCGAAATGCGGCAGTATGCGTGTACGAACGCGTCGCTTCGGCAGCGGCACTGGGATGTCCTCACAACCTTGGCGCACCTCGATCCAGTCCAGCTGATCCCGGCACCGCGCTTCTAAAATCCCGAGCCTCGGCGTCAGCCGCACCAGACCGGGCGCTGACAATGAAAGAAGAACTGTTCTACCGGGAATTGCTGGTCATCCCAGTTCGCAACGGCAAGTTTACAGGAAACGCTCGCGGCAGACAAAGTTCAACTGAACTCACCACTCTGCTGGGCTTTCGTCCCCACTGTCTCCAAGCTTCGCCGCCAGATCGCGAAATGCTCGAGGCAAGCCGCTCAGAGCGGTATTGTCGAACCTCAATCCGAGATGTCGGGTCACGATCCTTGCCGCCAATTTCGCCCGCTTAGCATCGCGAATCCGCTTGGAAGGTTCACGGGTCAAATCGTTCTCGACATCCATTGTGTCCGGAGCGCAAACCCTCGGATCCAGAGTCACATACGCGGAGAGGCAAACTTCTCTCTCATTGAAGGCAACTGCTACCAACTCAATAGCGAACAACAGCCAGCGGCGGCTTTCCGTTGTCGTAGCGAACAGATCGTCTTGGTGGTCCGAAAGCCGGGCCCGCCCCTCTCGCATTGTCCGTCCATGGTCCTAGTGCTCCGAGAGGTCCACCTTGCTGCCACCCTTGTTGGCGGCTGAATTGGTTCGACGAACAGTTCGATGAAAGGAGCAGTCCACGAATTGAAGTGCGCCAATGAGGCACGGCGCCGGCGCATCCCCTGACATTACAAGACGTCTGCGGGCATCGAAAGGGACATCGACTTCCCCCGTTGACAATAGCCCGGACTCGATGCGAACCGCTGCCTCGGCTTCGTAGGCGAACAGAGCGTGGTTCCGAAGACGATCTGGGATAGACCAAGCCATCCAAAGTCATCCAGTTTTCGAATGACACACGTGGTGAGATGCGGAACGCGACCCAATCCAGTGGGAGGAAGAATCGGGACCGGATTTCCAATTGTCTCCGCAAGCCCCTGACCTGCTACCCAACCTTAGACTTCCTTGCCAAAAACGCACTCAGCTTGGATTTGGTCTCAGGGCTACGACGACCGAACAACTGTCTTGTGGAACTGGAATATGGTCTGCGGATGAGGTATTCGGCGTCTCCCCGCCGCTCGAACTTCATCGAACCACCATAGCTGTGTTTCGCTTCTGCTTGGGATCCGGCGCGGAAGCTCGTAGCGGTTCCCGGCATCCAAGGCATCGCGAATGCTGTCTCCGTCTAACTGAATGATATCGCTCATTTTTGCCAGAACAGTCCTGTCTTCCAGACAATATTGGCAAAACTCTTTTATGTCAATGTGTTACCACTATATCGAAACTCCTGCCTTTCAGCCAAAACGCAAACCTGTGGGACTGCATTCACAGTCCCGACTGCCAACGACCACACCTCGCATCCCAGATCCGGAAGATGAGATTGAAGCATTGCAGGGCGACGGGTGCTGCAGTCGGCATGGCTTGGCAGCTGAAACAGCCGGAAGTTTCCGGTTGAGCACCCAATTCACGCGATCTGAACACCACCACAGAATTACCGAATCTGCGGGCGCACCATCCGCAGGCGGCTTCCGGATGGTGCAGTCTACCGTCAGCATTTTCGCATTTACACTGCTCACGGCAGCACACAGTATTAAAGATGGATGGATGGGCATTCCGTTGCCGGAATCCGGAAGTTGAAGGGACGTAGCTGCGATGGGCAAAAACCCGCATGGGTATGACGAAGATCTGGATGATGCTGCAGCTTTGCGGTTCCAGCCAGCCGTTCGCCTTCTGAAAATCGCAGTTTCGCTAGCGGCTTCCGCTGAAGGGCGTTCGGTTACGGAACTCATGCAGGAGTTCGAACTGGGCAGGCGAACGGTGCAGAGAATGGTCGCCACCCTGGACGACCTGTTCCAGGTTGAACGGATGGATGAAGGCCGGTACCGCCGCTATCGCATCACCGCGGGTCTGTCCGCATTCATGCTTGCCCCGACAGCGGAGGAACTGGCAGACCTTAAGCTCGCCGAGCAGATGTTCGATGACCGAGGCGAGCACGCGCGGGCTGCGTCGCTGCGCGACCTGGGGAGGCGTAATCTTGCGGCGCTTCGGGAAAGACAGCGCATCCGGCTGGCGCCGGATGTCGAGGCACTGACCCTGGCACAGCTTCCGGTCACCTCCCGCGACCCCCATGTGCCCGTCGACCAGAAAGTTCTGTCAGCCTGCCAGATGGCACTTCTTGCCCAGAGACAGCTCAGTTTCAGCTACACGTCAGCTTCCGGAAAATCCTCCACACGCACG
>JAJEAY010000014.1 GCA_022824145.1 Rhodobacter sp. | reverse complement strand
CCGCAGGAAATAGGAAATCGTCAGGCCTTCGAGCGTAAGGCCGCGCGAAAGGGAATATCCACCAACAGCAATGGCAGTCACCTGATCCCGCTCAACGTCCTTGACTTCAGGATAATCAAGCTTCTCGCCGGACTTGCTGTTCACCTCGTACACACCGCCGTCCGCGATCTTGGCTGCCACGAGCTCCAGGGCAGGGAGCACATCGGCCCAAGACTCCCCACAATCGGCGAACTCCTCGTCGAACACGACTTTGATCTCGGCGATCTCGTCATCCGCCTCGGCTTGATCTACCGGAAGGTTGCAATGAAGCTTCAACGAAGGATGAATTTGCTCCGTCATCCTGTTGCGGATCAGGTTTGTCACGTCTGTCTGAACAGAGGTGAGGTGCGAAACATTGACTAGCATCGAGTGATGCTTGTCACTTTGGCCGCGCAGGTTCCGAACCGCTCCGGTCAACATGAACGCCCTGATCGCGGTCATCAGGCTTTGGGGCAGATCGCGAACTTCCTGCCCTTTCCGCATCTTGAGCGGCAGGTGCGGTTCGTTGTCCTCGATGTCGCGTGTAGGCAGCCCTCGTTCGTCCTCCGGATTGCCAAGGAATACCTTTTCCGCCCCATAATAGTTCCCCGGGCGATCCAGCGCGATCAGGAAGTGTTCCGGAAAGAGATCGCGGCCTTCTTCCTGATCATGCCGATCAGGATCGATGAAGATGTTCGCGAAGGGCGTTGCGGTGAAAGCGATGTATGAACTCTTGCCGAAGAGATTCAACAGGGTACGGATCTGGCCATTGATTCGGGATACGGCATCCGGGCCTTTCGCGATGTTAATGGAAGCGTTGTCTGCCTCGTCATCGATCAGCATCATTGGAAGATTGATGGTGCCGCTCGCCCGGGAGATATTGATCGCCTTAAGCCACGTGATGAAGTGCTTCAGGACACTCGCGTTTTTCTTGATGACGAATACGATTGGCTCCGCCTGCAGATTCTCCAACGGAATTCGCTGATCTGCCTGCCGCTTCTTGAAATCCGCCTTTCTGGTCGTCAGTGCGCTCGGTTCACGCGAGGGGTCGATCTTTCCTACGCCAACCCGTCCCGAGTTCCCCACGTCTTCAAGGCGGGAGAGGTCACTATTCCGACCGATAAGGCCCTCGTCAATTCGCTTCTGCGTCTGACTCCGCAAGTTTTCGTGGATTCCCGCGATGATGATGATGACGCGATAGCCCACGTCGGCTGCCTTGCTGACGAGCGCGGTGTAGTTGCCGGTCTTGCCTGCTTGAACATCTCCCATGACCATTCCGCGTCGGTCGAACGGTTCCGGCGAAAGTGGATCTCCGCAGAGTTCGATGACCCTGTTCGTCTTTTGATTCATCGCTTCCAGTACCGGCCCCGGGAAGTTCTCTCGCGTTAGAAGACTGCGGTAACGATCCCAGTAAAACCAATTCGTCTCCCGTCGCCGGGCCGCGTCGAACCATTTTTTGAACCCCGGCGCAACGAGTGTTGCGCCAGACTCGAACAAGACATCATGTCTCGAACGCATCTCATCAAATAAGGCTTCGATATCAGCAGATGTAACCTCGTCCTTCAGGGCAGGGACGTACTGATAGATCTCCGACTTCAGTTCTTCTTCGGTTCGCATTCCATTGATCATGAATTCAGTGACCAATGTGCGTACCTGCTCCAGGCCGAGCACCTTCATCTTGACCGTGCCTCGTCGATCAACTTTGCAACAATCGCCGTGTTCCCTGAAAAGGGCGGGGTGACTTTCATGACGGACTCAATGTCCTGAATTTTGTTTCCGAATTCTACAAGCCGCTCTATCAGCTGTCGACCGACATCCAGTAGCTCATTTTCATCCATTGAGCTTTGTTCCATATCCGAGTTGCTGTCGGCCAGGTCGTGATAGAGGGCTTCCAGCGGCAGGCTCGCACATATCAGTCGCAGGACACTCCCGAAAGATCGCACCTGCTCGTCGGACAGTGAGGACGCGAAATTCGCTATCGCGGGATGTTCGTGATTGAGTTCGTAGGAAATTCGATGGTCAACCTTGATCCGCTGCCAAAGTGGCAAGGGGTTTTCATCGGTCAGCTTGGCGCCACGTTTCCGGTAGACCCGCTTCGAACGCTCACCAAGCCCTTCGATGAGTCGCCGCAGATGTTCCCGCAACGTGGGCGGCGGAGACGCCGAGGCCTTCAGGACATCGATCTTCCACTCGGCATCACTTTCGTTCCCGATGTCGATTCGCACCCTGGCAAGCTGGGTAAGTTGATGTTGCGGAGCGAGGCGAAACCAGGTCGAGTGCCGTATCAACCTGCGGTTCCTGTAGAGATAGAATCCCTGGGCCCGCATGTGGCCTTCGGCGAGACCCATCTTCCGCCACTCGCTGTCTGTCGCGACCTTGTTCCGATGCGGCAGGATGAATGGCTGGATGGTGACGGTACCGGTTCCAAAGACGCGCCTGTCTTCGGGTCGGCGGTCGGTAGCATCGTGCCACTCTACAAACGGATCCACCGGGACAAGTTTCGTGCCATTGACGTCGAATGCCACGGCCTTGTGTCCCGGTTCGGGCTTCATGAACCTGTGAAAAACCAGTTCCATGTGCCGAGTGGCCTCATTGATCAGCCTTAAGAAGGCTTTCCTGTCCTTGTCCACGCCGACCCGGTCGATCTTTTCCCAAAGAACCATGGTTCCATCGTGCGCCAGAAGTTCGGCAAACCTGATCCCGTCGACTGCCTCGGTGCCTTCCACGATCCATGCATTCCTCTCGACGACCAGATCGAGGTCCCACGTTGCGGCGAATGCCGAATTGCCACGGCGGCTAACGACGGTAAGTCGTCTGCATTGAGAAAAGGACGCAGTTTTGAGACCCAATCCAAAACGCCCAAGATCGGACTTGTGTCGCATCTCCTTCGGTGCTCGCGATCCCAGGCGCATCGCGTCGAGAACTTCACCGCGGGACATGCCGGTGCCATCGTCGACTATGGCGACGGCGGCACTGTCCGGGTCAGTGTCAACCCGGATCGAGATTT
Organism: Rhodobacter sp.; assembly: GCA_022824145.1. GTDB lineage: Bacteria > Pseudomonadota > Alphaproteobacteria > Rhodobacterales > Rhodobacteraceae > JAPOUP01. The sequence goes on along the minus strand of JAJEAY010000014.1, from coordinate 45,426 downwards.
TCGACGCTCGGGCCGCCAGAGAATTGTCAACAATGTCCGCGAGTGCGCTCGACAAGTTGTATCCGATGTCGCGAAGGCTCTCGATCAGGGCGTTCGCGTTCGGCTCGATTTCATGTGGCTCGACCAGAGCCTGCCTTTCTCCATCGTTCATGCTGTAATGATCTCCTTTCTCGAGACTGGGTGGGATGGAGTCCTGCTGGCAAAGATCTGCTGCAAGGCATCATGAAGGGCCGTGGCGATTTGATGTGCCAGCAGCGGGGGGACGGCATTTCCGACCTGTATGTACTGCTGCGTTCTATTGCCCTTGAAGTAGTAGTTGTCTGGAAAGGTCTGCAGACGCGCCGCTTCCCTGACGGTCATGCTTCGGCACTGTGCCGGGTCCGGATGGATGAAATAGTGTCCGTCCTTGGCAAGATGGCACGTAACGGTCGACGAGGGCATGTCCCAAGGCTGGACACGAAATCGATCATTGAATTTTCCGGATTTCCAGTTGTCGTGACTTGGCGCCAGTTCATCGGGAAAGTCATGTGACTTCGGGGATTTTCCAGTCGCCTTTGCCCAACATGCTGCGAACATGTAACGCTCAAGATCGGAAGGCATGTGTCCACGCGTCTCATGCAGGGACAGTCGGACCAGCCTCGCGTCTTCGAGCCAATTTCGAAGATCTGTGGGACAGGTGACCGGCAACCGAGTTCCGCCATTGCTATTCTTGCGTAACTTTCCGTAATTGATAGACTGTTGGGAAATCTCCCGAAGCGTCGCGAGAAAACGTGAGCGTTGGTCACCTTTGAGGGAACATGGCATCTCTTCGATTAGCGTCGCCGCCTGCCGAATAGTTTTTCGCCAGCCCTCGAGATCGTCGATGCGACCGCCACGACTGCTGATGCCGCTTCGCAACACAGGCATCTCGGAAAGCACGTCGCGAACCGTGGCTTTTTGCGTCATTTCCGGCAGTGTGGGAGGCGTGAAGTCATCTACCGCATTGAGCAGATCACGCCGAATTCCAATTATGATCACCCTATGCCTCGCTTGAGGAATGCCCTGATGTTCGGTTGCGACGACAAAGTCCTGGGGTTTCACGACCTGCTCTTGATCAATCGAAGCGGATAGCGGAAACAACGCGTATTGCGTCATTCCACCGCTGTTTTTCAAGTCTGCCGTCACGAGGTCGAATACCATTCGCCCTTCTATGCTGGAGGAGAGCATTCCTTTGACGTTTTCCATCACGAACGCCGCTGGGCGGAGACTTCCGAGTACGTGAATGTACTCCTCATACAGCAGGTGCCGATTTTCCTCATGCGCCACGTAGCCGAGGTCGCTTGGCTTGCGGCCACGACCAGCAAGTGAGTATGCCTGACACGGCGGGCCGCCGATCAGGATCACTCGGTCGCCACGTCGTTGACGGATTTCCTGAATCCGATCATTCAGTATCTTTGTGGTTTGGGCATCGCCGAGTGTGAGATTAAGTGTCTCATTTTCAGCTTTCGACCATTGGACCGGAAAGAGTGCTGACCAATCTGGTTCCTCTGTCTCGCCGTTCAGGAAATCCACGTACTCTCGCGGCAGGTCATCGTCGAACTTGCGCAAGAAGGATCGCAGTCGGAGCGTGGAATGGGCAGCGGAATCCTTTTCGACGGAAACGTCGATCTCGAATGCGCTAGCCATGCCACGCCGCAGGCTGCAAAATCCCTCGCCAAGACCGCCGGGACCAGAAAAGAGATCAACAATTCCAAAAGCTATTTTCATGAAATTTACTTAGGTCGAAATGCCATGAAAGGTGAAGTTCAGATTGAGCTATATGCCAACATTTTTTCGGCTAGGCCGTGGCGATGTGCTAAGCTTTCTAGGGAGCGAACTCTTCCCGTTAGCGGTCCCTATACGTCAGCGCACATTTCGCAAAGCCGCGTTTACTCGGAGAGAAAACTAGACCAGTCCGCCCACCAACGGTCAGGATTTTCCGGAATATTCGGCGTCGGTTACGTGTTCCATCCAGGTCACATTGGAACCATCAAGCGCCTCTTGAATGGCAATGTGGGTCATGCCGGTATCCGGCGCGGCGCCATGCCAATGGCGTTCATCCGGTGCGAACCAAACCACGTCGCCGGGCCGAATTTCGTGAATTCCGTCGCCCTCCATCTGAACAAGGCCTTTTCCGGCGGTCACGATAAGAAGCTGACCAAGTGGATGCGTATGCCAGGCGGTTCGGGCGCCAGGTTCGAAGGTGACCGTCAATGCCCGGACACGGGACGGGTCCGGTGCCATAATCACCGGGTCTATTCGGACCCGACCGGTGAAGGACTCTTCCGGCGCGACCCGCGAAGGCCGTGATCCCGCACGCATAATTTCCATGGATTTACTCCTTTCGAATGGGGCGTCGGCGACGCCTGCCTCGTTCAGCGCTGCCGCCCGCGTTGAAGCTCGGATCTGGCAGGTCAACCACTTTGCGCAGTTCGGCAAACGGTGCGCTCGCATGCGGAAGTGCGTTGGCGGCGACGAAATGTTCCTGGAACCTCGGTTCTACGGCGGTCTCCACTTTGTGTATCCGGCGTACGGTATCCTCAATTTCCGAACGCGCGGCGCGGTTGCAGAGCGCGATGCGCGCGCCTGTTCCCGCCGCGTTTCCGGCGGAGGTGACTCGGTCAAGAGGGCAGTCCGGAATCATGCCCAGCACCATAGCGTGCTTTGGCGAAATATGCGCCCCGAACGCTCCTGCGAGGATGACGCGGTCTACGGTATCGGTGCCCAGCTCATCCAACAGGAGGCGCGCACCTGCATAGAGTGCTGACTTCGCAAGCTGGATGGCGCGGATGTCTGCTTGGGTGACGGTGATGTACGGGCCTCCGTCAAGGGTTCCGTCATGCAATAGGTAGGAATGCGTTCGTCCATCCGGCAAGGATCTATCGGAACCTGTCTGATCAGATGAACCAATGAGGCCTGAAGCGTCGACAATGCCTGACATGCGCATTTCGGCGACAGCCTCGATGATGCCGGAGCCGCAAATGCCTGTGACTCCGGTTGTGGCCACCGCCTCCTCGAATCCGTCGTCAGTGGACCAGAGGTCGCAGCCGATGACCTTGAAGCGGGGTGTTTTTGAGAGCGGGTCGATCTGGACGCGTTCGATGGCTCCGGGCGCCGCCCGTTGGCCGCTGGATATCTGTGCGCCTTCGAAGGCGGGGCCGGTGGGCGAGGAGCAGGCGAGTACCCTGTTCCTGTCGCCAAGCAGTATCTCGGCGTTGGTGCCAACGTCAACGATGAGGACAAGATCATCGGATTTTCCCGGCTCTTCCGACAGTGCGACGGCAGCGGCATCGGCGCCCACGTGGCCCGCAACGCAGGGCAGAACGAACGTGCGGGCTGATGGATTCACGGCGGAGAGATCCAGTTCCCTGGCATCCATTGAAAGAGAGTCGGAAGCGGCGAGCGCGAACGGGGCCTGGCCCAGTTCGATCGGGTCAATGCCCAGAAGGAGGTGGTGCATGACCGGATTGCAGACGAAGACCAATTCCACAATCTGGACCGGATCTATATCTCCGGTTGCCGCTGTTTCCTTCGCAAGCCGGTTGATGGCTTCGCGCACCGCGGAGGTCATTTCAGCGTCTCCGCCGGGATTCATCATGGAGTAACTTACCCGGCTCATGAGGTCTTCGCCGAATCGGATCTGGGGATTCATGATTCCCGAGCTCGCGATGACCTCGCCACTGCGCAGGTCGCAGAGATGCGCCGCAATTGTCGTGGAGCCAAGGTCTATGGCGAGGCCGTACAGGCGTCCTTCCCAGAATCCGGGCCAGATTTCGAGGATGTGTTCGTGCGCGTCGGCATGGCCGCGATGAAGCGCGACGGTAACTGCCCACTCTCCTTTGCGCAGCATGGGCTGGAGTTTCCTGAGCACTGGCAGGCCAGCCCTAAGAGTGTCTTTGTCTACCCCCCATTGTTGTACAAGCGCGTCTTTGAGCCGTTCCAGATCGCCTGACGGCTCATGCATGTCAGGCTCCTGAACCTCAACAAAACAAAGCCTTGTCGCCGGATCCATTTTGATGTCGCGGGCGGCGGCGGCTTTGCGGATGACCTGTTTATGTACCTGGCTGTCCGGAGGAACATCGATCACGACATTCGACTCGACCGTCGCCTGGCAACCTAGACGCCGTCCCTGGTCCAGGCTCCTGACGCGCTCGTAGCGGTCTTCGACCGCGTTTCGGCCGCACAGGGCTTCCGGGGCAACTGTCACTCCGTGCTTAGGGAATTCCCCGTATCCGGGTGTGATCTGGCAGCGGCCGCAGATCCCTCTGCCGCCGCAGACGCTGTCAAGATCGACGCCGAGCCGCCGCGCGGCGGCAAGCACGGACGTTCCCGCTGGAACCCGGCCACGTTTTCCGGAAGGAGTGAAAATTACAAGCGGATCCATGGTGCCTCTTTAGCTGGGGAAATCGCTGCCGGGAATAGGGGAGCGGCTCCGGTGAAAGAGGCCGCCTGCGCCGAATTCATTCCCAGTTGCGGTGTTGCGTTTGGGCAGGTTTGTCTGTCTCCTCCAAGGGGCGACTTTCGGACGTCCGCAGCAATCGCAACGGTGGTGCTTCCAAAGAGCGTTTCAGCCAACATGCTGGCGTCTATCCCCGCGGAAGCATCGCTTGCAAGTCTCCTGCGTCCGGCGCTTCTGAATCTGGCAGGCACGACGCTGCGGGAGCCTGCTATCGCGTGAGGACCAGTTTGCCGTCCGATATCTCGATCCGGTCAAATCTCTGAAGATAGTCCATGCCAAGGAGCGAGCCTTCCATTTCGCCCTCGTTGACCCACACGGCCACGTTGCGTTCCATGATCGGGCCAAGAGCGAGGGTGGTGAGCACCGTGCGGGCTGTGCGGGTCTGGCCGTTAGCGGTTTGGGCAACCCCCAGATATCTCAGGCCGTCTGGGTCGAGGCCGATGCGTTTCGCGTCTTGGCGTGAGAGCACAATGTTCGTTGCGCCGGTGTCGACGACGAACTGAACCGGCACGTCGTCGGCCTTCAGTGTGAGGTAGTAGTGGCCGTCGATAGCGCGGGGAATCACAATCTGGCCTGCGTCCGTAATGCTCGCCTGTCGAAACGCAAAGTCGTTGCGGATGTCCTGCCAAAGCCCGATCCCCGCAACGACTCCGATGAAGATGATTCCCCAGAGAAGCGCATGCCTGGAGACTTGGCCGAGCCTGGCGCGGTTTGCGACAATGAAGTACGCCGCGAGGACGCTGCCCAGGATGACAAGGTAGATCAGCCGCCCGGTATCGTCGCTTTCCATGTTCTTTCCCCGAATTCCTGGTTCAGGTAGTCCTTTCCGCTGCAATTGTAAGGGCGTCTGACACTTTTTGGACAGCGAACAGGCCGGTTCGATGTTCGGCGGCTTCGCTCAGTTGCGCTTCCACGCGTGGTCTGCCTCGCTTTGGGCCAACTCAAGTTTTTCCTGTGCCGTAAGCCAGAGCGTTTCGGCTCGGTCAATTCCGTCCAGAACCTCGGCGTACTTTTTCTGCCATGCGTTCAGCTCCTTCGCTGAATCGGGTTCGTACAAAGCCGGTTCCGCAAGTTTCCTGTCGAGTCTTGCACGCATTTCTGTCAGCTTCGCGACTCTGGCCTCGCATTTCAGCAACTCGGCGCGCAGTGCCTGCAACCGGTTCCGGGGGGCGTACGCCTGTCTGGCTGGCTTTGCGGGAGGTTCCTGCCGGTCGATTGCCACCAGATCGCCGCTGTAGCTGGCAAGATCGCCTTCATAGGGCGTAACGGTGCCGTTCTTCACCAACCACAACCTGTCCGCGACCATGCCAAGCAGGTGCAGGTCGTGACTGATGATCATGACTGCGCCGGAGTAGGCAGCCAGGGCGTCCACAAGCGCTTCCCTGCTTTCCAGGTCAAGATGGTTGGTGGGTTCGTCGAGGATAAGCAGGTGAGGGGCGTCGAGCGTGGCCAAGAGCAGCGAGAGACGTGATTTCTGGCCACCGGACAGGCGCGAGACCGACGTTTCAGCCTGGTCAACCGTCAGGCCAAATCCGGCAAGTTTCGACCGGAGCACGGAAGGAATGGAGTCAGGCCGCCTTCGTACAAGGTGGTCGAGCGGCGTCCCGTCCAGATCAAGCTCATCGACCTGGTGCTGGGCGAAATATCCAACACGCAGCTTCTTTGTACGGATGACGCGGCCATCGATTGGGTCAAGCCGGTTCGAAAGCAGTTTGGACAGAGTGGATTTTCCTTCACCGTTCCTGCCCAGCAACGCAATTCTGTCGTCCTGGTCTATGCGAAGGTTGAGATTCCGAAGAACCGGAATTCCACCGTAGCCCGTGCTGGCGTTCTCCAACGCGATGAGTGGCGGTGGAAGTTCTTCGGGCTGCGGAAATCCGAACGCCTTTTGAACGGCTTCCTCTGGCGACGCAGCGAACTCCATTCGTTCGATCATCTTCAGGCGGGACTGCGCCTGTCGGGCTTTGTCCGCTTTGTAGCGGAATCTGTCGACATAGGACTGAAGATGCGCGCGGCGGGATTCCTGCTTTTTGGCAATGGCGGCGGCGTGCGCAGAGCGTTCCGCACGCTGGCGCAGGAACTGGTCATAGCTTCCTCGGTAGAAGGAAAGCTTCCGGCGTTCGAGGTGCAGGATTGAGTTGACGGCGTTGTTCAGCAGGCTGCGGTCGTGGCTGATGATGATGACCGTATGCGGGTAGCTGCTGAGGTAGCTGTCCAGCCAAAGCGCGCCTTCAAGGTCAAGGTAGTTTGTAGGTTCATCAAGCAGGAGCAGATCCGGTCGCGAGAACAGGGCCGCTGCCAGAGCGATCCGCATGCGCCAGCCCCCGGAAAAGGCCGAACAGGGCGAGTTGTGTTCACGCTCCGAAAATCCAAGGCCTCCAAGAATCCCGCTCGCCCGTGCCTCCGCTGACCACGCATCGATGTCTGTCAGGCGTGTCTGGATCTCTGCGATCCGTGCAGGGTCGTCCGTTTGTTCCGCCAACAGATTTGCCCGTTCGGAATCCGCGGCGAGTACTGTGTCAAGGATTGAAGATTCTCCACCTGGCGCTTCCTGCTCCACTCCACCGATACGCGCGCCACGGCGCAGGTTGATGCTGCCGGATTCCAGCGTCACGCTGCCGCGGATCAAACGGAAGAGCGTGGACTTTCCGGAGCCGTTCCTCCCCACCAATCCGACTTTGTGGTTATCGGGAATGTATGCGGATGCGCCGGCGAACAGGGGAGTGCCGTTGATTGCGTAGTGGATATCTTCAATTCGCAGCATCGGGGCGGTTTGACGCATTGCGGCAATACGGTCAATCGCGGCTTTCCATGATGGAAGGCGCGTGCTAGTGCCCCTGCGGAATTTGAAGGGGCATAAAGCCCGTTCTCAGAGATGGGGAAGACACCGGATGGCCGTGCAGCGCACATTTTCGATCATCAAGCCCGACGCGACGAAACGCAATCTTACGGGCGCGATCAACGCAAAGATTGAAGCGAGCGGCCTTAGGATCGCTGCCCAAAAGAGGCTTCGTCTGACTGAAGAGCAGGCGGGAATATTCTACGAAGTGCACAAGGGTCGTCCGTTCTATGAGGAACTGTGCGCCTTCATGGCATCTGGTCCGATCGTGGCTCAGGTGCTTGAAGGAGAGAACGCCATCGCAAAGTACCGCGAGGTGATGGGGGCGACTGATCCGGCTGATGCTGAAGAGGGTACGATTCGCGCGGAATTCGCGCAGTCGAAGGGCGAAAATTCCGTGCATGGGTCAGATGCACCGGAGACGGCGGAAGCTGAAATCGCGTATTTTTTCTCCGGACTTGAGCTTGTTGGCTGAGGGCTGCGGAATTTCCTGCTGATCCAAATGTACTGCGCTTGAACAAAGGCGTCAGCTCTATGGATTGGCATCTGCTTTGTCGGCAAACGATTCGACGTTGTTTGGATCAGTGCGGGTAGGTGCCCGGAGCCTTGCACATCCAGCTAATCGTGCCGTTTGGGCGAGGTGTGGTGTTTTGTGTCCAGCCAGATGGAACCAGCCCATTGAGTCGCTGCGCTGGAGAGCCGTTCTGAATTGATCTGCGACTAAGAGTTTCCGCTTCGGCAATCCTATGAATTCCAAGGCATGCTTGATTGGGTTCGGCGGGCAAATGGCGTGAAGACCTGCAACTCTGGATCGGAGGCCTGCTGTCATCCACATCTCCATTGCTTCACGGGCCGTCTTGAAATCCAGCCGCTTACACTCCGTCCCACTTTCATCCTGAATGGATGCACTGGCCAACGATCCAACATTTTTTGGGACGGAATCTGAAGAACATGAACTGCAAGGCGACTCCGGAGTCGAAGTTGACAGTTTCAGGATGTATAGAAGGACCATTGAGCCAGTTCCCGAAACTCCAACCGCGAAAAAAATGGCTGATCCATGCGTCCCGGCCCACTTAACCTAATCACCGATGTGCCATCCCTGCGCGTTGGCAACGCGCAGGATGAGAAGCTCAAGTCAGGCGTCACCGTCCTGACAGCGGATGTGCCGTTCGTGGCGTCCTGCGCAGTAATGGGGGGAGCGCCTGGCACGCGGGAAACCGATCTGCTGGAGCCTGATCGCCTCGTGCAGGCAGTGGACGCCTTGGTGCTCTCCGGTGGGTCAGCCTTCGGTCTTGACGCGGCTTCGGGTGTGATGACGGGACTGAAGAAGGCAGGGCGAGGGTTCCAGGTTGGAGAGGTCCGCGTGCCCTTGGTGCCGACGGCGATCCTGTTCGATCTGCTCAACGGCGGCGACAAGAACTGGAATCGGAATCCTTACCAGGATTTGGGTCGGGCGGCATTTGAGAATGTGGGCGAGAAGTTCAGAATTGGCAGTGTCGGCGCGGGAACCGGTGCGTTGACTGCGACACTGAAGGGAGGGCTCGGCTCGGCGTCGCTGCTCCTTCCGAACGGTTCCGTGGTTGGTGCGCTTGTCGCCGCGAATCCGATGGGCACGGTGACAACGCCCGGAGAAAGGCATTTCTGGGCGGCCCCGTTCGAGATTGACGGAGAATTTGGTGGTATTGGCCCTGATCCGCGCGGAGGGCTCGGCGTGGCGCTTCCAAGCCCCAAGCATGCCGACCTTGGTGAGAGAGCGAACACCACCATCGCCGTGGTCGCCACGGATGCACGTCTCACCAAGGCAGAAGCGAAGCGTATGGCGGTCGCGGCGCATGACGGGATCGGGCGAGCGATCGTTCCTGCGCACATGCCCGGCGACGGGGATCTTGTATTCTCGGTAGCAACGGGTTCTGCAGAGACGGATGATGAGGACTTTCCGCTTCTGTGTCACGCTGCGGCGCTTTGCCTTTCACGTGCAATCGCGCGTGGCATCTATCATGCGACACCCGCGTCGGCCGATATCCTGAGTTGCTGGCGCAGTGCCTGATCCGGGGAATTGGTGCGGCAATCCGATAGCTGCACCAGACACAACCCGTCCGGTTAGACCAGTAGTTGGATACCGTTCAGCTGCATGATTTGACCACTCCGACTTCGTCTAGGAAGGCTTCAATTCGGTTGTCCGCGTTCGCTGTGGTCTCGGATTTCAGGGCATCAAACTGGATGCGAAGTGTGTCCTGTTCCGCGCCGTTGCAGTCATTCCAATGACGGCCCTGGAGTCCCACTGCGAGGGCTAGAAATCCTCCCCGTTCGAACCTGAAATGCAATACCAGATGCGGTTGGGTTCAGCGATCTTTTGCCCATGATGATCGGAATCGGCTAGGAAGCGACGATGATCTCAGTGACAAAACAGGGAGACCGTTAAGCCAAAGCCCTGCCGTCACCAGACGTTTGGAAAGAAATGCTGGATCGCAGCACCGATGGAAACGGGAAGTCGAACGGGGTGGTCACAGGGCAGTCCGGGCGCTGTCCACCGTCGAACTAATGGGAGATCCCGCTCAATGGGGTGAAGGATGTTACAGGCACGCAGAGGCACGGGGGAAGGTTTCGGGATAGTGCAGCGCAGGCCTGGGCTCCAAGAAGGATGACGCTGGGTGTTCGGGTGCCGAGTGAGGGGAGGCCGCGGGAGGTGTAGAGTCCAGAGCAGGAGTCCGTCCACCTGCAGCTGGAGGGTTTAGGCCTAGAAGGCTGGAGCTTATATTCCGGCGTTTCCAGGTCAACAGGAAGGCGGAGGGATGCTCTGGAAGCGCCCTAGGTGCCGGGTCTTGCGCCGCCCGGAGAGCCGGATTACGCACGGATCCGAGGGAGCTGAAGTCGGTTTCTAGCAGAATCTAAGGACCGTAGGGGTGCAGACCGCCGCCGCCCTGCCTTTTCCCCTCCTAGATGGGGGAAAGGCAGGGCTTTGCAGATCGGGGTGGAAGTGGGAGGGAATCGGAATTGGTCACGAGTTTTCAGATTGACCTTAATGAACTTACGTCTACCGTTCTGCGGGAAACAGGCAATATAATTGTTTGTCCAGATGCTTGGGTACAGGGGGATGGCGCTTACGATGCAAAAGGCCGAGACGTGTCACCTACCGACCCGGAGGCTGTGTGCTGGAGCGTTGCCGCTGCTCTCCAAAAGGCCGCAGCTGGAATATTTTTCGACTCCGTAGCCGAAATAGAAGCCGATCTCGAATCAGCCAAAACGGAAGAATGGTGGCAGGAAAGAGAACTAAAACTAAGTGAAGCTGAGAAGAAAGTGAAACAAGCATCAAATAGGCCATCGCTAGCGACCACAATCGATGAAGAACATGTGCCGCCGGATGAATTGGACGACTGCAGTCCATCTGACTTCTTCTGGGGCGAGCCGGATTTCGACACGTACGACCAAATGTATGAGGCCAAGCGAAACGTCGAGCAACTCAAAGCTGAATTGGATGAGGCCAAAGAAATTACATATGAGGCCCAAATGGAAATAGACGAGGCATACAAAAGGTCAAGACATATCGCGGAGAATGAGTTAGTCGAAACTGCGTTGGCTGCAGTTGAGGGCTATTTAGGAGGGGCATTCCTTTGAATGAAATAGCTAAGATTGACAGTTTTGAAAACAACCCTTGGCACACGAGCATTGAACTAAACGTTAGGGCGATGGCATTGGCATACATTTTACGCGCTACCGCCGACCGTGTGGATGCGGCGCGCGGAAGTTAGTGTCCGCAAGAAACCCCCCTTAATTCCGCGATCCTTGGCTTCGGTGTTGCCGTGCCTGTTCATCCGCCTGCTGGCTGCATTGCCCGATCCCGACCTGGCAGCGCTACCAGACCGCTGGACCGCCGCTTCGGGACATGATTCCTGCATCCCTTGGCTACACTGGCGCATGAGCTATGGTTCTGGCACCCGGCGGGTTCCGTAGCTTTTGGGGGGCTGCGTCGGCAACGTCAGGCAGCGCGCTGCCGCTGCATTCTGCGGTGCTGCCTGCGCAGACGGACGCCGACGCGGTGGACCTTCAGGGCGAGCACTGAGAGTGCGACGGCACATTCCGCCCCTCGCTCTACAAGGTACTCCTGTTCCAGCATGTCGCCGGCTGCGTCAAGTCCGGCGACCTGAACCTTGCCCGGTTGTTTAAGTAACGCCCGATGGATGTCTATCTCATTGACCGTGATCGCTGGAGCTTGGAAAGGGCGCAGTTGCTGGAACGGGCGGGACTTGCTGGGTTTCCCGACCCTGGTCCGGTACTGGCGCAGCTGGGCGAAGTGCTCCTTGCGCAATACCGGGCGACGAACGATCGTTCGGCAGACAACCCGCATCTGAGAATTCGCGCCGACGGCACGTTCATGTCGTGACACCTGCGAGGCCGATCCGCTCGGGAACCTTTTCCCCGAACGGCAGGACGTGCCGCTTGCGCAGATCCTGAAAACCGTCAACACCATCGCGGAATGTTTCGCGCCTTCTAGTGCTGGCGGCAGACCCATGTTCGCCAGGCCACTTCCCGTCCGGCCTTGCTCGCCGGGATCATGGGGTTGGGATGCGGCATCGGGGTTCGCAAGATGGCGCGAATCTCCTCGCGCGTCGCCGAAAGCGAGCTGGAACATGCCGTCAACTGGCGCTTCTCGCTCGACGACATCCGCGCCGCCAACGACGCCGTGGTCGGGCCATGAGCGAGCAGGAATTGCCCGATCTCCATCGCCGTGAAAGGGAGGCCCTTCATACGGCCAGTGACGGCCAGAAATTCGAGGTGCGCGCCGAGAGCCTACAAGCCGGCCGCTCCTTCAAATACTTCGGCCAGGGACAGGACGTCAGCGCCTATACCGTCGTCGACGAGCGCCAACTCCTGTGGCACTCGCTGATGATCGGCGCAGCCGAGCGCGAAAGCGCCTGCGTGATCGACGGACTGATGCACAACGACGTGGTCAGGAGCGACATCCATTCCGCCGACACCTACGGATACACCTATGCAGTGCTCGGCCTCACGCACTTGCCGTGCTTTTCCTTCGCTTCGCGCATCAAGGGCATCGGCAAGCAGACCCTCTACGTCTTCAAGTCGAGGGGCCGGGCGGACGAAAGCTGGTGCATCAAGCCCGACAGGACGAGCGACGACGCCCTGATCCGTCAGAACCGGTGCGATCTACTGCCGCTCGTCGCAACCATCGAGATCAAGGAAAACACCGCTTCCGGCATCTTCCGGCGGCTCAATTCCTGTTTCCGCAAGCAGGTGCTCTACCAGACGCTCAAGTCCTTCGGCAAGATCGTCAAGTCGCTGCTCGTCCTGCGCTACGTCGATGAACTCGCCCTGCGGCAGGCCATCGGGAAACAGCTGAACAGGGTCGAGACGGCCAACCGCTTCACCCGCGTTGTCGCCGTCGGCAACCCGCGCGGATTCACCCAGACCGAAAAGGAGGAGCAGGAGATCGCGGCGGTCTGCAACCGGCTGATCAAGAACAGCATTGTCTGCTGGAATTGCCTCTACCTCGCGAGACAGCTCGAAAAAAAACCGGTGACGAAGTGGCAAGGGAAGGCTTGCGACGCATCATCACCACCCGTTCGCCCATGTCGTGGGCACACGTCAACATGCTCGGGGAACACGGCTTCTCCGACGACAGGCTCGGGGATTCCGTCTGAATCCTCCCCCTGAAACCGGCAGCCTGAACCACGCCCGATTTCGGGTGGAGCGGAAGCGTCGAAAAGTCCGCTACATCGGCTCAATGCTGGAATCCCTGTGGGACTTTCGGGATCCTTGTTGGGATGGGCCCAAATGAGTGATCTTGCAGAATACCAATAATTGGTATAAATTCGCCATACGGAGGACCATCATGGCAAAAAATACATCTATGTCGCTTGGCGATCACTTCGCCAGTTTCATCGACACCCAAGTCCAGACGGGACGCTATGGGTCGGCCAGCGAAGTTGTGCGCGCTGGGTTGCGCTTGCTCGAAGAGCGTGAGGCCAAGGTGAAGGCGCTTCGAGACGCTCTTGTCGAGGGCGAACGATCCGGCGAACCGCAGACTTTCGATTTTGGTGAGTTCAAGGCGCGCAAACGAGCCGAGTTCGACCAGGCTCACGGATGAGCCTTATCACGTTCTCCCCTGCGGCCGCAGCGGACCTTGATAACATCTGGGACTATACCGTTGAGGAATGGGGCACGGACCAAGCCGACCGTTACACCGATGATATCCAAGACATCTGCCGCAGTCTAGCACGAGGCGACAAGCGTGGGCGTGACGTCGATGCGCGCGCTGGCTACCGGAAACAGGCGGTTGGAAAGCACTTCGTTTTCTTCCGGGTGACAGACGCAGGCATAGAAGTCATCCGCATCTTGCATCAGAGCATGGACGTGGAGCGGCATCTATAGGAAAGTGTCGCCTATCTCGTGCGCGAGACAGGCGTTACTCTCCTCCCAGAATTCCATACGACGTCGTCGCATGAATTGTACGTTGGATTATTCTATAGGGAATGATCGAGCAGCGATCTTGCCGAGGTTTTCTCCGTATCACGGTCGACTGCCTATCGAACTTTGAGCAGGCCGGAATTCGCTTAAACGGAACTTGTCACGGATAACTTTCGCGTATATCATTGACATTGAACGGAAATTCCTCCATACAGAGGTGCCGGACCTGGATCTCCGTTCCCACAAGATCCGCGCGAAGTTTTTCTGCGAATGCCCTTGACACTATAACGAACCGCCGGGTCCTGGAGACCGGAATGTTCCCATAAGGCTGCCAGCCTGACGGCCGCCTTCCGGACGGAAAAGCCTCTGAAAATCAATGCATTGGACCGGGAACCCGTTGCCGGTTCTCTGCGAAGTTCCGGCTAGGCAAGGCCCAAAAGTCGTGTCGTTGCATGCGGATTCGGCGGAATGACGCTAGGGACGCCATTTCCCTTGTCCTGTCATTGCTGGACCTGCGCATCCTGCCCGGAAGGCGATGATCTGCCGGATTCATCTTCTCCCAGCAAGCTCTCGCCAATGCTGCCAGTGATCCGAGCAGCGGCCGTCTGGATCGACAATTCAGGAATTCGAAGCGGCGCCAACGGCGGTGAGCAGTGCGTCTGGCTTCCAAATTCCCTTGAGGCCAATGCAGACCAAACCGTCAGCACCATCTTCAGTGGCCGGCGTCGTTTCCGAGCGCCTTCCGACAGTCTGAATCAGGTATCTTTCGCCAGTGCGGTTTCTGACGTGACCCTTGGCACGAATCACGCCGAATCCTCCTCCGGCAATTTGATGCGCAAGAGCCGATGGATCGTAGACAGAGTCGGGCCGCATGACGATGCTTTCGTACTGCTGGTCGGAATGTGGGGAACGGGTTGCTTCTTTGAGTCTTCCGGCGGTGCCGAGTATCACTGACAGGGGGACGCTGCCATGTGTGACCGGGAGCACCTGGGCGTCCCGTGCTCTCGCCGCAAGCCAGCAGGACAGTTCCTCAAGGGTCGATTGGTCCACAAGGTCCGCCTTGTTGAGAAGCACAAGATCGGCATCGGCAAGTTGACGCAGTATCGTATCTCCAACATAGGTATTCGCAGCTTGGGAACGAATGGTCTCGGAGTCGGCCAGCACAACAATAGCTTCTTTCCTCAGGTCCGGAATCAATTCCACGGTTGCGGCTATGGAACCCGGAATCGCAACCCCAGACGCTTCGATGAGGAAATGATCAGGAGCAGGGGAAAGCTGCGATAGAGAGGTGAGAGCCGCAGTGAGACTGTCACCGAACGCGCAGCAGATGCAGCCTCCTGAAATCGAGATGATTTCGTCTCCGGATGCCTCCACCAAGTCTTCGTCTATGGGAAGAGCGCCGAACTCGTTTACGAGAACCGCGAGTCTCATTCCTTCCGCGTTGCGCAGGAGATGGTTGACAAGAGTGGTTTTCCCTGCCCCGAGATAGCCGCCAATGGTTGTGACCGGAATCATGACTTACTCACTCCGAAATTTCGGCGCTCGAGCTGATCTGGAATCGCTCGGCTGGGTCGCGCTTTGGGTTGGTCATTGGTCATTCGCCGCAAAGATGCGCCCACCCTGAACCGTTCCCCAAACCGGAATGTCCTTGAGAGCCATGGGATCGACCACAGTGGGATCCCCCTCGAGTACTGCGAAGTCCGCGCGCTTCCCAACCTCAATCGATCCGACTTCGCCATCTAGATTCAGCGTGTAAGCCGCGCCCAGGGTGATGGCATGGAGCGCCTCGTCTACAGTGATCCGTTCATGTTCGCCCTGTACGTGCCCACTTGCGGTGATGCGGTTGACCGCACACCAGGCGGTGAACAGCGGTCCGAGGGGCGTGACCGGCGCATCGGAGTGGATTGCCATTGATACGCCGCTGTCGAGCGCAGTTCGGCAGGCGTTCATTCGCTCGGCCCGTTCCGGTCCCACTGTAAGGCGGCGGTGTTCGTCGCCCCAATAGAAATGATGGTTTGCAAAGAGGTTCACGCACATCCCCAGCGCCTTCATCCGGCGGAACTGCGCGGCGTCCGCAAGCTGGCAATGCTGCAGCGTGAAGCGATGGTCACGCCGAGGGTGTGCAACCAGTGCCGGACCGAGCATGTCGAGGGCAAGCTGTGTCGCTTCATCGCCGTTGGTATGGGTGTGGACCAGAATGCCCGCCTCCAATGCGCGACGGTAGATTTCCGCCATCTGCTCAGGCGCGATGTACCACAGCCCGTTCTCCGATCCGTTGAAATACCCAGGCCAGCGCAGCCGAGCGGAGAAGCCTTGGATCGAACCATCGGCAACGATCTTGATATGGCCGAGTCGAAGCATGTCCTTGGTTTGGTCCCGGAGTTCTTTCGTCCGGTTGATGAGGTTTTCCGGCGAGTGGCCCATCGAGAGTTTGAACGGAACGACGCGCACGGGAAAATCCGACTCGGACGTCACGCGCAGCATCATCTGAACGGTCCCGTCTTCAAGCTGGGCGGCGAGGTCTGTGACGGTGGTCGTGCCTGAGCGAACGCACTGCCTTGCGAAATCTCTCAGGCCTCCCTCGTCGGTGTCGGTGACCGAGCGGTTGAACCCTGCATGGACTCCGACTGGCATGTAGACCTCGGGCCCCTTCAGAACGCCGATCGGCAGTCCATCCTTTCCGAGTTCTATGCCAGGATGGTTGATCCCTTGACGCATCAGGCCAGCAAGCTCCAGGGTTTTTGAATTTACGTACATGATGTGGCCCGAGGCATGGAGAACACCGATGGGCCGAGCCGCCGAGATCTGGTCAAGATCAACTCGGCCGAACGCGCCTTCGCTCATGTAAATCGGGTCAAACTGGAATCCGGAAAGCGGCGTGTCAGGATCTCCGATCTTTGCTTCAGCCTCTTTCAGTCGTGACAGAACTGCATCGAGCGTCTGAAGACCCTTCCAGATCCGCCCGTGTGGATCAGTTCGATCGAAATACCCGCAGTAGACGTATCGCCAGAGCATGCCTTCCATTGCATGGGCATGGCCCTCTACAAAGCCCGGCATCAGGATCCTGTCCGCAAGACTTTCGTCAACGGTCAACGCGCCCCACTGTCTGAGTTCGGAAAGCGTGCCGACGCCGAGGATCCGCCCGTCGCGTATAGCCACATGCGTGGCAGTAGGCCTTGATGGATTCATTGTGATGATCTTACGTGCCCGAAAGACAGTCGCCTGCGACATTGTTCGTTTCCTTGCTTCAGTTCCGGGAAGTGAGTCCACCGAAACCGGGCGGAGTCAATGCGAAGGCAATGCGTCAACATTGACTCATTATGCGTGACAGAGGACACCCGGGAGACGGCTTGAAGCGGTAACGAGTGGATATCTGCGCAAATGACGGTAGAACAATGGAGCGGCCAGCCGGAATGTGCTGTATCTCAACAGTGTCCGAACGCTCTGCTGACCGAGCATCGCGAAGTAACGCGATGGAATTACATCCGGGAAACTCACCAAAGCGAAAATTTCTGAATTCGCGTTCAAATCGCTGAATGCAGGTACTTCCTCCCGAAATCTTGGATAGTGGTCGCCTGGAAAAGACCGAATGCTGTGTGTGAAAGAGTGGAATTTGGCCGAAACCTCGATGTAGCAGCCGAATTCTTCGGGACATATTTCGGGACTTTCTCCCAGTTCGGATATCTCCTTCAATGCAGTAGGGATTGGTGGGACAGCCTGCTGGACGGGTTCCTGTGTGGTAGTATCCGTCAGGCTCGGTCGCGGTCCTGCCGCTCGGTTCCCCATGATCCATTCCGGCTATAAGCACGGATCAGGCTCTGTCTATTTGATCAGCGTTGTTCAGGCATTCCGATGCGCATTGCCATTGTTTCCAAGGTCATGAGCTCGCTCTCGCTGCGGAAGCCAGCGAGCGCATAGCCGTCCGGCCGGACTACTATTCCGGTCAGGTTCCGTTCTTTGATCCAGCGGTTTGCACCCACGAAAGCGGGAAGGCGTGAATCCGGGACGTTGTCGGCTGCAAGCACGTAGAATCCATGTTTGGCCGCGTCATCCGCCAAAATGCCGTCATCTGTATGGACCTGTGGCACAAGTGCGCCTCCGACGCCGTCCCGCGGACCAAGTCCCGGGCCGAGGTCGGGCCAAATCGACTCCATGCGGCCCCGGGGAACCACTCCGGCCGCTGTCTGGTTGATCAGCTTGCCCAGAGCGACGGATTTCTCAATGAATGCCCTTGCGTTGGCCTCGCGCTCACTCTGATAGGTGTCCAGCAGGGCATCCTCGCCTCCGCAGAGAACAGCGCTCAGCTTCCACCATAGGTTTCCGGCGTCCCGAATGCCCGCGCACATTCCCTGACCCATGAACGGAGGCATTTGGTGGGCAGCGTCACCTGCCAGAAGGATCCGGCCATCGCGCCAGGCGTTGGCGATACGTGAACGGAACGTATAGACGGTAGAGCGTTCAAGCGTCGCGTCCGAAGGCGTGATCCAGCGCTTAAGCTTTTCCCACACGTTACGCTCTTGCGAGACGTCATTCGGGTCATCGACTCCGAGTCTGATCTCCCAGCGGCGCCAGTTGCCAACGCCGCGAACGTAGGTCGCCGGAGCTTCAGGATCGCAGTACTGAATCGAATGGTCTCCAAGATCTTCACGGGTCCGCTTCAGAAGCAGATCGCACACCAGCCAACGTTCGCGGAATCCAAGATCTTCGGTCCCGATGTTCAGCGCCCGGCGTGTAAACGACCGTGCTCCGTCGCACGCGACCGCAAAGCGTGCCGTGACGGTTCGACGACTGCCCAGACTCAAGGAAACACCATCTCTGTCCTGGGAAATGCCGGTCACTTCCGCGCCCCACATCAATCTGGCGTCACCAAACCTTTCAAGCCCCTTGCGTAGCTCGGCCTCCAACCCAGGCTGAAAAAAGCGATAGCTCTCGTGCCATCCCATCGGCCCGCGGGTCTGACCACGCGACCAATCCACGATTGTGTCTCCGTGGCGATCCTTGAACAGCATGCCCTTGCCGACAAGAGTGTGGGGCAGGATTGCGCCCGCAAGACCCGCCGTCTGGAAACACCGCATTGCCTCGCCGTCGAAATGAATCGCCCGCGGCATAGGGTAGGGGGACGGCTGCTTCTCGAGAACCGTAACGGAATGGCCCCGAAGTCCCAGAAGGCTGGCAAGCAGCAGGCCAACGGGGCCTGCTCCGATTATCGCAACGTCGGTTTCTATGGCTCTTCCGTCCGGGTGCCTTCCATCCGGTCGCCCCAAGCGCTTACATGCGTGCCATCTGCGTCGATAGTGGCAAGATCGCAGAAAACCTCAATCCGATGTCCATCAGGGTCAAGAATATAGACGGCCTCGTTCTCGCCCCAGCTGCCGTCTCCCCGGGACTGCACGAATGAGTGCAGGACCGGGCCGCGCACGATCTGGGCACCTTCCTCTTGAATCCTTTCGAGCATCCTTAGCCACTCCGCGCGGCTGTCGCATTCGAGCGCCGCGTGATGGAAGTTGGGCGGGCCGTCGAGATCGTTTTCGGGAAGGGGTTTCCTGCGATAGGTTTTGGCCGGATTGTGAACCAGAACGATCTCGTGATGAATGTTCGCAAGGCGCATGAACGTCAGTTCCACCGGGATTTCCGCGACTTCATGCGCAGCATGCCGTTCCGTAACCTTGAACCCAAGTACCCTTCGGTACCAGTCGATGGAACGGTCGGTATCGCTGACCTCGATCGCGAAATGCTGCATTCTTGCCGGTTTGGGTCGGTCCATGGGCATAGTCCGTCAATGGGTCGAGACGTGCAGGCGCTTTACTTCCCGGAAGCGAAGCCGGGGTGCGATTTCGGCAGGGGAAACAAGCTGGAGCTTAGGAAAGCGGGCGAACAGTCTTCGGAACGCGATCGCCGCCTCGAGCCGGGCAAGCGAGTTGCCCGCACAGATGTGAACGCCTAGCCCGAAGCTGAGATGCCGGTTGGGACGTCTTGAAATATCAAAGCGGTCCGGATCAGGGAACTGGCCTGGATCGCGGTTCGCAGCTGCGACAATCAGGTGTACCGTAGTCCCGCGGGGAATGCCGACCCCTCCGATCTCGGTGTCCTGGATCGACCTTCGGTTGTTTATCTGTATCGGCGCCTGGTACCGCAGGACTTCCTCCACCATCGGCTCGATCAGGTCCGGGATGCTGTTTAGGCGGCGGATTTCATTTGGATTGCGGACCATTTCGTGAATGCCGTGAGATAGCATGTTGGTGGAAGTCTCATGACCCGCATTCAGCATGAAGATGCATTGGTGCAGAAGTTCGGTTTCCGTCAGTTTTTCGCCATCTGCCTCCGCGTCCGCAAGTACCGTCAGCACTTCCGTCGGCGCCGCTTCGTTGGGATGGGAGCGGCGCCATTTGATCAGGTCGCGGAGGTAGTCCTTGAACTCGACCACTGCCCGGTTACCGGTATCGAACTGTTCCCTGTCAATGCTCGGCTCGAGCGCGGTCAGAATCGCGACCGCCCAACTGCGGATCAGAAGCCGGTCGCGGGCCGGCACCCCAAGCATATCGCAGACAACCTCGATCGGAAGCTTGAAGGACAGATCCTCGACGACCTCCATGCTGCCCTGTTCCTCAAACCGGTCGAGATACCCGTCGACCAGCGCGATGATGCGCGGCTCAAAAGCCGCGAGGGCCTTGCGGGTGAATGCCGCCTGAAACAGCCTGCGGATACGTGTGTGGTCCGGCGGATCGATGAAGACAACCGATGTTGTGTGATGCTCGTAGAGAGGTGCCGAAGCTCCGAATTTCTGGCCAAAGTCGTCCTTCTTGTCGGAGGACCAGACGGCTGGATCGCGGTAGGCGGCGACACAGTCGTCGTATCGGGTGAGAATGACGGTTCCGTCCGGATTTCGATGCATCGGAGAGCGTTCACGGAGCGCGGCGAAATACCTGTAAGGATCGTCGATGTAGTCATCGGGCACATCGAGAAGACTGAATTCGGAAATGTCAAAGTCACATGCCATTCCGGCTTGGGTCTCCCTAGGCTGAATTCCAGCGGTTTGTTCCATCAATTCGCGCGGCAAAGTGTATGGCGAGTCGCGTTCAGCGACCAGCCGCTGGTTTCTGGGCCGGCTCGGGCGGCGACAGCCGGTATGCAAGCGCCGCCGCGAAACGCCGCTCTCCCATATCCAAAAGCCGCCACGATTCCGAAGGCAGATGCGGGAAGCGGAACACGCAGGAAGGGGCTCCCAGCAGAACCGGTTCCGGAATTTCGAATTCGGACGGACTCAGGGAAAAGCCGGTTCCCAGCGCCTTTATCAGAGCTTCCTTCATGCTCCAGAGCCTGTAGAATATCTGTGCTTTTTCCCGATCCGGAGCGGCCCTCAGCAAACGCAGTTCCTCTTGGCCGTAAACGAAGCTGCCTATGCCGTCCAGATCGCGCCGCGCAGCCCGCTCTTCTATGTCAACTCCAACACAGTCCCTGTCGGTGATCGCGATCAGGCCGTGCAGGCCGCTGTGGCTGACATTGAATGCAGTGTCTACGGTTTGGCCAGCGACTATAGCGTAAGGCTTTCCGTGTTCGAGACAGGCGAAAGCAATCTGTCGACAGTCGCAGCCCAGGCGCTCGGCGAGGCTGAGGCGAAGTGCACCCCTGCAAAGCGCGAACTCGCGTTTTGCGCGAACCGACAGAAAGCGGTGGTAGCGGCCGGTTTCGGTTTCATCAAGCAGTGAAAGGGCATGCGCCTCGCGTTCGGTGTTGGGCATGAGGTCGACATGGAGGACGGTCACGTCGTCCACCACGCGCCAAGGGGTCCACCAAGGATTTCCTTCTCGGGTCATGGTCTGAGCGCTCGGTGAGCATGCATCAAGGCATTCTGCCCGGCGAAACCGGTTTCTTTCAAGGCAGTCACCGAAAACTCTGGCCTGTTCCCGAAAGTGCGCTTGCAGACGTTCAGCATCCTTCTTTGGTGTTTTTATTCCTGCTGGCCTTGAGAATCCGACGTCGGGCCAAGTTCGGGATCACACTCGTCATCATCGGCGATCGCCGGAGTCAGCTCCGCCGTCACACGGGCTTGAAACGTGATCCAGGCCGCACAGTATCCAAGCAAGTTCGTTTGCCGAATCGGACGATATGGCCGCTGAACGATTGTAAATCCCATCAACATTCAAGCTTGTCGGTATCTAGAGCCGTCTTTATGTTTCCAATGTAACGCGGGATGCCGCCATTCCCGGTCACCACGCTGTACATTCGATTTTTTGTCTTGGTGCGTCTTATGTGAATCAGCGCCACTCAATCAAGGAGACCAATCCCATGTCATCGACCGAAGATCGCATCAGAAAGATAATTAAGGACAATCTCGACCTTGATCACGAACCGAACTTCGACATAGGACTCGGCGACACAGGCGTATCCTCTGTCGACTGCATCGCATTCTTCAAACTCGTCAACGAAGAGTTCAATTTGGGGCTGGTCGCTGAAGCATGTCGGCAATTCAAGACTCTGCGGGATCTTGTGAGCTTCATTGACGCACGCGGCTAATGGAACCTGGTGTCATGCGCGTGTGCGACGCATGGTCCCGGCACTGCCGTAAACCAGCCCGAAGTGACTTGATTGGGAAGCTGTGATCCCCGCTCGATTCGTGATCGCCCGGTGTCAGCGTTTTCCGTCCAGCATCTGACAGGGACAGCCAGAGCAGTGGCGAGTCCGCTGGCATGGGAGTGTTCGGATGACCGTCCCGGTTCAGTGAAGCGGAACCTTTCACGCTTTTGCACGCCGAGGTTCCATTGATCTGCCTGCTGTTTTGATTCAACGCCGAAAGGAATTAGGCTTGTCCAGTATGACCAATGATATTGCATGGTCCATTCCCGAGCCCCTTTCGACCTGCGATGTCCGGCTCGACGAGTGCGCCGTGACCACGGTGCGGCGACACGGCAATCCGTCCGGTCCAAGGCTCGTCCTGACCCACGGCAACGGTCTCGCGGCCGATCTCTATTATCCATTCTGGTCGCTGCTGGCCGACGGTTTCGACCTGATGGTCTACGACCTTAGGAACCAAGTCTGGAACAGTGTCAGTGCCAAGCAGGATCACAACATTCCAACGATGATTTCAGACCACGACGTCATTCTCGATGCAATCGATCAGGAATATGGCCAAAAGCCAACTGTCGGCGTGTTTCATTCCCTGTCAACGCTTGTGGCGCTGTTGTCCTTCAACTCCATCTATTCAACCCTGATTCTGTTCGATCCGCCGCTGTGCAAGCCCGCCGCGAGCGAGATGGAATTCATTAAGGCCGCGGAACGGACGGCTGCGTTGGCGCGTCGCCGGGCAGAGTGTTTCGAGTCCGAACAGCGCTTTGCCGAGGTGCTTGCCTTCATTCCCGGGTTCTCTAGGACCGTGCCCGGGGTGCACGATCTCATGGCGCGAGCGACCCTGCGCAGAACCGCTGGCGGGGAAGCTTACGAACTTCGCTGCCCGCGAGATTACGAGGCCCAGATCGCGGAATATGTGAGGAGTTTTTCGCCCTTGCTGGATCTGGCGATGCTGACCTGCCCGACAAAGGTCATCGGTGCTGATCCAACGCTGCCGTTTGCGTACCTTCCGACCTTTGACCTGAGCGAAGCAACGGCCGTGGACTACGACTTCGTCCCGGATGCGTCGCACTTCCTTCAGTTGGAGCAGCCGGAACGATGCGCCGCTATGGTGCGGGACTATCTTGCCAGCCATGGAATTCATTGAGTTGCCAGCGTACCTTCCAGCCTATGGTTCGCGTTCCTGAAGCCAGTGGTTTCGACGCCGGAACGGGTAGCCGGGAAGTGCGATCCGGCACCTGGTCTCCCCCGCGATGAGGCGGGTGAAAAACACCGGCTGGTGGCTTCAGCCTGTCAGGATTCCGTTGAGCGCTGCCTTCAGCGTCGCGATCTCTGCGGCTGAGTATTTCCTCAGCAATTCAGCTTCATGCGCGTTTGCCATCGAGGTCAGACGGTTCGCCAGCAAACGGCCGGCTGGAGCCAGTCGAACTTCGACCTTTCGCCGGTCCGCCTTGCTTGCGTTTCGGGTTACCAGCCCAGCTGCCGCAAGTCTGTCGATCTGGCGGGTCATGGTGGGCTGCTTGGCGAGACAGCTCTCGGCAAGTTCTCCGATGCTGGCGGGCGAGTCGGGATACAGCGTCGCTAGAATGCGCCATGTGGAGACAGCAATGCCATCCGCCGCAAGTTCCTTGTGGAACGCCGCACTGGCCCTGCTGCTGGCCTGTGCGAGAAGGTAGAGGAGATAGTCGTCGGTGAATCGTGTCATGAGTCGAGTCTAAACCAAAAATATGAATTTGCATCAAATGAATTTTCATGCAATCAATTGAGGAGGGAGGATGTGTCATGCTCGTAGACAGGGTTGAAAGCGTATGGATCGACGCGTTCGCGCAGGTGTTCCAGCTTTGCGCGATGCGGCCGGATGAGCGCATCGTCGTTCTGTCCGAGACTCAGTCGCGTCCGGTTAACATTCAGTTGGCTGAGATCGCGCTTGGTCAGTTGGGTTTGCCCCACTACCGGATTACCGTGCCTACGCCCAGGCACCCCCAGGGGCCGGTCGTGCGTTCCTCCGGGGCAAGCCAGGCTCTGAACGGACAGGCGGGTGCTGTAGAGGCACTGTCGGCGGCTGATGTTGTTGTGGATCTGACGCTGGAAGGGCTGATGCATGCTCGTCAGACAGCGAAGATCCTCAAAGGCGGTACAAGGATCATGACGGTTTCGAACGAGCATCCCGAGGCTCTGGCGCGGTTGATCCCGACATTGGAGTCCAAGGAACGAGGAAAGGAGGCCGTTGCCCGCTGCAGGGCGGCACGCGCCATGGCTGTGCGCTCGGACGCCGGAACCGATCTAGATGTCGCTCTTGCCGGCGCCGCAACCGTAGCGGTCTGGGGCTGGACGGACCGACCGGGAACGCTCGCTCACTGGCCCGGCGGCATCGTAGTCAGCTTTCCGGCGACCGGCAGTGTCAATGGGCGGCTGGCCTACCGGCCCGGTGACGTCAATCTGACGTTCAAGCGGTATTTTGAGTCCGCGGCGGACCTGGTGATTCGGAATGACTACGTCACCGAGGTCAAGGGCAACGGGGCTGATGCAGCGCTGATGCGTGACTACTTCGCCGGATTCGGGGAAAGGGATGCCTACGCAACGAGCCATGTGGGCTGGGGCTTCAATCCCGTGGCACGCTACGAGGCCCTGTGTATGTACGACCGTCGCGATACGAACTGCACGGAACTTCGCGCCGTGGCCGGCAATTTCCTCTACTCAACCGGAGCAAACGAATTTGCGGGCAGGTTCACCCGCGGTCATTTTGATCTGCCAATGATGGGCTGTGACATCGCGCTGGACGGAACCTTGGTGGTTGAAGGCGGGCGGCTGACATGATCACGGCGGGAATCGAATACGAGCTTGCTGGTACCGGGCCGCCGGTCCTTTGCCTTCACGGAATCGGAGGCGGAGTCGAGAGTTTCCGGCCCCAGCTTGACGAAGCCGCGGACCCGGCGACCCCGTGTAACCTGTCCGGCCTCGCCGGATTCAGCCTAATTGCCTGGAACATGCCGGGATACGGAGCGAGCGAAGCGGAAATCTGGCCTCCGACCTTCGCGTCACTGTCGGCGTCGCTGGGGGATTTCATCGAAGCGCTTGGACACGGCGCAGTGACTCTGGTCGGGCAGTCAATCGGTGGAATGATTGCTCTGGAGCACACGCTCAGGCGACCGGACCATGTGTCGTCGGTTGTTCTTGTCGCGACGACACCGAGTTTTGGCGGTCGGGACGATTCGTTCAAAAATGCGTTCCTGAAGGCGCGGCTGGCGCCTTTGGACGCCGGCATCGGAATGGCGGAAATGGCGAAGGAAGCTGCACCTCGCATTGTGGGCCCTTCGGCGTCGAAGGAGATTGTCGACAGCGTTGAAATGCCGATGGCAGCGGTTTCAGAACGGACCTGGCGCGGTATTCTGGAATGCCTCGTGACGTTCAGTCGGAGAGACGACCTCGGGAGGGTGACGCAGCCCTGCTGCCTGATCGCGGGCGGGCATGACAGGAACGCGCCCGCAAGAACAATGGAGCGTATGGCAGGCAAGCTGCGGCATGCGGAATACCACTTGATCGAGCGAGCCGGTCACATGGTCAATCAGGAGGCCCCGATGGAGGTAAACCGGATAATTGGCGGATTCCTTAGAAAGAATGTCTCATGACCGACGCACCGATCTTTGATCCTGATTCCTGGAGGTTGAGCGGAAAGCAGGGCGAACTGGCCGAGCGTGCGAGAACGCTTGCGGCAGAGCGGTTCGCGCCCCGGGCCGCAGGATACGACCGGGATGCGGTCTTCCCGACCGAGAACTACAGGGATCTCGCGGATGCCGGGCTGCTCGGCATCTGCATTCCCGAAGCGGAAGGCGGTCTCGGCGCGGATCTCAAGACCTATATGCTGACCGCTGCTGAAATCGGACGCTACTGCGGCGCGACGGCGCTCACGTTCAATATGCATGTTTCAAGCTGCCTGTGGACGGGCGACCTGCTTGACCAACTGGAGATGGATCCTGCCACCAGGGCGATGCATCACGACATGAGGCGTGTTCATTACCGCCGCATTCTCGACCTCGGCATCGTGTACGCGCAGCCGTTTTCCGAGGGCGGAGCGGCGGCGGCCGGTTTCAAGGCTTTCGGGACGACTGCGCTGAAGGTCGACGGCGGCTGGCGAATCAACGGCAAGAAGATATTCGCCTCACTTGCCGGGCACGCTGACTATTACGGTGCGCTGTGCACAGCCCTGAAGGAGCCTGACGGTCCTCAGCTGCGGCGCAACACGATGTATCTTGCGGTGCCCGCGAATGCCGAAGGCGTGCGTGTTGAGGGTCCGTGGGATCCATTGGGGATGCGCGGAACGGTTTCACGGACACTGGTGTTCGAGAATGTGTTCGTTCCCGAGACGGAACAGCTCATGCCGCAGGGCGTCTATGCCGCCGCCGCAAGCCGCTGGCCACACATGTTCATGACGCTGACACCTACCTACATGGGCATCGCGCAGGCGTGCTACGATTTCACTGTTGCCTATCTCCGCGGAGAGGTGCCTGGAACTCCGCCGGTGAAACGGCGGATGTATCCCACCAAACAGATCGCAGTAGCGAATATGAAAGTGATGCTGGAGCAGACCAAGGCGATTTGGTTTCAGGCAATCTCTGAGGCGCGGCCGGATCCAGGAAAGGATTCTCTCATGCGCGCCTGGGTGGCGCAGCACACGGTCATGGAAAATGCAAACGAGCTTGCGCAGCTGGCTATCCGCACCTGTGGCGGTCAGTCCATGCTGAGGTCACTTCCCCTGGAGCGATTCTACCGCGACAGCCGATGCGGATCCCTGATGCTTCCGTGGACCGCCGAACTGTGTCTGGACAAACTTGGGAAGGGCGCTCTCTACGAGGCTGGCGAGACGGATGACGATTGACTGTTGGATTCTCGATGCCGCTGCCCGAACTCCGGAGGGTCCAGCGCTCGAGTTTGGCAGCGAGACCCTGACCTATTCCAGGCTTGCGGCGGAAGTGCGGGAACGCGCCAGGAATCTGGCATCGGCCGGAATAGGACGGGGCGACCGTGTCGCCTGGTACGGGCTGAACCACCCGGAAGTATTCGTCCTGCTCTTTGCCTGCGCCCGCATCGGCGCAATGCTGGTACCTGTCAACTGGCGGCTTTCCGACTCCGAGGTTGCGGACATTATCGCGAACTGCAAACCCGGGCTGGTCATCCATGACCGCAATCTGCATGATCGGGCACAAGCATTGCCGAACATGCGGGTCGTGGCATCCGACGGGACATATCCGTTGGGTCCCAATCGAGACATCGAGACGGCAGGCGACGACGATCCCGTTCTGCTTGTCTTCACCTCCGGATCCACCGGTCGTCCGAAGGGGGTGGTGCACACACAGAGAGCATTGACCTGCAATGCGGCGATGAGCGTCGAAGCGCACGGGCTGACGCCCGGTGACCGGGTGCTGAACGTGCTGCCGCTGTTTCACGTTGGCGGGCTTAACATTCTGCCGACACCGGCGTTCTCGATTGGCGCAACCGTCGTTCTCCATGAGCGGTTCGACCCGGACGCGACATGCGCGGCGCTGCGGGAGGTAACCCACGCAATTACCGTGCCGACCGTGCTGCAGGCGGTTGTCGGGAGCGCTGGCTGGAAAACAGCCGAGCTGGGCCGGCTGCGGGTAATTTCTATCGGATCGACCGACGTGCCGGTTCCGTTGATAGAAGCCGTTCAGGCGCGGGGAGTGCCTGTGGTGCAGATATATGGTGCGACCGAAACCTGTCCGTTCGCAATCTACCAGCGTGCTGACGAGGCGATGGAGACGACCGGAAGTATCGGCCGCGTTGGATCGCGCTGCGACGTTCGGCTGGTTCTGGACGGAAGGGATGTGCCGGATGGTGAGACAGGCGAGATCTGGGTCAGGGGGGATAATGTCCTGCTGGAATACTGGCGGGATCCCGAACTGACCGCGGAGATGGTATGCGATGGCTGGTTTCGCACCGGAGACGTCGCGCGACGCGATGGGGCCGGCCTTTACTGGTTCACTGACCGAATCAAGCATGTAGTGATTTCCGGTGGCGAGAACATCTATCCTGCCGAAATCGAGCGTGTTCTCCGGGACGTGCCTGGCATTGCGGAGGTTGCGGTTGTCGGGCGGCGCGATCTGAAATGGGGTGAGGTTCCCGTGGCTGTCGTCGTTGCTTCCGGGGAGATGGAGGCCGAGGATGTCCTTGCGCCGCTGCGAGGCAGACTTGCCCGTTACAAGCATCCCAAAGATGTGGTCTTTGTCGACGGCCTGCCACGAAACGCAATGGGAAAGGTTGTTGCCGCCGATGTCCGCGCGATGCTCGATGGCCGGCGTTCAGGAGCCGCCGCAGTAGCTGTTGATCCGAATATTTCGGGCGCCGATGCTGCAATTGGATTTGAGGTAGATGCCCGCGATCAGGACCGGTCTTGCTAAACGGCGGCTGACGATTGAAAATACCTGTTTGACATCTGCACGGAAATTGGCGACTTGTTACAAATTAAATGATGGAGGATGAATCATGAAACACTTCCTGAAAACCTGTGCAGCCGCATCCGCCTTTGCGATTGCTGCGGTTTCTTCCCATGCGGCTGACGTAACCCTTACGATTTCGTCCTGGGCACCGCCGACTCACGGAATGAACGCGATCTACTGGCCGGCGTTGATCAGCAGGCTCGAGGAAGCGACTGAGGGCCGCGTAACGGCAGAGATCAAATACGGACTTGCCACTCCGCCAGCACAGTACGACCTCATTCTGGACGGCGCGGCTGACTTCGCATGGATATTCCACGGCTACACGCCCGGACGGTTCGTCGCCACGAAGATGATTGAGATTCCGGGCTATGAAGGCAACGCGGAAGCGGCGTCAGTCGCCTATTGGCGTGCTCATGAACAGTATCTGGCGACCGCCGACGAGCACAAAGGGGTTAAGCTGATCGGCCTCATGACCCATGGACCGGGCACTCTGCATTCGGACACCATGGTGACTGGGCTGGACCAGATCTCTGGCATGAAGCTCCGTCTTGGCGGTGGAGTTTCCGGTGACGTCGGCGCGGCGCTTGGCGCCACGGGGATCCGCGTTCCGGCCCCCAAAGTCTATGAGACTCTGGCGTCAAATGCAGCGGACGGAGTCATGATGCCTATGGAAGGTAAAGCAAGTTTCAAGCTGTTCGAAGTGGCAAAGCACACTTACCGTGTCCCGGGCGGCTTTTACCGCGGATCTTTTGCGCTGATCATGAACAGTGACACGTTCGACAGCCTCAGCGAAGCTGACCAGATGGCGCTTGACGGGGTATTCGGCGAAGCCGCTTCCCGACTCGCCGGCCAAATGTGGGACGAGATTGACAAGGCTGGCCATCAGGCATTGATGGACAACGCCGACAACTCGTTGACTGAAGCGAGCGCAGAAGATGCCAAAAAGTGGAATGAACTGACCGACCCGATCATCGCGGGCGTGCTGGAAGAGGTGTCGGCGCTCGGTATCGATGCGGCCGCAGCGCAGGCCTACATTGCTGAACAGATGGCTGCGAACTAGAATTGCAACTCAGTTCTGGATGGCCGGATCAATGCAAGCGGTTCGGCCATCCGCCCGTGACCAATGAGTGGTGACGATGTCCGGAACCTTCGGTGAGCCAGGAGTTGGGGAGACGGTTTCGCCGCGGGTACCCGGCGTCTGGGGTTATGTTGTTATGCTGCCTACCTGGTTGGCGGCACTTACTCTGTTCGTCCTTATGGCCATGACATTCGCTGATGTGATTCTGAGGTCGGTGGCCAATGATCCTATCGAAAGCGCCACCGAGCTCACGCGGCTGTTCATGGCGATCATCGTCTTTTCGGCGCTCCCCATGGTTTCATGGAATGGCCAGCATATCATCGTCGACCTGATGGACCCGCTCTTTGCCCGCCGTGCGGCGAGGGTTCGTGACATCGTGATTGACCTGTTCTGCGGTGTCATTCTGCTCTGGCCTGCTAAACGGGTCTGGGATCTGGCCGAACGGGCAAGGGACTTCGGTGATGTGACCGAATATCTTGGGTTTCCGCAGTATGTCATCGGATGGTTCATCGCCGCATTCACGCTGCTCACGGCTACTGTATTCATCGCCCGAGGACTGATGCGCGTATTCGCGCGGTCGAAGGTGCCCGACTGATGCTGGTTTCCGTTCTGGGCTTCGCCGCCGTCCTTGTTCTCGTATTCCTTCGAATGCCGATTGCCATTGCGATGGGAGTGGTGGGTTTTGTCGGCTATGCCGAGATAAGGGGATTCCGCGCTTCAATTTCAATGGTTGGCCGGCTGGTCATAGATACGGCGCAGAACTACGGGCTGTCGGTTGTGCCGCTGTTCATCCTGATGGGGCTTTTCGTGTCCAAAGGCGGTCTGAGCCGGGAACTCTATCAAGCCAGCTACGCGTTCCTAGGTCATCTGCGCGGTGGACTGGCTATGGCGACGATCTGTGCCTGCGCAGGATTCTCGGCAATCTGTGGCAGTTCCCTCGCGACGGCGGCCACAATGTCGAAAGTGGCAATGCCGCAGATGCGGCAATACGGCTACAACGACAGACTCTCGACCGCGTCGATCGCGGCGGGAGGAACGCTTGGCATTCTGATCCCACCATCGGTGATCCTGGTGATCTATGGGCTTCTTACGGAAACCTCGATCGGCAAGCTGTTCATCGCCGGGATTGTGCCTGGACTTCTTGGCGTAGCGTTTTATCTGCTTGCAGTTCAGTGGACGGTCGTCCGTGATCCTGAAGCCGGGCCCGCTGGCGAGCGGACCAGCTGGGGCGAGCGCGTGGCAGCGCTTCGCGGCGTGTGGGCGGTGCTGCTGCTCTTTTTCCTCGTCATCGGAGGCCTGTATGGTGCGCTTGATTTCTGGCCGCTGAACCTGACGTTCTCTCCCACTGAGGCGGCTGGAATGGGCGCGGCGGGCGCCTTCCTGATCGCGCTTTCGAGGGGATCGCTGAATCTGCGGGGAACCGTTCAGGTGCTTGTGGAGGCGGCGCAGACCACTGCGGCTCTCTTCGCCGTGCTGATCGGCGCTTGGGTATTTTCGAATTTCGTAAATCTGGCGGGGCTTCCGGAAGCGCTCCAGGACGTGGTCACCGGAGCAGGCCTTGCGCCGATGGCGGTGATGGCGATGATCCTTCTGATTTATGTCGCGCTTGGCTGCGTGTTCGAAAGCCTTTCGATGCTGCTGTTGACCGTTCCCATTTTCTTTCCGTTGGTTATCGGCCTAGGATTCGATCCGGTCTGGTTCGGGATTGTCGTCGTAGTTGTTACCGAAATCAGCCTGATCACGCCGCCGGTTGGCCTGAACGTTTTTGTACTTAAAGGTGTAGTGGGTGACGTCTCTACGGCTACGATCTTCAAGGGCGTTACGCCGTTCTGGGTCGTCGACATCCTGCGGCTTGCGCTGTTGGTTCTGGTTCCGTCGCTTGTGCTGTTCCTTCCGAATTCGATGTAAGGACCGGGCGCACCGCTGCCGTACATATGTTTGGCCTGCCCGACTGGGTAGCTGCCTTATTTTTTGCGATTCAGGTTCGATGCGCAGGATTGACTGAATCGGATTCGACGACGAGGGATGAGAACTCTGAAGGCCTGTGCAAGCGTCAGATCATGTTTCGAGCTGTCGGCGATTACCTATTGCACGTCACCTTTTTCCGATGGGGAATGCGCGGCCCGTCGCAGGCGCAGAGCGTTTGATACCACGAATACGCTCGACAGCGACATGGCGGCCGCTGCCAGCATCGGTGAGAGCGTCATGCCCGTGGCGGGATAGAACAAGCCTGCGGCAACGGGGATAAGGAGGGTGTTGTAACCAAATGCCCAAAAAAGGTTCTGCCGAATGTTTCGCATCGTGCGTCGGCTCAACTCGATGGCGGTCAGGATTCCGCGCAGGTCACCCGACATCAATACTATATCGGCGGTTTCGATCGCTACGTCGGTTCCAGTGCCGATGGCAATTCCAACATCCGCAGATGCGAGCGCGGGAGCGTCGTTGATTCCATCCCCTACGAAGGCCACTCGCCGCCCGCCTTTGCGCAGTGCCTTCAACGCTGAATCCTTTCCGTCGGGCAACACTCCAGCAGTGACGTTGCCGATGCCGGTCTGCGCCGCGACCGCATTCGCGGCTCCTTCGCTGTCTCCGGTAACCATCGCGAGTTCGAATCCGAGCGTCTGCAGTTCCGATGTCACGGTCGATGCCGAAGGCTTTATTGGGTCGGTAACCGCCAGCACTGCGGCGGTCTCGCCATCGACGGCAACGAACAACACTGTGTGTCCGGCTTGGCCATAAACCTCCCCGACTTCTCCCAACTCTGCTACGTCGGCATCCTCAGACTCGATGAATCCTTTTGAACCGATTGTTATTCTGTGGCCGTCGGCAGTTGCTGAGACGCCAAGGCCTGGACTCGCAGCGAATCCTGAAACGGCGGGCAGAGTCAGACCTTCGGTTTCAGCGGCCCTCACAATGGCCTTTCCGATTGGATGTTCCGACTCCGCTTCGACCGCCGCTGCCCAACGCAGAATCTCCGTGCGTTCGACGCTGTCGATTGGCCTCAGATCCGATAGCTTTGGCTGTCCTTCGGTAATGGTTCCGGTTTTGTCCAACACAATGATTTCTGTGTCTTCAAGCATCTGCAGCGCGTTGCCGCGGCGGAAGAGTACTCCAAGTTCCGCAGCACGTCCGGTGCCCACCATGATCGAAGTCGGGGTCGCAAGTCCCATCGCACAGGGGCAGGCGATGATCAGAACCGATACGCCCGCGACCAGTGCCAAACCGAGAGAGGGGTCAGGACCGAACATCAGCCAGACTGTAACCGTCAGCGCCGACACTGCGATGACGGCGGGAACGAACCATGCCGTGACGCGGTCGACCAGCGCCTGGACCGGAAGCTTTGCCGCCTGGGCCTGTTCTACCAAAGCGACGATCTGAGCCAGCACAGTGTCCTTTCCGACAGCGGTCGCTTCGAACCGCAGTGAGCCGGTTCCATTCACCGTGCCGCCAATCACCTGGTCGCTCCTTTGCTTTCCGACTGGTGCGGGTTCGCCGGTTATCATGCTCTCGTCGACGAATGATTCACCTGAGATAACCCTGCCGTCTGCGGGGATTCGCTCTCCCGGCCTTACTGATATCACATCGCCTTTCAGTATTTCATCTACATGGATTTCTGCGGACGTCCCGCCGCGTTCGACGCGCGCTGTTCTGGACCGCAGGCCAATCAGGCTTTGAACGGCGTTACCGGCTCGACCTTTGGCGCGCGCCTCCAGCCAGCGACCGAACAGCACAAGCACAATGATTACAGCTGCCGACTCGAAATAAACGCTGTCCGTGCCTGGAGGCAGAGTCTGCGGCGCGAAGGTCGCTACGGTCGAAAAGCAGTAGGCGGCCAAGGTGCCGAGGGCCACAAGCGAGTCCATATCAGGTGCGGCCCTGATCAGAGCCGGAATTCCATGAACGAAAAAGCGGAAGCCGGGGACGAACAGAACGAGGGTGGCGAGCGCAAACTGCAGATATCGACTTTGCTGCAAGCCTATGGTTTCGGCAATGAGCTCGTGAACGCCGGGGATGAAATGCCCGCCCATCTCCAAGGTAAACACTGGCAGGGCCAGCAAAGCGGCAAAAAGTGTGAGTCGACCGAGGCCTGCGCTTTCCTGCGCTCCAAGGTCTTGGGTTTCGAGATCAGGGTTCTTTCTGCTTGCGCGATATCCGAGTTCCGTCACCGCCTGCGCCAACGCTGCCGTTGAGGTCGTTCCGTTGAGGAAGCGTATTTCGGCCGATCCTGCGGCCAAGTCCACCGTGGCTTCAAGAACGCCTGGATGCGCTGTCAGTGTGCCCTCAACCCTGCTTGCACAGGCGGAGCACTGCATGTCCGTGATACCGAACGTGGCTTGGGTTGTCCTGGCGGGATATCCCGAACTCTCCAGGGCAGAGACGGCCGAATGGACTGCAGCGTCGTCGTCGTATTCGAGCTGGGCTGATCCAGTCGCCAGGTTTACAGACACATTGGAGATGCCTGGTACTGCGGCAAGCGCTCGCTCAACGCGGCCCACGCAGGACGCGCAGTGCATTCGCTCTGGTTGAATTGACAGTCTATGGGCGTGGGTCACTGCGACAGTCTTTTCGGGTGCTGGTCTTTTGAACAGGTAGGAAGTCTTCAAGCGAAAACACCCCGGATTTGCGTGTTGGACACATTCCCAATTCCAATTCTCGGTGCTCTGCGAGCGTCGCAGGACTGAATAGGCTTGACAAGCGAAGAATGCCGAACGATGATCTGACAATGAATTTGGCCCATTCGCGTGAGGAAACTGCGAATTATTAGCCCATTTGATCGGTCCTGTTCGGATTGAAGAC
Source organism: Rhodobacter sp. (assembly GCA_022824145.1). Classification (GTDB taxonomy): domain Bacteria; phylum Pseudomonadota; class Alphaproteobacteria; order Rhodobacterales; family Rhodobacteraceae; genus JAPOUP01. The sequence continues at coordinate 10,792 of JAJEAY010000014.1, read as the reverse complement.
TTCCCCGCCTGCCTCGATCCATGGACTGGAGAATCGGACTTGCGTGTCCGAAGCAGGCGCTTTCGAAGCCGCAAAGGAAGACCAAGTGACTGCCATTTCCGTTTGGCATAACAGCGGGGTCTTTTCGTAGTTTTCCTAGGGAAGGCGTGATGCATCGGCCAAATCGGAAAGGGTCGGCAAGAGCGCCGGAACGGGCGTGATCAGCATCAGTGCGACAGTGACCGTTAGGTAGAAAAGCCAAATTGCGCGGCCCGCTGTTCCAATTTGCAACTTTTCCGCCTCATTGCAAAACACGAGGCGGGAACTGACTGGCAGCGAGCGCGGCCCAAGACCGAGATTTACAGACCGGATCTTGCCGAGTTGAAGCCGGTAAAAACCTGGGCGAATGGCAGCCTCAGTGGAGGTCGGGATCAGGGCAACCTCGTAGAACAAACAATTCGGTCGGGTGCCGTGACCGCGACTCTGCTGTAATCCAATCCGCACGCTTTACCGCATGGTCTCTGTCGTTGGAGATCAGGGAAATGACTGCGATCCCCACTTCACCGATTCCGAGGACCACGAGGTTCAAGGTCGTTGCGCCAACCGACCGTGAAAAGAGGAAAGAGGACGCGTCCATCGTACAACGGCGCACTCTGACGGTTCCACCAGCAATCGAATTCTGGCGCCATCTTTGCAGCAGCTGGTCCAGCTTGTCTTCAATGCGGGCGTTTCGTTGGTCTAGGCTGTCGACCTTTTCCACTATGCCGTGGACCCTCTCATTGAGGCGGGCCATTTCCGTCTGGAGGTCCGTCACGCCTAGAACTAGTCAGCCCATCATGCCGAAGAAGGAAGCGAGGAAGGCCGCGACCAATACCAGAAGCAGCGGGTTCGGCGTAAGGTCGCCCCGTTGCAGTTCGCGGGCCAAGAGCACCGCCAGTTCCGGACTGGCTCCGGCACTGTGCGGTTCCTCGCGTGTAATGGCCATGTTTCGCTCTTTGTAAAACGCTTCTCAGATATCCAATATTTGCATGGCGAATGCAATGCGAAAGTGTAAGTGCCATGCCAGTGCCCGAAAGCACTTCCGGCTGCTCGGAAGCCCTACTGGCAAGGGACTGGAAGCGAGAGTCCGTACAGCTCCTTGAGACTGCCGACCTTGAACTGTCATGAAAATCAGGTGGCAGGTGGAATTGTCTCTTGGACGGAGCCGTTGAATCTGTTGAAATTCGGGTATCGGCACCGACTATGGCTTCCGATGCGGGCGCGCCTTGAGCCGGTTCCGTTCGAATAGAAGGCGATGCATAGGAAAATTCCGGACAAGCGAGACTTGCGGCCTAGGGATCAGATGAGCGGGGAAAAATGCGTGGTGTCGCTCAATCGGGACAGCTGCTGGTTGACCGCATGTGGTCAAAGGCAATTTACTCCTTGAACAGTTGAAGTCCCGAATCATTATGTCACGCGACGTTTCTTCTCTGGATGCATGGAAGGAATCCTGACCATGGAACACTCCATATCATTGAGTCTTTGGGCTGAGCAGAGGGGAACGGCGTGTCGTTAACCGTTGCGGAATTCGCTGTGGAGTCGTTGGTCGCGAATGGCATCGACAGTGTATTCTGTCTTCCGGGCCTGCAGCTCGATCCTTTTCTTGACGCGGTATATGGACGTCAGGACCGAATTCGGGCGGTGCACACGCGTCATGAACAGGGTGCCGCTTACATGGCGACCGGAGCGGCTTTGGCAACTGGAACGCCGCAGGCATACGCGGTTGTCGCCGGGTCTGGATTCCTGAATTCCTCCGCAGCGCTTTCAACCGCGCTATCTGTCAATGCACGGGTTATGGCGCTGGTGGGCGACATTCCGGTCGCGGCGCAAGGCAGGGGATTCGGGGTTCTGCACGAAATTCCCGACCTGCAGGGAATCATGGAGAGGCTGACCAAAGCTACGTTCCAGGTTAGCGGAGGAGCAGCAGCGAATAGTACAATTGGTTCGGCTTGGAAGGAACTGATTTCGGGTGCGCCTGGCCCGGTTGGGCAGTCGATTCCAATGGATCTTTGGAATGCGGATACTGGCATCGACGAGGTTGCGGCAACTGCGCACGATCCTGAGACATGGGTGGATTCCGACGCGGTCGCTGACGCTGTCAGACTTATCGCAGCAGCGAAGGCACCGATGGTTGTGGTAGGCGGCGGCGCCCAGGACGTCTCAGAGGAAATCACCCGCATTTCGGATGTAATTGGAGCGCCGGTCGTGGCCTTCCGTAACGGTCACGGGGTGGTTTCGGCAGAGAATCCGATGAGAATCACGATGCCGGTTGCACATGCTCTTTGGCCAAAAGTGGACTTGGTCATCGGGCTTGGCACGAGGCTCCAGACCCAGCTGATGGATTGGGGGTTCGACGAGAACCTCAAGACAGTGCATGTCACTCTGAACGCCGACGATCTGGGTCGTGTCACTGAGCCAACCGTGGGGATCAATGCAGATCTCGCGGATGTCCTGCCCTTGATTCTGTCGGAACTGGAAGGCAGGGAAGTGCCGAACGCGGATTGGCGTGAGACGGTTCTGTCTGAGAAAGCCAAGGTTGGACGCAGGATTGAGGATAGGCTCAGTGCGCAGTTTGCGTGGCTTGCAGCAATCCGGGCGGAAATTCCACGCGACGGCATACTCGTCGATGAGATTACACAGATGGGTTACGTTGGCAGGTTTGGGTATCCTGTCTACCAGCCGCGCACGCTAATCACGCCCGGATATCAAGCGACGCTAGGCTATGGTTACGCAACCGCTCTCGGAGTGGCATATTCCCGGCGAGACGTGCCAGTCGTGAATTTCTGTGGTGACGGTGGCGCCCTGTTCACGCTGAGCGAGATCGCGACTGGCGTGCAGCACGGAATTTCGCTCACCACGATCATTTTTGCGGACGGCCATTACGGCAATGTCCGCGGGCTGCAGCGCGACCGCTACCAAGGACGCTACATCGCTACCGAGCTATCGAATCCCGACTTTGTAAAATTCGCGGAATCGTTCGGTGCTCAAGGCCTGCGTGCCGAAACGCCAGAAGAACTGCGCACACGGCTGAAGGAAGGCATGCGGCATGCCGGACCTACGGTCATCGAAGTTCCTGTTGGTGAGTTCAACAGCCCTTGGGAGTTTATTCTGCTGCCATGGAACAGGGGTCTGTGACGGCTGTTTGCGATAGTGGGGCTACTTCTTCTAGTGCCTGCATGCGGTGGTGTTTCTGCCGACGATGAAGTGGGTACCTAACGTCATTCGGCAATTTGGAGCCGGCGTTCTGCAGGCACCCGCCGATTGAATCGGGGATTGGATGGCTATGCTTGTGGAATGCACCTTGATGGAGCGAAATCGCATGATCCAAGCCAATGCGTGTCCAGCCCTGTGGCCGGAGATGCGCTTCCAGAATTCGGTTTTTCATTCCAAGTTCAGACAACGAGCAACACCCATTTGTCGTCATTATAACTGGAAATCAAATGGTTATCTGGCGGCGTAACGGCAGCGCTCACTGACATTTCCCAGAATGCAGTTTCCGTGTTTCGTGCCGCAGGAACAGAAAAATGCGATCCGGAGGATCGCCCATTCAGCTTGAGTGTCAAGCGGTAATTTGGCTCCGGCGGTAGGGATCGAACCTACGACCAATTGATTAACAGTCAACTGCTCTACCGCTGAGCTACGCCGGAACGTTGGGCAGAGATACAGCAAAGCCGCGCAAGCTGTCCAGAAAAATTTTCAATACGCGATACGGAAGTCGTTCTTTCCAACATTTTTCTTCCAACGCTTTGGCTGCGGTCTCAAATGACGCCACTTCCGGCACTTTGAAGCTATAGGGGAGGGTGGGGAAGGCACACGCTGACCGTTTCTTTGGATGGACCCGACCGTTGAAATGCTATGGAAGTGCATATGGCTGCAGCTCGACCGCTTGAACGCCTGCAGCGATATGACGAAGATCTGGGTTGTCGGGTCCAGGGACTGGAATCGCGTGTGCATTTCGAATGCGGTTTCATGCTTAGCGTCCGCAACAGCGGCAACCGGTTTGCGGACATCTCCGCAGTGTAGGCATTTCCTCATTATGGGTTTCACAGACCGTTGACCCCTATTCGAATCCTGAACGCTTCGCAGATGGATTAGAAACAGTTTGTCTCTGGTATAGTCAGCCCTTCCGGGCCCGCAGGGCCTTGAGGTCGTGGGAAGGACGAAGATCTGACTTTCGATGGAATGCAGCAACTTGGATCAGTCGGACCATCTGTAGCGTCGCGGAAATTTCACTCAACGGCTGTTGGCAGTGTTGCTGGAACGAAGATGTGCATTTATCCAAAGCCGTGAGCCGAATCTCGAAGGGAGCGGCAGTGGCACTTTTTGAAAGGCTTGGGTTTTCATGGGAACGCGCCAGGATTCCCGCCGCATCGACCACGTCGGTTGACCGCGCGGTCTTCCGTTACCGGAAGATGCTGGCGCGCTTCGTATTCGATGCCAGCGCCCTTGAAGGCAACCCCTTCACATATCCGGAAGTAATGACGCTTATGGATGGAGTGACGGTCGGCGGGCACAGGCTCGCGGACCAGCAGCAGGTGCTAAATCTGGCTGCGGCTGGAAGAGAGCTGTTCGACCTGGTCAGAACCGGAACATTTCGGCTCGACAAAGCGATTTTCGACCGTCTGCATGGTTTGGTGGCGAAAGATGAAGCGCTTGAGTGGGGGCATTTCCGGGGCGAGGGGAAATACACTGATACGACCCCGCGCGTGGCCCTCGGTGACGGTGAGTTTACGCCATCCCACCGAACCGAACCCGGCGCTGACAATCTCAAGGCGCTGTTCAGGAACGGAGCAAAAGCGCTCGAAACCGGGATTTCCTGTCCGCGTGAGAGGGCAATGGCCTTCTTTCTTTTCGGCGCTCTCCAGCAGTTTTATTTCGACGGCAATAAACGCACATCGCGCTTTATGATGAACGGAATCCTGATGACGCGTGGAATGGATGCGATTTCTGTTCCCGCTGCCTGCGCACAGGAATTCAATGAGAGAATGATCGGATTCTACGTGACTGGGAACGCCACGGACATGATGGAATTTCTGATTGATTGCCAGATAACGGAACTCAGTGATTCGGAAAATGGGGAGTCCGAACAGCCATCGGTTTCTGATTGATTGAATTCTGGCAGCCCGTAGGGGAATCGAACCCCTCTTTCCAGGTTGAAAACCTGGCGTCCTAACCGATAGACGAACGGGCCGTCGAAAAGAGTGGAATCCTGTTTACGCATGGCGCGACGGATTGCAAGCCCAATGTGCTCCAGACTGACACGAAATTTCAACCTGCGCGCGCGACGTCCTCCAACCGCAGTTGCGGGGTCTGGCGTCCCTGCCAGGAATTGACCTCCAACCGGCCGGCCAAATGAAACGGCGCTCCGTTATGCGCCTCAAGGGTGGGACCGATCTCTCCGTCATAGGCGCCGAACGCGATCGCTTCGACCGATGCACCGAATCCGTCGGTCGCCCGTAGCTTAAGGTGCCTGTCACCGACCCGCCGTGCATAGGTGATTTGAACGGAGGGAAACGCGAATCGGGGAGCGGGCGCTCCGGCGCCGAATGGTCCTGCATCCTCGATTTGTTCGATCAGTTCAACGGAAGCGCCCCCCGGCATAAGCACGCCGTCCAGAACAAGATCCTTCGGGCCAATGTTCGCTGCACCCTGTTTTTCAAGCAACTCCCCGATCCGGTCCATCGCGAGGTCCAGTTTGCTGCGCGCTACGGTCAGGCCCGCCGCCATACGATGTCCGCCTCCCTTAAGGAGCAGTTCTTCGGAAACCGCTCTCTGAACCGCGATGCCGAGATCGATTCCGCTAATGGAACGGCCAGACCCCTTGCCGGAATCCCCGTCAAGGCCGATGACGATCGTTGGGCGGTTCGTTTTTTCCTGAAGCTGTGAGGCGACTATGCCTGCCACCCCCGGATGCCAACCGTCATCCGCTGCCCAGACCAGTGGACCGTCGAGCCCTCGCTGGGTCGCCTGTTCAAGCGCCGCAGCATATACGCGATCCTGAATTTCACGGCGCTCGGAGTTGAGTTTGTCAAGCCTTTCTGCAAGCGCTGCGGCCTCGTGCGGGTCGTCGGTCGAAAGAACCCTTGCGCCAAGATTGGCTTTGCCGACGCGGCCTCCCGCATTGATTCGGGGTCCGATTAGATAGCCCAAATGATAGGGATTCGGTGCGGAATCCATTCTTGCCAAGTCCGCAAGCGCGACAAGGCCCGGTCGTTTTCGCGCCGCCATTACTTTCAGGCCCTGCCGTACGAATGCTCTGTTGACCCCAACTAGCGGCACAACGTCGGCAACGGTTGCAAGCGCGACCAGGTCAAGGGACTGCATGAGGTCGGGGCCTTTAATCTCCTGCCCCCGCAGGCGACGATTCGCCTCCACCAATAGCAGGAACACCACGCCTGTCGCGCAAAGATATGACAGTTCTCCGGATTCGTCCTGACGGTTCGGATTTACCACCGCGAGAGCAGGTGGCAGGCTCTCGCCGCCAAGGTGGTGATCAAGTACAAGAATGTCCGTGCCAGCTGCGGCTGAGAATGGCTCGTGTGCCAACGTACCGCAATCAACACAGATAACGAGGTCATGCTTCTGTGCCAAAGTCTTCATGGCCACAGCGTTCGGACCATATCCTTCATCAATTCGATCCGGAACATAAAGTGTTGCTTCGCAGTTCAGGTCACGAAGCCATGATATCAGGAGGGCCGCCGATGCGCCGCCATCCACGTCGTAGTCGGCAAAGACGGCAATTCGGTCGCGGCGACTGATCGCCGCAACGAGCCTGTCAGCTGCGGTGCCCATGTCACGTAGTGACATCGGGTCAGGCAGGAGATCGCGCAACCTTGGCAAGAGGTGGTGTTCCGCCTCCTGAGGCTCAACTCCTCGCCGTGTGAGAACTGAGCATACGGCTGGGGGCAACCCAGTCGCCTGTTCCATTGCGGCGCTGCATCGTTCCTGTTCGATAGATGGACCGGTCCAGCAACGTCCGGTCAGGGAGGACTGAACCCCGAGAAACCCGGTCATGCGGAAATCCTTGCCAGAGCTTCGGCTGGAGCTTGATCGGGTCGCCGTTTCTGCCAGCGTGAGTCGGAGCCCGAGTTGGTGCGGCCTGGACGCGCCTTGGGCGCCAGCCCGCTCTCCGGTGCCCCGTCGAACTGGACGGCGCTTCCAATAGTGAGTGATGGGTACCTGCCTCCTAGATTTCCATCCATTTCGTGACCATGGTCGGAGTGACGGACAACAGGCTGTTCACTGCGGAGCTCGCATGCGGCGCAGTCATCCGAAACTTCACCGACTCGCCTGCCGGAATCCGCTGCAGGAGGGATTCCGTCATGGAGCTGAGCCAAGCGCCTCGCAAATGTGAATGGTGTTCCACACCTGGAATCGCCAGCGAACGCGGCGGCTGAGGAGAATGCATAGATTGGACCGCTTGGCTGGATTGAGCTTTCGAACCGGACAGATGCCTTGGCGACTGAATCCGAACCGCAGCGGGCCAGGAAGTGTTGAGGGAACTCGAATGGCGTATTCAATGGTCTATCCTGTAGGATTTCGGTAGCGCATCCGGCGAACCGAACCGGTCTTGGAGCGCATGAGCAGCGTTTCGGTTTCGAGAAAGCCGGGTTGGCGTTTCATGCCACTGACCACCGAACCGTCAGTCACTCCGGTAGCCGAGAAAATCACGTCTTGGGTAACCATGTCATTGCGCGAGTACACTCGGTCAAGATCGGTTATCCCTGCAGTCGCGGCACGCCTGCGTTCATCCGAATTGCGGAACAACAGTTTTCCCCACATCTGTCCGCCCATACACTTAAGCGCGGATGCAGCCAATACGCCCTCGGGCGCTCCCCCGGCACCCATGTACATGTCGATTCCCGTGATATCGGATTCGGCGCAGTGAATGATGCCCGCGACGTCGCCGTCTGTGATCAACCGGATGGCCGCTCCGGTTTGCCGCAGTTCGGCGATCATGCCCTCGTGGCGGGGCCGCTCAAGGACGCAGACAGTGATGTCCTCCGGAGCGCAGCCGCGCGCTTCCGCCAGCGCGGTCACCCGTTCGGATGGGGACATTTCAAGGCTGACCACGTCCTTCGAAAATCCAGGCCCAATCGCAAGTTTGTCCATATAGACGTCCGGAGCATGAAGGAGCGTTCCACGAGGCGCCATTGCGATCACGGTAAGTGCATTGGGCATGTCCTTGGCCGTCAGGGTCGTGCCTTCAAGTGGATCCAAAGCGATGTCGACTTCCGGACCTTTGCCGGAGCCGACTTTCTCTCCGATATAGAGCATGGGAGCGTCGTCGCGCTCGCCTTCGCCGATCACCACAACACCCCGTATGTCCAGCATATTCAGTTGCTCGCGCATGGCGGTCACTGCTGCTTGGTCGGCGGCCTTCTCGTCACCTCGACCGACAAGCCGAGCCGAAGCCATGGCCGCCGCTTCGGTGACCCTGGCAAGACCGAGCGAAAGCATGCGGTCATGGAAGATGACGTCCTGTATTTGACTTGGCATGTTTGCGGTTTCCTTGGGACTGGCGTTTATTCCATCTCCCTCATAACGGGGGGATTTGACTGTGCAAAGGGCATGGCATGACATTTCCGGACGTACGGAAAAGCGGGTCCGAATCGGTCGGCGTTCGGGTAGAAAGACTATGCAGATGCAGGAGAGGCATTGAATGACAGTATTGATCGCTGGAGCAGGCATTGCTGGACTGACGATGGGGCTTACACTCCACCAGCTGGGAGTTCGGTTCAGAATCCACGAAGCTGCAGGTGAAATCCGACCGCTGGGTGTTGGCATCAACCTGCAGCCGACAGCGGTGCGCGAACTGATGGATCTCGGACTGTGCGACATGCTCGACCGGATCGGAATACGGACGGCGGACTATGGATTCTACACCAAGACCGGGCTCGAAATCTGGACTGAACCGCGCGGACTGGGCGCAGGCTACCGGTGGCCGCAGTATTCGGTCCATCGCGGTGCGCTGCAGGTGGCGCTGTACCAGGCGCTGGTGGAACTGACCGGACCGGATGTCGTAATTTTGGGAAGCAGAGCCGTCGGTTATCGATTCGGGCCTTCAGACGTCACGCTGCTCCTTGACTCCGGAGGAACGGATTCAGGTGACCTGCTGGTCGCCGCTGATGGGATACATTCCGCGATCCGTGCGCGGATGTGGCCCGATGAAGGTCCGCCGGTCTGGAGTGGCGCCATTCTTTGGAGAGGGACGACGCAGGCCGCGCCCTTTCTGACTGGCGCGTCGATGATCCTCTCCGGGCATGACAGACAGCGGTTTGTGGCCTATCCGATTTCACATTCGGATCCATGCACAGGTCTTGCCGAAATCAACTGGATCGCCGAGCGCCGTTTCGACCCGTCAACTCCCTGGCGGAAGGAGGACTGGAACCGCTTGGCGGATATGGAAGATTTCCTTCCGTGGTTCAACGATTGGGAGTTTGACTGGCTGGACGTGCCCGCTTTGATCAGATCGGCCAAATCGATCTATGAGTATCCTATGGTTGACCGTGATCCAGTTGACGCTTGGTCCGACGACAGAATGGTTTTGATCGGAGATGCCGCTCATGCGATGTATCCTGTAGGCTCAAACGGTGCGAGCCAAGCGATTCTTGACGCACGCTTGCTCGGCGCAAAGTTACTCCAGCACGGCCTGACGCCCGCTGCGCTGCGGGTTTTTGACGAAGAGGTCAGGCCGTCGGTCAATCGTGTCGTGCTTGCGAACAGGGGATCGGGGCCTGATGCGATCATGCAGCGGGTCGAAGATCTCTGCGGCGGCGTGTTTGAACGCATCGACGACGTGATTGCGCATGAGGAACTGGCTGCGCATGCCGCAAAATACAAAAAGCTTGCCGGACTGTCGATTAACGACCTCAACGCGCGTCCGCCGACGATCGCAGCGGGTGCCCGGATTGCCGAATGATTTTGGTCTGGCTTTGAAAGATCCGGTGGAACTCCGCTGATTGGACGGCAGGCGTTCCATCATTCTGACGGAACTGCCTCCTATTGAATGAGAAGCATTGCTTGGCCTTGCTTGGGGAGCGGCTGCTCAGACTGCTTCGATCCGTATAGCCATAGGTGTGCCTTCGACCACACCGGTGGCTCCCATTCCCGCAAGGGCGGTGTCCATGGTTTCCTGGGTCGTTTTGTGTGTTACAAACAGTACTGGTGCGGTTGCGGCATCATGGCGGTACTGCCGCATTCTGTCGATCGAAACGGATGCATCTCCCAGCACCGCGGCAACCTTGGCCAACGCTCCAGGTCTGTCCTGCAGTTGCATTCTTACATAGTATGGCGCGGAGACAGTGGATTTCGCAGCAGTGGCTCTCTTGAGCGAAGTCGCCGTCTGTCCGAAGGTGGGCACACGAATGCCGCGCGCGAGATCGATAACGTCGGAGAGAACAGCGCTTGCGGTTGGACCCGAACCGGCTCCGGCGCCGCGCAGCACGATCTGGCCGACGCTGTCTCCCTCCAGTACAACCATGTTGGTCCCACCTTCAAGCTGGCCGAGTGGACTATCGGCTGGAACAAGGCAGGGCGACATTCTTTGCTCCAGGCCCTGATCTGTAGTCTGCGCCACACCAAGAAGCTTGATTCGAAATCCCATGTCAGCGCTTTGCTGAATGTCTTCGATTGTTATCCGTGAGATTCCTTCCAGTTCCACACTGTCAAAGTCGACTTGGGTGCCAAAGGCGATTGCCGAGAGAAGAGCCAGTTTGTGTCCCGCGTCGATGCCACCGACGTCGAGGCTCGGATCCGCTTCCAGAAACCCCAG
>JAJEAY010000215.1 GCA_022824145.1 Rhodobacter sp. | reverse complement strand
ATCGAGAGCAGCATCAAAATGACCGCGATGACGTTGATGGAAGGATCGACTCCCTTGCGAAGCATGCCCCACATGAAGATCGGCAAGGTACTTCCACCACCAATTGTGAAGAAAGTGACCAGAAAATCATCCAATGACAGGGCCATTGCGATCAACGCAGCCCCGAGAACGCTTGAACGGATGATCGGCAGAGTAATGGTCCGGAATGCATAAGCCCTGGACGCGCCCAGATCGCGCGCGCTGTCGAGTGCGGCAAAATCGAACCCGGCCATGCGGGCACTGACTATCAGAATGACAAAAGGCTGAGTAAAGACCAAATGCGCCAGGATCACCGTGTGAAGGGACAGACCAATTTTCAACCATGTCGTGAAATAGGACAAGAACACGATACCCAGCATGAGCGGCGGAACCATGATCGGTATCGTGAGAACCATCATGACCACGAGGGAGACATCTGACCGCATCCTTGCCAGGCCCATGGCCGTCATGGTGCCGACGACAGTCGAGATCAACCCCACTGATCCAGTGACGATCAGACTGTTTTCGAGGGCCCCCCAAAACTGATCTCGCGCCAGAAGAGCTTCGAACCAACGCAGGCTCAATCCGGTAATGGGAAAGCTCAGGAGTGCGCCCTCGCTGAAACAGAACAGGAGGAGAATCATCAGCGGTGAGAGCATGAAGACAACAGCCAAGCCTGCAAAGCAGGACCAAACCGTCTTGTTGAGGCTCGATGTCATTTCGGTCGCGTCAACCGGTAGATGCAAAGCGCCGTCAGAGCGATGACCAGAAGACAACAGAGGACGACAGTGAACGACATGGCAGAACCGAGAGGCGCATTCAGGCGATGTCCGAACTGGCTCTGAATGAAGAGACCGATCATGGAAGTGTGCGGCCCGCCTACAAGGAGCGGTGTTACGTAATCTCCAGCGGCAAACAGGAAGGTCAGGCTGAAGGAAGAAATCAGGCCGATCCGTGTTTGCGGCAGGATTATGTCGAAGAATACCCGACCCGGGCCAGCGCCAAGATCCCTGGCCGCTTGCAAGGGTGTGTCGGCCACGCCGCGCAGCGAGCCGTAGATCGGTAGAATCGCCAATGGAAGGGTGTAGTGGGTCAGCGTGATTACGACCGCGACGGGACTGAACAGGAAGGCGGTGATCGGCTCGTCGATCAGTCCAAGGATCAGAAGCGCCGAATTGAGAATCCCGCTGGAACCCAGAATGGTCTTCCACATGTAAATCTTGGTGAGGTAGCCGCCGAACAACGTGATGATGGCGATGAAGACGAAGACAAGGCCGAAGCGCCCCGTCTTGAAACGGCAGAAGTAGGCGTAGGCAAAGGCGACCGCAGTCGTGATCACCGCAATGGTCAGTGCGATGGCGAAGGTATAGATCAGCGACTGAGGATACTCTGTCAGTACGGTCGCGTACTGGTCCAGCGTGGTATCGGACCGCAACCGGTAGGCCCTTACCCGCCAGAAACTGATGACAAAGAAATAGCCAGCAGGGAGCAGGAACAGAATGAAGAAAATCATGCCCGACGGGGCGAGCAGCAAGGTCTGAAGGCTGAAGGCGCGCCTCATTGGTCCGAGAGCACGCGCTGATCGTGAAGACACCAGGCCACTGCGACATCGTCGCCGATTGAAAGCCGGTTTCGCATCTCCATGTCGCTGCTGATGACGGTCAAGGGACTGTCCCCCTCAACGGCGATACTGTACTTCACATGAGGTCCGAGAAAGACGACGTCCAGCAATCTTCCTGACAGGATTGCATGGACTTCCGCAAAGGCCGGATCATCACGGGTTGCGGCAATCCTCATTTTCTCTGGACGGACGACACATACGACCAACTCATCCTGTCCCTCGTTCTCGAAGACGACCCCGGCGTTGAGTGTCACAAGACCACCGGCGCGTCGTCCTGCCATGACATTGGCCTCGCCGATGAAGGTCGAAACAAAGCGTGTGTTGGGTGCGCTGTAGATTTCTTCCGGGCGCCCGTCCTGAACGATCCGTCCCCCCTCCATCACACAGATTCGTGTAGCCAGACCCATGGCCTCTTCCTGGTCATGGGTGACGAACACAAATGTTCCGCCGGTTGAGGAATGGATGCGACGAAGTTCATCCTGCATGGCCTTCCGAAGCTTGAGATCGAGTGCTGCAAGCGGCTCGTCAAGCAGGAGAGCATCCGGCCGCATGATCAAGGCCCTGGCCAACGCCACGCGTTGCTGCTGGCCGCCGGAAAGCTGTGAGACCTTCCGGTCGTCGAAACCCTCCAGATGAACCAGGTCCATTGCCGCCCTGACGCGCTCCCGGACTTCATTCTGGGGGGTCCTGGAAACCCGCAGGCCGTAGGCGATGTTCTGCGCGACCGTCATGTGTGGAAACAGACCGTAGCCCTGGAAGACCATGTTGGTCGGTCGGCGTTCAGGGCCCAGCTGGGTCACATCGCTGCCGCCGATATGGATGGTCCCGGCTGTTGGCCTCAGGAAGCCACCGATCATCAGCAGGAGCGTCGTCTTTCCGCAGCCCGATGGTCCGAGGATTGCAAGAAACTCACCTTGCGCAATCGTCAAGTCCAGAGGATGGACCGCCGTAGTGTTGCCGAACGACTTGGTGATGCCCTGAAGATTGACCAACACCGCCTGTTCGTTCACGGCCAGGTTCCTACGTTGTCGGCCCATGCTTCGAGGCCATGACGCTGTGCCTGGCTGGCGGGCGCTCGCTTCAAGCTACGGACCCGCCAGCCTCTCTTTGTTACGCCTTCAGGAATCTCTCCCATGCATTCAGCACATCGTCAAAGGTGACGAAGTCGTCCATCTCGTCGAGTGGCCAAAGCGGGATTGGACCGCCACTGCTCTCGAAATAGCCAGCGATGTCATCATAGGGATACATGTTGCGTGCCCGATCATCCAGAAGCGGCACCGCATCCATCACTGTAGCGCCGGTCGTATTCACATTGGCAACGTGTGCCTGGGCTGGTCCTGTGAGACCGTTGTTGAGCAGTGTGTAAGCCTCATCCATATGGGGCGCATCCCGGATAATGGCGAGACAATCGACCAGGGTCCATGTACCTTCCTTGGGAATCACCCAATCGAGTTCGGCTCCCTTTTCGGCAGCCCAGGCGGCTACCGGTTCCCAGGCCTGAGCCATGACAACTTCACCGCTGGCGAAGAGGTCCGCCAGTTCGCCATAGCCCGATGCTATCGTCCTGGCGTGCTCGGTCTTGATCTTGATGATAAGGTCAATTGCGGCATCAAGCTGATCCTGAGTGATTCGCGTGGGTTTCTGAGTGTTGGCCGCCGTCATTGTGAAGGGAATCATCACACTTATGACGTCATTGACCAGCGCCACCTTGCCCTTGTACTCCGGCTTCAGGATATCCAGCCACGACGTCGGTTTCTCGGTCACGACTTCCGGGTTGTACATCAATGGAATCGAGCCCCACGTATAGGGTAATGCATACTGAACACCGTCCACGTTCGGCCCGTGCATCGTCTTGAAGAAGTCGAAGAGATTCGCGAAGTTCGGGATACGATCGATGTCAAGCGGCTCCAGAATGCCGATCTCCGCCATCACCGGCGTGTAGCCATGATCCGGTGTCGCGATATCCATGTTGCCCATACCACCGCCCGTTGCGGTCGCGATGATCTGGTTGTTGTCGTTCATGTATGTCGGGTTGATGGACAAATCGTGCTGTTCCAGGAGGCCGCCGTAAGCCAGACCTTCTTCGTATCCCTGCCAACCCATGAAGTTGACTTCAGTGGCCGCCCGGGCTGGCGTGATGCCCGAGAAAATCGAGGCAGTCGCAGCTCCCATCATGCCACCGGCGAACTGCCGGCGGGAAATGTGCGGGCTGACGCCCGGCACATGCACCAGGCCGTGTTCGTCCACACGGACGATTCCGGCTTTTTTGAGTTTGTCAAATAGGTGTTCCATCTTGGGTCTCCATGTATGACGGTTTCGAATTCTCCTGCATTTTGCATCCGGATCTACGTTCTCTTCGGGGCCCAAGGCGTCACGTCGAGGGTTTCCCCAAGAAACTGCCGCCAATAGCATTTTGGCGCAAAGTCCATGCGCATCTTCGCTCGTCAGATGTCGAAGATGGTGGCGCGAGGATTACGACGATGGCGGTCCGGTTGTCGCAACTTAGGTTTTCCCCGCAAAACCGCTCGACGAAAGGAAGTGACTTTCCTGGCGCGAAGGCGCCTTGAATGCCATGGCAAATGCAGTCGTACGCCGGGTCTTCGTAATCAGGAGCCAGACAAAGAACTTCGGCAACGTCCGATCCTTCGACATAATGCCAACGCCTGGGATCCTCCTTGGCCCTTGCGTTGCCCATATCTGCCTCCATACCGGAAGCATATGTGTCGGTGGTGCGCAGCACAATGACCCGAATGTCACCTGACCGTGAGAATGCCTGACCAGTCCACTCTGTCACCTGTTTGCTGACACTGCAAGCATCTGTCGGCGGACAGTCCGGACTGGACAGGGCACCAAAGGCCATTCGAAGCACCCCGGCCGCACAGCTTCCTGAGAGCATGATGGAATTTCAGAATCCGGCCTGTCAATGTCGACCGAAAATCTCTCACTGTGGCTCGGCAGAGCTGCAGGTAAGTCGCCCGCCGCAGCTGATTGTGTCGTTGTCGGCGATCACGCCGAGACCCTCTTGCGGCTGCAGCAGGAGCGAAGTCGCATGGTTGACTCGGTGGCACGATGTGCCGACGCGATCGAGACTGCGCCCTTCGATCCTCTCCGGTATCGTGTGCGTTGCTTCGCTCGTTGTCGTGTGTATGTAGTTGCGCATGTTACGCAACTGTCGAGACATCGTCAGACGTCTCAAGGCCGAGCGGTTCGAATTGGTGAGTGTCAAGGGATCGCACCACAAATTCAGAAAGGGCACGATCACCATGGTCGTACCACATCCGAAGAAGGACTTGCCCTTCGGCACCGCCCGGAGCATCGCCAGGCGGGTGGGCTGGAACTGAGGAGGCAGCCATGCATTACGTCGCGGTGATCGACAAGGATCCTGGAAGTGCCTACGGGATCCAGTTTCCGGAGGTGCCTGGATGTTTTTCGGCCGCCGACAGCTTCGATGACATTGTTCCCAACGCGGTCGAGGCGTTGAGCCTGTTCTTCGAGGACTGTGAGCCGGTGCCACCGCTCGGCATTGAAGCGGTGCGCGAGCAGGTTGCCGGCAGCATCGCGGAAGGCTCGGTGTTGATGATGATTCCCTATGTGAGGGATCGGAAGCGTGCCGTGCGGGTGAACTTGAGCCTGGAGAAGGGTTTCCTTGATACCCTCGACGAGGCGGCGCGCAGGCGTGGCATGACACGCTCCGCATTCGTTCAGAAGGCAGCCACGCGGGAGATTCTCGACCCTGCCTGAATGATCCGGCACTCAATCTCGAAATCGGGCAGAACAAACGCTCATCGGTGAGGCTTTCGCAACCTGCGGAACGTCTGTCGGCGTGTTCGATCAAGGGACAGGCCATCGGAGTCAAGCGCATCGCTTTCAAGGTCATCCCGCGCCGTGATGTCATCGAAACGGCACACCATCCCTCGCCCCTCGCAAGGCGGTCTCCGATCACCATAGCTCAGGACTGTTCGTACCCGATCACTATCCCATTCTGCGTGTGCATCACGGGATTCCACGCGCGGCTTGAGGCTCTGGCAACGCTCCATCATCGAGTTGCCGGCACCACGGTTGACCTGTTGTGCAACGATGGCAACGTTCTGTTCGATCGCCGGCATGCACGGGCTCGCGGAGGACAGCAGGTCTTGGGGGTGGCTTGACGCAGACGACATCCGATCGCGGGGAAGTGGCCCGATTGCGCGAACGACTTGCGCGGCTCGAAGCCGAGAAGTCCGCCCTCGATGCCCGACTCGCCCAAATCGAGGGCCAGGGAACCGATGCGGAGGACAGGCTGCCTCCTGCCGCTTCCGTCACCAGGCATTCGCCGCCACCCTCCAAGATCGCGTTGTTCAGATCCCTGTTTGGCGGCCGCGAGGATGTCTATCCCAAGCGCTGGGAAAACGCGCGGACAGGAAAGGCGGGCTATGCGCCGGTCTGCGCCAACGAATGGGCTCCGCGCATCTGCGGGAAGCCGCGGGTCCGGTGCGGCGGGTGCTCCCACCAAGCGTTCCTGGAGGTGACGGACGAGGCGATCGCCGGTCATCTGCGGGGACGCCACACGCTCGGTGTCTATCCCATGCTGCCGGACGACAGCTGCCGGTTTCTCGCTGCGGACTTCGACGGGGAGACCTGGCGGCGGGACGCGGGCGCCTTCCTCGAAGCCTGCCGGTCGAAGGGAGTACCTGCGGTACTCGAACGCTCACGTTCGGGCCATGGCGGGCATGTCTGGGTCTTCTTTGCCGAGTCCGTGCCAGCCGTCCTTGCGCGCCGCCTCGGCGCCCTGCTGCTGACCGAGACGATGGAGCGCTGCCCGGATATCGGTTTCCAGTCCTACGACCGCTTCTTTCCGAGCCAGGATACCGTGCCGGCGGGCGGCTTCGGCAATCTCATCGCGCTTCCCCTGCAGGGCGGTCCTCGTGAGAGCGCCAACAGCATCTTCCTCGATGAGGATTTCGAACCCCATGCCGACCAATGGGCGTTCCTGTCTTCGCTCCATCGCCTCACCTTGGCGGAACTGACCGCCATCGTCGACGCAGCCAGCCGCAAGGGCCGCATTGTCGGTCTCCGGCTGCCATTGGAAGAAGATGACGAGGAACCCTGGACCACTCTGCCTTCGCGGCGGCGCCCGCCGCCCGCCATCACCGGACCGCTGCCGAATCGGATCGAAGCGGTTCTGGGCGATCAGCTCTACATCCCGCGCGCCGGACTGCCGCCGGGTCTGGTCAACCGGCTCATCCGTCTCGCCGCTTTCCAGAATCCGGCGTTTTACAGCGCCCAGGCGATGCGACGATCAACCTTCGGCATTCCTCGCATCATCGCCTGCGCCGAATTGCTGTCGCATCACATCGCATTGCCGCGCGGCTGCCGAGAGGCGATGGAACACCTGTTGGGAGAGATCGGCATCCGCGTGGACCTGCGCGACGAGCGCCATGCCGGGCGCCGGTTGGAGGCCTCATTCCTCGGTGACCTGACCGCGGAGCAGCACACCGCGGCGGCAGCGCTGCTGGAGCATGAGACAGGCGTCCTCGCGGCGGCGACCGGCTTTGGCAAGACCGTCATCGCCGCCTCCGTCATTGCCTCCCGCGGGACCAACACTCTGGTGCTCGTTCACCGTCGCCAGCTCATGGCACAATGGATCGCGCGCCTCGAAGCGTTTCTCGATCTTCCCCCATCCGCAATCGGACGGATCGGCGGAGGCCGACGCAGGCTCGGAGGTCTCGTCGATGTCGGCGTCATCCAGAGCCTGGTGCGCAAGGGAGAGGTGGACGATGTCGTTGCCGACTACGGGCATCTGGTGGTCGATGAGTGCCACCATCTCTCCGCCGTCAGCTTCGAGGCGGTCGCGCGCCGGGCGAAGGCGAAGTATGTCCTGGGGCTGTCCGCCACGGTCGTGCGCAAGGATGGTCACCACCCGATCATTTTTATGCAGTGCGGTCCGGTTCGGTTTCGCACGAACGCCAGGGCGCAGGCCCGGCAGCGCCCGTTCGGGCACCGCGCGATCCTGCGCCCGACGGAGTTCCGGCTGCCGCCCGAACTGGACGGCGAGAGAACGCCGATTCAGCACATCTATGCGGCGCTGGCGGCCGATGACGACCGCAACGACATGATCTTCGACGATGTGCTGCAGGCGCTGGAGGCTGGCCGCTCGCCCATCCTGCTCACCGAGCGCAGGGACCATGCCCATTGTCTTGCGGAGCGTCTTGGCCATTTTGCCCGGAATGTGCTGGTCCTTCGCGGAGGAATGGGGACCCGGCAGCGCCGCGAGGTCATGCAGCGTCTCGACGATGTTCCCGAGACCGAGGAAAGGGTGCTGGTGGCGACGGGCCGCTATGTTGGCGAGGGTTTCGACGATGCCCGTCTCGACACGCTGTTTCTGGCGATGCCGATCTCGTGGAAGGGAACGCTCGCGCAGTACGTCGGCCGTCTTCACCGGCTGCATGCCGCGAAACGAGAGGTGCAGGTCTACGACTATGTCGATAGCGCCGTGCCGGCGCTCGAACGCATGAGCGGGAAGCGCATCAGGGGATACGAGAGCCTGGGATACACCGTAGAGAAGACGGCCGGCAGGCCGTTGTCGATAACGGCACCGGAATCATCGTCGCTGTTCGATCTCCGGCGAGGGTAGACGCAGAAACTCCTTCACCGGCAGCCAATCGACGGACGTGCACGATGACTTTCGGCAATCGATCGTTGCTGCTGACGACGATGCATGCGGACAAGCGGCGTCTGGAGTTTGATCGAGTCCGTTATCAGTTCCCTTCTTGGCCCGTCATGACAGAAGAACATTGTTGAAGTATACACTAACACCAACAAATTATAGAATACGAAGGAATTTGATGGAGATTGCATCGTCGAAAACTGTCGAAGCGGTCAAGACGCTCTGGGACTGGGACCGGAGGGGTCGGTCGGTGTTCCTGGTGGCGGATCTTCGCAAGATGTTTCCGGAGCGGTCGCCCAGGACATTTGCCGAAGGCCTCAGGCGTCTCGTGAAGCAGGGATTCCTCGAGCACGCGGCGCGCGGCGTCTATGTCAATTCCCTTTCG
>JAJEAY010000002.1 GCA_022824145.1 Rhodobacter sp. | reverse complement strand
AGGGGTTCGAGGAGTGGGCCGTTGCCCCTCACCAGAGGGGGCAGCCAGGACAAACTGCGCTGCCTCGAACCAATTCGATGGCTCAAATTCAATGGATTTCCCGGACACGGTGCGGTTCGAGGTCGCCCATAGGACGATATTGCGTTTTTCATGCGGTTTCGCGAAATCGTAAAGCGGTGCAAGGCTTTTGGCCTGTTCGAGGAATTTTCGCAGTCGTTCCTTCTCGGCGTCCGGATCGACAGGATCGCGCAGCTTTTCCTGCAGGCGGCGTTGTTCAATCGGAAGCTTTTCGTTGCGGCTTTGGTAGGCGTCCTTGTCTATCAGCCCGTCAATCAGAGCATCCGTCAGCTTTTCTTTACGAGCCGCGAGCTGGCCGAGTTGCATTCGAGCCGCGTCCGCCTCGTGCTGTTTTTCACGCCGTTGCTCGCACCATTGTTCGAAGACAGCTTCCAGATCAGAGAACTTTCTACGGGCAACGCGGTTGCGATCAAAGAAGCGTAGCGCGGCCGTTTCAATCGCATCTTACCGGACGCCTTTTGTTGGGCATTCCGGTGTGTGGCACCGGTAATGGACACGACGCTTCTGGCGTTCCCGGATCATCGCAAAAGTACAGTGGGCGCATTTGAACAGCCCCCGGTAGGTATGCATGTGCCGGGTGGTCTTTTTGCCGCATTTTCCGGACTTGATGTACTGGACACGTTGAAAAAGCGACGCCGTGATCAACGGCTCATGACAGCCTTCATAGGTTTCACCGGTCCGCTTGTCCCGGATGGTCCCGCAATAGAACGGGTTCGACAGGATGGTTTCGATTCCATGTCGCGTGACTTCGTCACCTTTCAGGTTTTTCAATCCGCGCAGGCGCATCAATTCATGCAGGGAGCGGATACCGTGGTTGCCGGTAGCGTAGAGCTCAAACATTTCCCGGATGAGGGGTGCCTTGGCAGGATCCGGGATCTTCGGTTTGCCGCCAACCCTGGTCGAGATAGCCGATCGGCGCTCGGCCGGGCAGGAGACCCTGCTTGAGCCGGCCTCGAATGCCCTTGAGGGCTTCTTCCCGAAGATTGCGGATGTAGTCCGAGGCAATCACCGCCTGGATGTCCGCGGTCAGGCGGCCACCCCGGGACTGGAAATCCAGGCTTTCGGTGGCAAAATGGATCTGGATTCCTTTGTCGGCCAGGTCGCCGACAATGGCCCAGTCTCGGAAGTTTCGGGCGGATCGGTCGATCTTGTGCACGATCAGGCCATCTGCGCGACCCGCCTTCAGGTCCCGCACGACCTGATTGAAGATCGGGCGGCCGGACTTGGCAGCGGTTTCCTTTTCTTCGAACCATCGGGAAATTGTCAGGCCGTGGCGATCGGCATGGCGCGTGATTTCTTCGCGCTGCGCTTCCAAGGAGACACCCTCACCCTGTTTCACGGTCGAGACGCGGGTGCAGCCATAGCATGTGGTCATATTTGGTTTTGGTTGGCTGGTAATCTCGCCGCTTTCAGTCTTCTTGTCGCCTCTGTCGATCGCACCCTCTGGCCAGGGCCAGGATCCCTCGCGCTCCATGCGCTCATAGATCCGCTTGCACAGCTCGATGAATTGCTCAAAGCGTTGGTCTTCGGTCATGGCCTCAGCTTACCAGCCAAGACTTGTCCTCAAAGACCGGATGGGCGCGTGACGACCGACAGGGGGAAGCGGCGAGTGGAGCGCTGATCTGCATCAACGCTCACCCCTGCATTGTACCGGGTATTCGGCAAAGAGTCACATAAAGGTGCAGGCAAAGAGAAAGGCCCGCCCCTTGGGAGCGAGCCGTGTTGGTATTGTTGGATCACGCCGCGATGGCATCGAGGATCCCGTGCAACTCGGTCGTGGCCTTCGGGTTTTCGACCACTCGGCCCGACAGAGCATAGGTGACTGCGTTGAACAGCCGCCAGGCGGTGCGACCACCCCAGTCGAAGGGAGGATTCTCGTAGTGACCCAGCACGTCGGCGATCTTCGTCACCGTGATCGCGCCGCGGCGATAGAGCTGCATGATGAGATGATCGACGTCCGCATCGCAGAGCCTCGTAACCTGGTACCGCGCGAACTGGTCGTGCTGCTTGGCCCGTTGGCCCGCCAGCGGCTCGACCACCTCGGCCACGATCCCGGGCAGGTCGCGCTTGGCATGGGCCGTGTGCTTTCGCCGGATAACGACATCGCCGCTGAAGGCGAGGTTGTCGCAAACAAAGACCTTTGATCCGAAGCTGATCCCGATCGGGAAGGTCTTGTCGTGCGAGTTCCTCAGCCCGACCGTATCGGTGTAATCGCCGTAGGGGCTCTCCAGCGACAGCACCCCAAAGAACCGCATCCCGTCCGGCGTCACCCCGAAATCCTCCGCGGTGATCGCGTGGCCGTAAAAACCGAGCGAGTATTTGACCATGTCGACTACGGCAGAATGCGCGATCGGTACATGGGTCTTTGTCGCCTCGTGCGTGGGCAATTGGCACAGACGGTCAAAGTCAATGAGTTCTGCTCCAGCATGAAGCATGAGTGACATCTGTCTTCTCCAATGTGAGGGAACGTCCAAAGAAAATCATAGCATGAAATCAAAAAATTGGCATGTACTTCCGTTTGGATGAAAGGCGAAGCTCTGGAATCCGACAAGCGCCGCAGACGTTCCGTTAAATGAGACCTGGGTGCTGCTCGCAGTATGGCGATTTCGGCCCAAAGCCGACATTCAGCCTGATGAAGCAGCTTTCCTCAATTCAGACATTCGCCGCAGCGCACAGTGTATCCGATGACAATGGCCAGCGATGTGGACGTTTACGGCCCTTCGCTACGGGCGCTCGATTGGCGCTGTGCCTACGAGCTCTTGGAAGGAAAGGCGCAAGATAGGCCTGCGCTGCAAGTTCGGAGAGATGGGTACACTCCATTCAAACGGACGTTCGGCAAGTAAATCCCGACTGTATGCATCACAAGGCTGCACCGCGACCGAGACGTTGGTCTTGCCGTGTCATGCGCCGCCATTCGCGGAAAATGCGTTGAGGAGCGCCTTGATGAGGCGCAGTCGCGTCGCCTTGTCGACGGCTCTTTCAGAATCTTGTGCCGCAAGCGCCGTAATGGCGGCCTGGAAGCCGTCATTGATGGCCTTGAGCGTGGCGTCTGGGAGAGGTGGGCCCATCGACGGGTCGATCTCGACAAGGCGAACATTCAGTCTTCTGATGACCGACAGGCGCACGGCCAGCACTTCATCCATCAGCTCGGGGTCGTTGTGCACCAGATGCCGGATCGTATGCGCTGCCTTGGGGCGTTGATTGAAATGCTCCATCGACGCATCAACGACTTCGCCCAACAGAGTTTGTGTGTTCTTGGCGCCGGAGCCGTCGATCACCTGTAAAGCAACGGCGCTGGCTCGTTTCGCTTCGCGCCGCACGACGAAGCGGAGCAACGCGCCCTTGTCCGGGAAATAGCGATAGAGCGTGCCTACGGAAACACCTGCCCGTTCGGCAATGTGGTTGGTGGTGAAATCCGGCTCCTCCCGTGTGTCCAAAAGCTGAATAGCCGCTTCGCAAATGAAGTCCACAGTGCGTTCCGCGCGCTCTTGCCTCGGCTTTTTCCTCATGAATTCTGACAGATACCCTTTCCGGTTTTCCGCGCTCCGCCTTCCTCAAAGGCGAGTAGTCGAGTGTCGCTCCCTCCTGTAGGTTTCACACCGGCATCACCTCGAAATCAAGGAGCCATCGAGAATGAAAACGCCCACGGTCGCTTTTGCCCTCGTCCCGGCCGTGCCGGCTGCCGCCTTTGCCGACAGCCCCAGCCTGCTGGAGCTGCATGACGGCTATTGGGTGACCGAAACTCAGGCCGATGGCCAGCAGGCCGCGATGACGGTGATCAATGACATGCATGTGGACACGGACACAATGAAGATCACCGTATTTGCCCAGGCCCGTGTCCTGGGGCGCGCGGTGTCGCCGCCGCAGGTCGAAAGAGGCGAATGCCTTGAGATCCGGGGTGGTCAGATACAGTGCCATCACCCGAATGCCGTCTATCTGAATGGCCGCGGTGAGCGGCTGACCGCCTCCGATGGCACCGGCGCCTGGTGGGTTGAGCATAGCTGGGTGCTGGGTGGCGAAGGGTGCCACGACACCGAGTTGATGCCGCCCCAGTTCGATCCAATCTGGCATTGCATGGACGAGCGGAGCGCCTTTGACGGCGTGGCACGCGGCTGTCCTTCCGCAACGCAATAGCCCCTTCTCTCACGAAATGACCTGACATGACCAAAATTCTCAACCGCCTGCTGCCCGCTCAGATCGACAACACCTTTCCGGGATACAGGATCGCGCATTTTGCCTTCTACGCCCTCACAGCGCTCACTCTGTGGCGTAGCCAACACCACCTGCTGTCAGCAGACGGCGGCGCGCAGAGCATCGCGACGATCCCGCTGGAAAGCTACCCGACCGGGGCTGCCGCCACGGTGGTGGGCATCTTCGCGCTCTGGGGTCTGTCGCAGCTGATCATCGGGCTGATCTACCTCATCGCCGCAATCCGTTACCGGTCGCTGATCCCGTTCCTCTACCTGCTCTTCACCGTGGAATATTTCGTCCGGCTGGGGATCGGGCACTACAAGCCGGTCGAGACGCTCGGAACCGCGCCAGGAGGGGCGATCAATCTACCGTTCGCCCTGCTCGGTATGGTCCTGCTCGCGCTCAGCCTTTGGCCGCGACCCACCGCCAACTGAGTGCCATGTCAAAAAAAGGGGCCCAGCACCGAACTTTTTGAGATTCCCAACCACCACATGCTGCCGTCCGCAGTCTTCATCATATTCACGAAGGCGGAGACTGATGGCCAGCTAAGGCAGGTCGCCTGAGATTAATGGAGAGATATGTATGATAAAGGCTGTGTTAGCGCACCGCAGGACCATACAAGATCATGCATCTTTGCTAGACAACCGCCATTAATTCTTCTTGAATTTTCTCCAATCCTCCATCATTTCATCAATACCATCGACGTTCTCTTCTTCAGGTGGATTGTTTTCAACAACAGAAGATTTAGCTGGATCGCGGCAATCAGAATTGCATCATGGAATCTGTACCGATTCACCAGCGCCTGTTCTTCTTCATCAAGCTCAATCTTCCCCCAGAGTTTGAACTGTACCTTGGCAAGTTTTCCTGGGGCTTGTTCCCGTTTGAATGGCAGATCCATAATATCCCTCGTTCAATGTCGTCATTGAG
>JAJEAY010000028.1 GCA_022824145.1 Rhodobacter sp. | reverse complement strand
ACCGCACCGCCTAGCAGTTGTTCATCAATTTTTGAAACCAGTTCCACGGTTTGCCCGGTCCGTTCAGCCAGGGCCGCACGGATGCGTTCCTGCTGAGCCGGGTCGAGCTCCCGGGCGCTGACCACCTCGGCGGTCAGGCGTTGTTCGTGTTCGGCCCGCAATTCCTCGAACTGCTCAAGGACTTCGGGCAGGATCGGGAGCCGATCGCGCTCTCCGAGCACCCGGAGAAGTTGCCGCATCGGTTCGTCGAAGCGGTCGCCGCCGATCGTTTCCAGCATTTCGGCGCGGCGTGCGCGGCTCAGGCGCGGATCCGCCAGCAGGGCGCGCAGACGCGGGCTTTCAACCAGCGCGGCAGCCGTCCCCAGCATGTCCGAGAATGTGTCCAATGCATCGCATTCGCGCGCGTAGCCGAACGCGGCGCGGGCATAGGGACGCGCGGCAGTGACGTTGCTCACAGGCGCTCCGCCAACTGGTCCAGGGCCTCGGCGTGGGCTTTGGCATCGACCTCGCGGCGCAGCACCGCCTCGGCACCGGCGACGGCCAGGGTCGCGACCTCACCGCGCAGCTGCTCGCGCACCTGCTGGGTGTTCTTGTCGATCTCCT
This sequence comes from Rhodobacter sp., assembly GCA_022824145.1. GTDB lineage: Bacteria > Pseudomonadota > Alphaproteobacteria > Rhodobacterales > Rhodobacteraceae > JAPOUP01. The sequence goes on along the minus strand of JAJEAY010000028.1, from coordinate 11,073 downwards.
CTTGAGCCTGGGTGAGAATGCGCTCGCCTTCGGTCTTGGCCGTGGTCCGGGCTTCCGCCACGATCTCGCCGGCCCGGCGTTCCGCCTGGGCAAGGATTCGGGACGCTTCTTCCCGGGCCTGCCCGGTGGTCTGCTGCGCTTCCTGTTCGGCTTGCTCGCGCTCGGTCTTGGCCGCGTCCGCGTCCGCCAGCCCGTCGGCGATGCGTTTCTTGCGGGCCTCCAGCGCGTTGATCACGGGCGGCCAGATGAACCGCATGCAGAACCAGACGAAGATCGTGAATGAAATCGCCTGTCCGATCAGCGTGAGGTTGATGTTCATCGGGAGGTCTCCCCGCGGATCAGGCGACCGCGAACAACAGGTAGAAAGCAATACCGACGGCAATCATCGGCACGGCATCGACTAGGCCCAGCACGATGAACATCTGGGTCCGCAGCATCGGGATCAGTTCCGGTTGCCGCGCAATGCCTTCCATGTATTTGCCGCCCAGGTTGCCGATGCCGATGGCGGCGCCCAAGGCGCCGAGCCCCATCATCAGGCCGCCTGCGATGTAAATCAGGCCAGATACGAGTTCCATGAAATTACTCCAGTGTAGAAAGTGAGTGAAAAAGAATCAGGTTAGTGCTCGCCGGTGTCGTGCGCCATGTTCAGGTAGACCACGGTCAGCACCATGAAGATGAATGCCTGCAGCAGGATCACCAAGACGTGGAAGATCGCCCAGGGCACGGACAGGGTCCATTGCGCATACAGCGGCAGGAGCGCGATCAGGATGAAGATCATTTCGCCGGCGTACAGGTTGCCGAACAGGCGCAGGCCGTGGGAGACGGGCTTGGCGAGCAGGGCCACGCCCTCCAGGAAAAGGTTGATCGGGATCAGCAGGGCCTTGAGGAACGGGTTTTTCGCGGAGAACGGGTGCAGGGTCAACTCGCCGAGGAAGCCGCCGATGCCCTTGCGGCGCAGGCTGTAGTAGAGCACCAGGGCGAAGATCGACAGCGACATGCCCATGGTGACGTTCGGGTCGGTGGTCGGCACGATCTTCATGTAGTGGACGCCGATCAGGGAGAAGGCCCACGGCACCCAGTCCACCGGCACCAGGTCCATGAGGTTCATCAGGAAGACCCAGATGAACGAGCACAGCGCGAGCGGGGCGACCATCCGGTTGCGGTGGCTGAAGGAATCGCGCACCGTGCCGTCGATGAATTCGACGATTTGTTCGACCGCGTTCTGGAATCCTCCGGGCACGCCTTCGGTGGCACGGCGCGCTGCATAGCCGAACAGCCCCACGAACACGAGGCCGAGGCCGATGGCCCAGGCCATCGAGTCGACGTGGATTGCCCAGAAGCCCATCGCGTCGACCTGTTCGCGGCTGTGCGCGAAGCCCCAGCTGCCGTCCGGATGTTGGCCGAACGTCAGGTTGGTCAGGTGGTGCTTGATGTATTCCGCGCCCGATGCGTATTCGGTGGCCATGATCCGGGTCTGTAGCGGTGTGTTCGTGCGTCAGTTTTTAAATGACAAATGCCCGATCAGGTGCGCCGCCTGGGCCGCCGCATATGCCGCGAACAGGGCCAAGGGCTGAACCTCGCGGTAGAACCCGAAGATCAATCCCAGGCCAAGCAACGTGCCAAGCCAGCGGATCGCCCAGGCGCGATGCATCCGTCGTTGTTCTTCCCGAATCCCCCGCGCCCGGTCCTTCCGAAACAGGCTCCAGGCCGCCAACGCATTGGGAAACAGACACAGTGCCCCCCCTGCTGCTGCCGAAAGACCGAGGTTCCAGTCATAAAAAACCCCTGTCATACAGAGCAGGGTTATCAGCAGTTGCGCGGCAAGGATCCGGCCGACCGGCAATGCCGCCATCACAGATCAGCACCCTTGTCTGCGACACACTAGATGTCGGACACTTAAATTTTAGCATAGGCGGGGGTGGAAATTGTGCTCTGCGCGGGTTCAGGACATGTGAGAACAGGCCCTGCTTGACGATTGCCGCGTAATGTATTCGATCGGGGTCTTCAGGTCGAGGCTTTCGTGTGGCCGGACCCGGTTGTAGGTGTCCTCCCACACGCTCCACTGCCGCCGCGCGCCCTCCAGATCCGCCGCCATCTCCGTGCATTCGTAGAACTCTCGGCGGCAGGTCCCGTGCACGTATTCCACCCGGCTGTTCATCTTCGGCGAACGCGGCGGCAGCACGATCAGCGGGAGGCTCCGCTCCTGGCAGGCCCGCTCGAACTCGGCGCAGAACTCGCCGCCGCCATCCACCTGAACCGCCCGAACCGGGAACGGCATCCGCGCCAGCACCTGGTCGAGGAAGCGCGCCGCGCAGGTCGCGGTGGCCCGGGCATACAGCGCCCCGACCAGGTAACGGCTGGCCACGTCGACCGCGGTGAACTGCTTGAAGCGGAACCCGTAGTGCGGCGTCACCGTCATGGTGTCGACCTGCACCACCTTGCCGACCGTCTTCACCAGGCCGCCCCAGCCCCTCTTCGCCCACGGACGGGTTCGGGGAAGCCGCTCCCGCCTGGCCCGGCGCGGGCTGCGGGCGATCCGGCCGCGGCGCAGCAGATCGCTGATCCGGCGCCCCACCGTGCTCTCGGACACCGCGTAACCCTCGCGTTGCAGCAACACCGTCAGCTTCCGTTTGCCCCAGCTCGGGTACTGCTTGCGCAGCTGGATCAGACGACGCGTCAACTCCGGCGACCACCGCCTGCGCGGACACCGCCGCGGACGCCGGCTGCGCGAACGCAGCCCGCCTACCCGGTTCGCCCGGTAGCGCTTGCGCCAGCGATACAGGTTCGCCAACGGCACGCCGATCAGCTCCGCCGCCTCGCGCACCGGGATCCCGTGGGTCTGGTTTAACGCCCGGAACTGCTCCAGCGCCGCCAGGCGCACCTGCACTTCCGGATCATCGTAGAGTTTCTGGCGCACGCCGAGTCGCGCCAGGCGGTATAATCCGCGTCGAAAGCCTCTCGCTTTCATCCTGGACCTCCTTTCAGAGTTATTCGTAAACGTCTCGCCAAGCGAGGTCCGGGATTTTATTCCCTCAATCCGGCAGGGCGCGACTCTCACCGCGACCCGCCGGGTGTTCTCATATGTTTATGAACCTATGCAGCTCTGTGCAGGTCTAGAGCGTTTTGGGCTAGGGCTTGTTCGAGACTGAATTGTGTGATGCCGCATTCAAGAATCCGACTCAGGTTTTGATACGTGTGCAACGCAACCCCGGATCATGCCAACTTGGTGCTCTGAGACGGGTGCAACGAAAACTCTGGGCAGCTGACCTTGCTGGACGATCGGGTGCGCTCGCCGAAGTTGGACTAGGTCTAATTAGGGGAGGGCTTCCTGAGAATTGTTGTACCATTTTGTTTGCCAAGGTGTCGGGAAGCGATTTCTCTCTTGCCCGTTTGCTAAAACGACCTTCACACGGGAAGTTTCTTTTCCGACGCGGAACCGCCCGGCGCGGAGGAGCAATGCTGAAGACCGGTCAATCGCAATCTGCCTTGATATGGCACTGTGTCCGCAGTGGTGGCACAGCGAAGCACTATGGATGGGAAGAGGGCATTTCTCTAGCCGATTTGCCTCGGCACGTGGGCGCACGCCAAGGCGATGTGCTTGAAGTCTGCGTGGTTGATGACATCCGTCCGGTCTCAACGAAACAATTGTCCAAAGTGTTCCGCCAACGTGACCGGGGTCTCATCGGGATGGAAATTGCCTTTCGGGGAGAGCTTGTTCGTTTTGCGCCAACGCATATGCTCGCCGCCAACCTTCGCTTCGACCGAGTGCTGCAAAAATTTCTGGAACAGCGAGGAGCTACGGCTGATGATTTTGCCGTCGATGGGCACTTGCGTTCCTTCTCTGCTCGACAGTTCTTGTTGCCGGTTGGCAGTAAGGACGAGCAGGCGGAACTGTTTCGCGGTGGAACGGTGATCGCGCCCACCCCATCGACCGATGAGAACCGTGCTGCCGAGCTCGCCGACGGCATCGGGCAATGGATGATTGGCAATCTTTCCGCGGATGGCGCGTTGCCTTACAAATACTGGCCGAGCCAGGGAGTGGAGTCGTTAGCCGACAATGCCATCCGCCGTTTTCTGGCAACGCGGTCTCTGGCCCAACTGGGTGAACTTCGCGGCAGCGCGGAGATTCGCGGCGCGGCTCGACGCAATCTGCGGTACAACTTGGATCGCTATTTCCAGAATATCGGGGGTGGACGTGGCGCCATCGTAGAAGGCACGGATGCCAAGCTCGGTGCCGCTGCGCTTGCCGCGTTGGCCATCTTGGAAAGCCCTGCGCAACGAGAGTTTCTTCCGGAACTGACCATGTTGGCAGCCGGCGTGGATTCACTTGCAGACGAAGAGCACGGCTTTCGAACATTCTTCTTTCCGCCGGAGCGAGACGGTGAGAATTGGAACTTTTATTCTGGCGAGGCATTGTTGTTCTGGGCGGAGGCACTGCGCCGGGGTGCGGAATTTGCCCCATCTTTGGAACGTTGCACAGCGGCCTTCACACGCTGTCGCGCTCGGCATTACGGGTTGCGCAACCCGGCTTTCGTACCGTGGCACACGCAAGCCTGCACTTCGTTGTTTGCGCAAACCGGGCGCCGCGAGTTTGCCGACTTCGCGTTCGAGATCACTGACTGGTTGTTGCCGATGCAACAGTGGGAAGAGGGGTTGGCGCCAGACCTGTGGGGACGTTTCTATGACCCGAAGCGGCCGGAGTTCGGCCCTCCCCACGCGGCATCCACCGGAGCGTACTTGGAAGGGTTGGCTGATGCTGCGGCGTTGGCCCGGGCGCTGGGACAGAAACTCCGCGGCACAGCCTACGACTGCGTCATCCATCGTGGATTGCGGTCTCTGCGCCAATTGCAATTCCGCGATTGGCGCGACGCATTCTATATTTCCAAGAAAAAATACGTTATGGGCGCGCTCCGTACAGAGGTCTATGACAACGCGGTGCGCGTCGACTCAGCTGCCCACGCCCTCATAGCGGCGATCAAGATCTTACGGCCACTTGAATTCGGCACGAGCAACTCTTCGCTGGAATAACCGGGGTCGGTGGGTCGGCTCGGTGTCAGGCCAGACCCGATCGGATTCAGGCGGCACTGTCGATGATGTTCGCCGTGTTCCTGATATCGTTTGGAGGAAACGCGTAGTAGCCGCGTCCGGCAGCGGGAAGCAGGTCGAATATCAAATGAATACGCGGCTTCTCGGACGGATTGTATGCTGAGTGCCTGACCTTGTTGTTGAACACCCAGAGTTCTCCCTCGTGCATCACGACGGTTTCTTCTCCGGCAGTGAGCAGGCTGCCCCCCGGGCTCCTGAGCACGAGATGTACACGATCCCGGGTCCAGTAGTAGGCCCCAGTGTCGATATGGGGAAACACTTGGCTCTTGGGTAGCAGGGTCACCAGTGTGGCGCGTCCGAGCATCGCCCCCCACTCACCAGCGACGTTCTCGCAAAACGCTAGGGTGCGCGGAAACCTTGCTGCTGCCCGGGTTACCCGACTTTCGTGGACATCGTTGGCATTCTTCGCACCCGGTGGCAGCGGTTTTTTAGCTGCGCGCAGATAGATACTCAGAGTGTGGCGTTGACAGCGAATTTTGCGTTGTCGGCTGGTATCCGCCAACCACATTTCCGGTTCTGCGTCCAATTCCGCCAGAAGTGGTTCAATGTCCAAATCGCGGGCGATTCTGATGAAATGTGGCATGGGGCTACGGATTTTTTTTACGCAATGTTCCGAAAATGCCCCGGAGTCGGTTGCGCTCGAAACTGCCGGCAATTCCCTCATGGTCATCCCCGTAAAACGCGCCATCGAGGGTATCTAAGCCGTTCCGGTGCTGGAAGGCTCCGTTCACGATGCTCAAATCCTGCCAAGTCATGTCGCCGTGGCTCTCGGTAAAGTCTGTGAATTCCACGTCAAGTGTCGCCGCGGAAAAGTCGACCTCGATTTCTGCATCGCCGCTGACTGGTGTGCCCAGAGTGTCCGGATGGGTATCGAATGCACGAACCCCCCCGGACCATACGGCGGAGCCGCTCACCGGGTTGCTGCCCGATTGCGTTCCTTCTACGTGTAAGGTGTAAGGAACCTCGTCTTCTGCGTCTCCGCGAATGAATGCTTTGAACAAGGTCTCGTCGTCCTGTTTAGCCCAGTAGCCCCAGTCATCGAATGAATGGTTGGTACGCGTTCCCGAGAAGGTACCGGGGTAGCGGCCTCCCGAATTGTTAACTTGGTAGGCCGTCGTCCCTTGGCTGCTGAAGCTCCCTTCCTGATTGAGCACGGTGAGCACGGGCGCAACAGTTTGGGTGAGGAGTTGGGGGGTGAAAAGGCCGTAGCGACCAAAGTTCTGGGTTTCTCCATCCCCGTCCCCATCTCCATCTCCATCGCCGTCGCCGTCCCCATCGCCATCGCCGTCGCCGTCGCCGTCCCCATCACCATCGCCGTCCCCATCACCATCGCCGTCTCCGTCTCCGTCGCCGTCGCCGTCTCCGTCGCCATCGCCATCTCCGTCGCCATCGCCATCTCCGTCGCCATCGCCATCTCCGTCGCCATCGCCCATGCGCGGTTCATTGTGTATGGCCACATTGCTGCCACCACCACCACCGCATGCGTTCAGAAAGAACGCAGCACAGAGAAGAATTACGAGGAACCTTGGATAGGAGTGGCGAGGCCATTGCCAATCTGACCCTGTCGCTTTCTTCGGTATCAGTAGTAGTGCGGGCTTGAAGAAAGCGGTGATCCGTGCCCTTGTGCCAATCAAAAACACTGCTACGGCTTGCCGGGGCCGCACCTTGCCGGGGATTCCAGGATGTCTCTGAACTTGCATAGACCTTGGCCCGATAGTCGGACGCCTTTTCAGGCAGGTATGCCGAAAAATACATTCGCCGTTGTGTTCTGTTTGTAAGGGAAAAGTGAACGAAATGTGGACGGATCACAAATCAATCAATTCACGATTTTCGTGGAGAGAAGAGGCTCCGGGTTTTCCAGATCATTGTTTGGACCCTCAAGCGAGACCGAACGCGGCCTGTGCGCCACCGACAGTAAAATCAGATTTTTCGAGCTTTGCTACGTAAAACTGACGGTCGCTGTTGAGCCGACATCAGGGTTTTGGGACAGGGATATGCTCCAACCGTAACGCTCGCAAATGCGCTTGCATATGTAGAGGCCGAACCCATGCCCTGTGTTCCTAGCGTGAAAGCCGCGTTCGAATGCATGTTCCGCGACCGACGGGTCGATGCCCGTTCCCGAGTCGACGACCGAAAGTTTGTTGTCTTTCAGCCTGACTTGGATTGGGCCTTTTTCCGTGTGTCGGATCGCGTTGTCCAGAAGGTTGGCGATGACGATCTGCACGTGGCTCCTAGGGGCATGGACCTGAATATGCTGGTCTGCGTGCACGGACAGTTCTACGTCTTGATCCCGAACCAGGTACTTGTGTTCATCGACCACATCGGACGCCAGTTCCGTGAGATCCGTATTTTCCGGAGGATTGTAACTTTGGGCCGGGTCTTCTCGCGCCAAGAACAGCAAGGCGCTGATGAGGTTGACCATTTCGCTCGTACTTTTTTTGATTTTTTCGATGTATTGCCGGGTCGTATCATTGTGATGATCCTTGTTGGCTTCCAGCAGTTCGACTGAAGTCGATATAACGGAAAGCGGGGTGCGCAGTTCATGGCTCACGATGGAAGTAAACGATTGCTCACGCTCGACGAAATTGTCGAGCCTTTCCATGTAACGGTCGAACGAGGATGCAATTAGGCCGACTTCCACGCCGTGGTAATTTTTTGCAATCCGGACGTTGCGTTCGTCGGGATCCAAGCCGCCGACCTGTTCGGAAAGCTGTTGCACGGGCTCGAAGACTTTTCTCGAGAGCAGGTAGACCACCCAAACGACGATCAGGATAATGCCAAGAGTGGCGAGCAGAAGGGTCAAGTTGAAGATGTTTTCCTGCGTTTCGATCTCCGTAATGTCGAACAGCATGTACTTCTTGACACCTTGTGTCTCCTTGACAGCCACGTGATAGGTACGGCCACCAAAGCGCACATTGTGGTGGTATCCCGGCCCGAGTTCTAGGAATACGACCGGAACGCTGTCCGATGCGGTGAACTTCGCAACCATGCCTTCTTCGATGGGCAGGGTATTGGCATCAAACCGAAAGTCATAGGGTTCGCTCGTATGTATGCCCCGAAAGGCATGGCTGTCGAGAATTTCCAAGAGCCGATGTTCCACATGGTCAAAGATGGCGTAGGAAATAATTCCGAGGAGAATGGTGCTTGCGGCAATCACGCCCGCCATTGCCAGGGTGATCCGGGCGCTCAGCGTACTGGCCTTAATCATCTTGCCTTGCGAAGCGGTAGCCGATACCGTGGACAGTATGCACAAGCTTGGTCTCGAACGGTTTGTCCAGGCTGCTGCGAATACTGTAGATGTGAGCCCGAAGCGGGTCCCCGTCGGGGACTTCGTCCCCCCAGATTTCGGACTCCAGTTCCTGTCGGGTGACGACTCGGTGCGTATTGCGCACGAGGATGGCTAGAATTTTCATCGTGGTCGGCTTGAGCCGGATATGGTGGCCTGCTCGCGTCACGGTGTGGGCTTCCAGATTGACCTCCACATCGTCAACCGTCAGGACCGGACCGTCGTATTGCCGGTTTGCGCGGCGGAGCAAGGCATTGATTCGCACTTCGAGTTCCTGCAGGGAAAAGGGTTTCACCAAATAGTCGTCGCTGCCGGCCTTGAATCCCTTGATCACGTCTTCAGTGGTATCCCGTGCGGTCAGCATCAGAACGGGCACATGTGACGCATCGCTCTCGCGGAGTTTGCGGCATACATCCAGGCCGTCCATTCCCGGAAGGGTCAGGTCTAGAACAATCGCATCGTAGGCATTTGTGATCGCCAAGTGCAGCCCGGTCACGCCATCCATGGCATAGTCGATATCATGACCTTTTGCTTCCAGATAGGCCCCGATGTTGGTGGCCATCTCTGCGTTATCCTCGATGATCAAGATTCCCATTGCGCGATGATCCGTTTCTCACGTCTTGTTGCACACGTTCGTGGGGCTTTTAGGCATAAGTCGCCCAGGTCATTCATAGACAAAGCCCATTTTTAGGTAATTGATCTGGCATGTTGTGCTTCCCTGTAGAGAACAGGCCCGCAGGATTAGTATACGCGCCACATTCTTTAATCTGTACAATCTCCAAGAGGTCATGACACCCATAATTTCCGCAAAGTGCCACAACAAATAACCGGATTCCTGCTGGGCTTCGCGCTGGTCGGGAATTTGCTTGTCGGCGTGGGCGCGATGGCGAACGAGGGTGGCGCGAGATTCAAAGTTAAGATCGGGCATCTTTCCGAGAATGTACGGGCGCTAGCCCATTCCCATGGATGGTCCCTTGAATGGGCCACCAAAGAGGACCGCATCATTATTCGTCCCTTCGATATGGCCAATCCGTCGCTGGATGTGGCTCTGTCGAAAATCTTCGCGCCGTACGAAGGCACATTCTCGACGGCTCTTGATCGGGAGAAGAAAGTGGTGCGCGTCACGACTGCGGGCCAAGGGGCTCTGGAGGAAGGCATGCCGGACTCCGAGGGTGAGGAGGGCCTTCGGTGGTCTAAGGAACTGGACTTCGAGCCGAATCTGGAATCTACTACTCCGCCTGAGCCTCCGCCGTTTGACGGTGAGAAGAAAACAGTACGGATGCTTGATCTTCCCCAGGCGTGGGAAAGCGAGGGGGCCGAACCGGTGACGCCTAGGCCGACGGATGTCGCCAAGCAGCAGACCTCGGCTGAAGAGCCTTCTCCGGAGCCGGAAGCCCAGGCCGGCAAGGCTCTAGGGTCTTCTGGAGATCCGGCAGACTCCCCGAGCCGTGTCGTATCGGCCGAGGAAGCAAAATCGGCCCCCGAGAAGCCCGAGACGGCTTCCAGCCCGGCCTCTCCCGAGCCCGTGCTTCAAATCCTGTCCGCCAAGGACAAGGGAAAGGCAGAGAAGGAGCTTGCGCGGCTTCAGGAGCTCGGTCACGACGTGTTCCTGGAGGAATTCCACCATGACGGCACGCTGTGGCACCGCCTGAAGATGCGACTGGCCTCGGGGCAGAGCGTGGAGGACGCGAAGACGGAACTAAAAGGCCTCGGTCATGATGCCGTTTGGGTCGTACCGCAGGACGCTGCAGAAGCATTTTCACCGGCTGGAGAATAAAGTGGCCGCCGACCTTCGGAGTCGACTTGTTGATTTGTTGCCATGCTACTGTTCAGTCCGAGAATCAGCCCATGCCCAGACGATGTCGACTCTAATCCGATTTTGGTGCCCATGCTCCCTATAAAATAATAGGCAGATTCTCCACCTGCGCCGTTTGGCCGCCTTTTCCATGATCCGGTTATTCCGTTCTCTGGCCACCACGGCGTTCATGACCTCGCTTTCCCGTTTGCTGGGCTACGCCCGCGACGCGGTGGTGTTCATCTTCATCAGCAATGCGCATGGTGCGCTGGACGCGTTTTTCGTCGCGTTCCGCATCCCGAATTTCCTGCGCCGCCTGTCTGCCGAAGGTGCGTTTTCGCAAGCGTTCGTTCCGGTGTTCGTGGAATACCGCGAACAGAAGCCGCAGCAGCTCAATTCCCTCATCGATGCCACGGCCGGTGCGCTGGCGACAGTGCTGATCCTCATCACCGCGCTCGGCGTCCTCGCGGCACCCCTGCTGATCATGATCTTCGCGCCGGGCTTCGCGATGGACGGCGACCCGCGCGCCGACGTTGCCGGCGACCTGCTCCGCATCACTTTTCCTTACGTCCTGTTTATTTCGCTGACCGCCATGGCGGGCAGCATGTTCAACGCGCTCGGGCGCTTTGCCTTGCCCGCAATTACGCCGGCGCTGCTCAACCTATCGCTGATCGCGGCCGTGCTGTGGCTCGCGCCGAGGCTCGAACAGCCGGTGTACGCGCTGGCCTGGGGGGTCTTCGGGGCTGGCGTCCTTCAGTTGGCGATTCAGTTGCCCTGGCTGCATCGGCAGGGGTTGTTGCCCCGGCCCCGGCTGGATTGGCATCACCCCGGTTTCCGGCGTATCGCCAAGCTGATGCTGCCGGCCCTGTTCGGCTCTTCGGTGGTT
>JAJEAY010000179.1 GCA_022824145.1 Rhodobacter sp. | reverse complement strand
GCACGTCCGCGACCAGGCCGGCGACCTCCGGCGGCAGGAGGCCCCGCACCAGGCGCGCGCCGCGCTCCGGCTCCGCGACCAGCGCCCGGAACACGCGGTCATGGGGGGCGCTGGGCCGTTCGTCCATTCCATTCCCTCCCCTGCCCGGGCCCTCCGGAGCCCGCGTCCGCGGCCAGCAGGGCTTACCCCGACAGCGCGGGCAGGTCCATACCCTGCGGCCGGGGAACCGACGACCTGTCTTTCAGCCCGTTTTCGGAACGAAATCTGTATTGCTCTTCAGCCATTCCAAGCAGAAACGGCAGCCCGACTGCGAGATCCTAGTCTGACAAAATCTCGCCGCTCCCGCAACATACTGAAAATAAAAAAATAACCCTACCGAAAAGCGCTGATTTCCTGCACTTCCGAAAACTCTTCCAGCCGCTCTGGGAATGCCGTGCTGCATCCCGGCGGATACTGTGTCCGTACCTTCTGCTTCACCGCGCACAGTCAGTCGCGTGCGCCGAATCATGCAACTCATAGCTTCGCCGGAACTATAAATTCTGCCAATCCGTTTCAAGGGCAGCGCTGCGCTTAGGCCAGCCATCGTCAACCATGTGGAATAACAGGCTTCAGATCCCGTCCTTCGGTTGAAAAAGGCGAGATACCGTATGCTTGCATGCGGCATCAGTTCCGGCCATACGAACGCTTCAGCTACACTGGCACGTCTGACAGATTCCGACGGCACGTATCGCTGCTGGATCGCGAATTCGGTTCGGAGCGAGTCTCAAGGACAGGTTTCGGTGCACGGATAATCGAAGAGTTGTCCTAGATCATTTGCACAGCATCCAAGCTGCATTGCCAAGCAGTTCGCTTCCGAACGGTTGCGGAAGGCAGAATGTCTGGCAGAGGAATTGTTGCAGATGCAGCATAGATCGAAACTGGCACGTTCATGCCTGCGCATTTCGGGCTAGAGTAATGCAGGTTCCACCGTAACGCCGATATTCACACTGCGCGAACCCGGGAGGAACAGTCTGCGGAGTGCTGTCTTCCCAAACAACCAGTGCGTCCGGCGCCAGCCAACCACCCTCAAGCGCGGAACATAGTGCCATGCGGCCAAGATTCTTTCCGTATGGAGGATCAAGGAATACGAGCGTGAACGGGTCGGTTCGACAGACTCCAAGCTTGGTTGCGTCCCGGCGATACTGCATGACTGAATCACCTGCGTCCATCAGAAGGATATTCTTTTGAATCAGGGTATGCGCACTCAGCCCGTGCTCGACGAACGTCACATGTGCCGCTCCGCGTGAAAGCGCTTCGAATCCCAATGCACCCGTGCCCGCGAACAGATCAAGGACGCGGGAGCCGGTGACAGCATCGCCATACGAGCCACCGACCAGGATGTTGAACAGACTCTCCCGCACGCGGTCAGAGGTCGGCCGCAGGTGGCCCGACAGGTCACCCTTCGCAACCGGTGCAAGCCGCAAGCCGCGTCTTGACCCGGAAATTATGCGCATTTTGTTTGACAGGGATCTGACCGCAAACAGGATCCCTCAGCGTCAGATTTCTCTGCTGGCAAATTATCTGGTTCATGTCGCAAAAAAAGCCCCACTGCCAGTCTGTAGCACAATGTCCTGCCTCTCACGAGTGGAGGAAAGGGACGAGTTATGTTATGCGGATTGGAAGGATGTTTCACCCGAATCTCTATGGTTCTCCAACATCGCCTGCCGCTTCAGGAATTCCGGTTGCAGACCTTTCTCGTGGGAATGCTGATTCGAACACCGGCAAGCCTTGTGATTCAGGCTCCGACAAAATGACACTGCAATAGCGCAGGCTGCACGGCTGTTCGTCCGACCGCCGGTTCCGCTGAACCTCTAGCGCTGGATGCAGCCGGCAGTGAATCGAACTGCCTTAGATACATGTTTCCGAAATCGCCTGGGCTAGAATTGGCACGGTGTCGCTGTTCAAACCCGCAATGTTTATGCGGCTGTCGCCAATCATATAAATTCCGTGGCGCTCACACATTCTCTGGACCTGCTCCGATGTCACTCCCAAGCGGCTGAACATGCCGCGGTGCTCGGCGATGAATCCAAAACGGTTGGAGGCGGTGGCGCGCTGCAGCTCGCTGGCGAGCTGTTCCCGCAGACTGAGCATGCCACGTCGCATTTCCTCAAGCTCCGATTTCCACTCAGTCCGCAGGCCGCTGTCTTGGAGAATCATCGTCACTATCCGGGCGCCATGGTCCGGCGGGAAAGAGTAATTCTGGCGGTTAAAATGGCTGAATGCCGCTTGCACGGTCGCCTTCCTGACCGTTTCCGGAACGATTCCGACCAAGAGTCCGGTGCGTTCCCGGTAGATGCCGAAGTTTTTGGAGCAGCTCGCGGCAATAAGGGCCTCGGGGCAGGAACGGGCAATGATCCGGGTGCCTGTGGCGTCATCTTCCAGACCGTCACCGAATCCCTGATATGCGATGTCGATCATTGGTGTCGCGCCAACTGCGGTGATAAGGTCGGCAACTGCCTGCCATTCGACGGGCTTTAGATTGGCTCCAGTGGGATTGTGGCAGCACCCATGCAGCAGGACAACGTCTCCTTTCCCGACCCCAGCCAAGTCCTCCATCATTCCCGGAAAGTCCACAGAACAGGTGTCGCCGTCGAAATAGCGGTATTCATGCATCTGCATTCCGAGATGGTGCAGAATCGAGACATGGTTGGGCCAGGTCGGGCTCGAGACCCAGACAGCGGCATCGGGATTCTCCATCCGAATGAGTTCGAACGCTTGGCGCACAGCTCCTGTTCCGCCCGGCGCAGCGGCGGCAGCGATGCGCGGAGGTTCGGCGTCGTCTCCAAGAATCAGCGAACACATGGCGTCGGCAAATTCCGGATCTCCAGCCAATCCTGTATACGCCTTGGTTTCCTGCTCCTCCCAAATGCGCCGTTCGGCGATCTTGACCGCACGCATGACTGGCGTGGCACCTTCGGAGTTGCGGTAGATTCCAACGCTTAGATCGATCTTTTTTTCGCGGGGGTCTGCACGAAAAACGTTCATTACCTCAAGGATCTTGTCCTTTGGCCGCTCGCCGATGCGCTCAAGCATGGTTCTATGCTCCTGTCTCCACTTTGAGGTCGCCATACATGCCCCATTCGCTCCATGATCCATCATATAGCGCATGATATCCGTGGCCGAGGATCTCAAGCGCCAGGCTCAGGATCGCCGCAGTCACGCCGGAGCCGCATGTCGTAATCACCGGCCGGCTCAGATCAACTTTTGCTGCATTGAAAACGCTCCGAAGCACGTCAGGCTCTTTCATTGTTCCGTCGGAGTTGAGCAGCGCTGCGTAATGCACATTCTTTGATCCGGGAATGTGCCCAGAGCGCAGCCCTTCCCGAGGTTCCGGTTCCTCACCGCTGAATCGAGCCGGAGAGCGAGCGTCCAGAATTTCGTGGTCACCGAGCTTCGACGCAGCAGCGACCTGCGTCACATCCTTGACCATGTGATTCAGGCGACTGACCGTGATGTGACGGTCGCGTGTAATCGGTGGCAGGTCTTCGGTTGCACGGCCTTCGGCCATCCACTTCGGAAGACCGCCGTCCAGAACCGCAATGTCAGATTTTCCCATCAGCCGGAAGAGCCACCAGACACGAGCGGCGGAAAACAGTCCAACGCTGTCGTAGACCACAACCTGATGTCCGTCGCCCACACCCATTGCTCTCATTCGCGAGATGAACTTTTCCGGCGGCGGCGCCATGTGTGGAAGGCTTGAACGGGAGTCACTGACATCATCAAGGTCGAAAAAACGCGCGCCAGGAATGTGCGCCTGCTCGTACTCGGCCATCGCATCCCGACCTGATCCGGGCAGATGCCAGGACGCGTCAAGAATACGCAGGTCGGGATTGTCCAGATGCGCGGCGAGCCAGTCAGTCGAAATCAATGTTTTTGGGTCGTCTTTCGACATTTGTGGCCTCGATGGCTGTCCGGAACCTGCCTACCGAGACAGTGCCCCTGAAACAAGGGCGCAATGCGGCACAACATAGCGACCTCTAGACACAGGCCTTAACGGCCTTAGTCGGAGCTTCGCGCGGGGAATTTCCGTTTATGTCATTGACAATGAACGAGAATTTCCGGATTGTGGAGTGCCGGGCCTGGATTTCCGTTCCCATAGGGTCTCCGCGAGGTGTTTCCGGACTTCCCTTGAAACTATAGCGAGTCGCCATGATCCGGATCCCGAAGTGTTCCCATAAGGCTGCCAGCCTGACAGACGCGTCCCGGACGGAAAAGCCTCAGAAAATCAATGCACTGGACCCGGAACCCGTTGCCGGTTCTCGGCGAAGATCCGCTTAAGGGATCTCGGAACGCCGCCGTGGCTCATGGACAAAGTCGGCGCTATTGGCCGGATTCCGCCGGAAAAGATCGGCAAAACGCTGACGTGCCTGTGGAAGAGGTCTGTCTCCCAGTGAAGGAGCCAACCGATGCATCAGGAAATAGCCGGTGGTCCTCAGTCCCTGCGCGATTTCGGCCGGAGTGCCGTTTCGCGGCACAAGCATACAGGGCGGAAGAGGCAGAAGACGGTCTTTCCAGTCTCCCGCGCCGTCGGCACTGACCGCCCGGCCGGATCTGGGGGACACATAGACCAGTGCGTCGCGTGTGCCGGTCACAGCACATGCGGAGAGATCCAGACCAAATCCCATTTCCTCAAGCAGCGCCAGTTCCCAGTGCAGGTACGCCAGCGGCCAGAGATCGCTCTCCCCCACCATGTCGAGAAGCGTTACGGTATGTTCATATAGCTTGGGCTGCGGCTCCCGCTCAGGCAACGCGAACAGCAGGAGCGCGGTCACTGCATTCAATGCCGCGAGTTCCAGCCGTCCGCTGAATATTGCAGGATGCCGACTTTTGACCGGCTCGATTGCGTAAGTGCCCAAATATTCGTCCAGCCGTGATCTCCACGACACTTCAACCTGGGTGCCGGGTTGCAGACCCGGATCTGGCCTGCGCCTGAATGCGCCGCGTACGAGACCGGAATGGCGGCCATGCGCCGAGGTGAATATCTCAACGATCGCAGACGTTTCACCGTGGCGACGGCATCTCAGGACGGTTCCAGTGTCCTGCCATTCCATTCTTCAATCCTAGCGATCAAGGCCCGGTTCCTCCAACAGGTGACGGCCATCGCGGTCTTCCACCTCGATTACCCAAAGGTCAGGGTCGAACTTGCGTTGACGCGCGATCGTTGAGTCAACATCGGATTCGGACCCTTTCGTCAGCACGACCCAGGTACGATGGCCGGTGATCAGGTCCACGCTGCGCTGGTACACACAGGCGGATCCGTCCATCGGATTCTGCTTGACCAGAACCGCTCCGGCCGTCGCGTCGCCCTTGGATGTAACGAATGCGGGAATCGCGGCTTGGCCGAGGCGTGCGAGATAGGCCTGCACCCAGAGTCCGGCGGTCAAGCGGGGCACGGAATCGTCCTTGACGGCAGCCTGCGCTCATATGCGAATGTTCCGCCGTTCCCGGCAAAGCGGCGTAACGGAAACACGCTGTTCCTAGCTCCCCGCATCGGACCAGTCGAGGCCAATGGCTGCAAACCGTTCCGCCTCTGTCATCCAACCGGGGCGTACCTTTACCCGGAGAAAGAGATGCACTCTTCTGCCGAGTATTTCTTCAAGCTCCAGCCGCGCTGCTTTGCCGACCGACTTCGCAGTTTCGCCCTTCTTGCCCACCACGATTCCTTTGTGGCCCTCCCTTGTTACGTACACTACCTGATCTATTCTGGCAGAGCCATCTTCGCGGTCCTCCCAATTCTCTGTCTCGACCGTCAGCTGGTACGGCAGTTCCTGATGCAGCCTGAGTGTCAGTTTCTCGCGCGTCGTCTCAGCGGCGAGCATCCGCATCGGAAGGTCTGCAACCTGCTCTTCGGGATAGAGCCATGGACCTGGCGGCAGCTGTGCTGCCAGCCATTCGCGCAGGCCATCCACGCCACTGCCCTTTGTTGCCGATATCATGAAACTCCGAGTGAAGGGGAACCGTTCGTTGAGTTCCTTGGTGAGCCCAAGCAGCGCTTCGGCCCGTACCTGATCGATTTTGTTGATCACGAGCGCGATCTGCCAATCGCTGGCGCAACTTGGGAATTCATCCAGAATCCGGAGGATTCCATCCGTTACTCCCCGATGCGCTTCGACCATCAGCAGGACTAGGTCGGAGTCCGCCGCACCGCTCCATGCAGCGGCGACCATCGCTCTGTCGAGCCTGCGTCTTGGAACGAACAGGCCAGGAGTGTCGACGAATATGATCTGCGAGGCACCTTCTAGGGCGATGCCGCGGATGCGCGCGCGCGTGGTCTGGACCTTATGGGTAACAATCGAAACCTTTGTTCCGACCATCGCGTTCAGCAAAGTCGACTTGCCGGCGTTTGGTTCCCCAATCAGCGCAACGAAACCTGCACGGGATGTCATTGAGCGGCGTCAGTCATTGATTCCTGCGTCCAGTACGATCCTGCAGTGCCCAGCAGGCAATGCCTGATTTCTGTCCCGGGTGTATCTGCGGAATGACGGTCGGCAGTCAATACCGGTCCGATCCAGGACCGCGCCGGGAGCCTCGATTGCGGGTGGCAAAAAAGCTCTCGATTGCGCTGTCGATCAGAACTCCCTGATCCCTCAGGCCGAGGCGGTTTCGGAGGCGCCATGATCACGTTGGCTGCGGAACTGCCACGCGTGTCAGGAGTTCCCTAGCCCCTTCCTGTTCGGCAAGTTTCTTTGATCGGGCGCTTGCCGTCGCAGTCTCACCGGATTCCAGACGCACTTGTATCGTGAATACCGGAGCGTGGTCGGGACCGTCGCGGCTGACCAGAATGTAGTCGGGCGGTGCATGTCCCTGCGACTGCATCCATTCCTGCAGCGCGGTCTTGGGATCCTTCGCGTCCCGTCGGGAAAGCGCGATTCGATCACCCCAAGCCGCCAGCACGACCGACCGTGCCGCCGGGAATCCCGCGTCGGCGAAAACCGCGGCGATCACTGCTTCCATGGCATCCGCGAGCGCGGCGTCCCTTCGGCGTCCGCCGGACAGCATTTCCGCCCGGCCCATCCGCAGCGCTTTGCCCAGCTCAAGCTGGCGGGCGACCTCGGCGCAGGTCTCCTTGCGGACGAGAGAATTGAAGCGCAGAGCAAGTTCGCCCTCGTTTGCGTCCGGGTCGGAAGCCAGCAGTTCCTCAGCCATCACCAGTCCCAGCACCCGGTCTCCGAGAAACTCAAGCCTCTGGTTGTCAGGGCGTGAGGAAGAAGAGACCGACGGATGTGACAACGCCTCGACCAATAGCCCGATCTCCGTGAACCGGTGCCCAAGGCGTTTGCGGAATGCAGAGACTTCGGCAGGCAGCTTCTTTGATGCGGACCGCGGCCGTTCAGTGCACGGTGGTGGCTGAGTGGCGCCGGGCGCTGTCTGCACCTGACCCGATGGTCTCGTTCTACGGTGGGATCGATGAAGCTGCGTCACGGCATCGCCAAATGGCTTGAACCGTCAGCGGCGGCCCTGGTGCCTCTCGGCCGTGTATTGGGAAGTCCACTTTGGTGCACGCCTGCGTGTTCAGAAAAATCTGGCCGGACTCCCATCCATAGTTGATCAAGCATGAATCGCGCACCTTCCTGGACGGCAAGTCCTGCCGCTGCGGCGAAGTCTTTGTCACCAGCTAGGAATATAGTTTTAGTTGTCTTTCGCTTGAGAGCGATCGAGGCGATGTCAAGACCTATTCTCATGTCGATACCGTTTTGCCGAACCGCTAGCACGCAATCTCAGCCCTCAAGACCTTCGATCCTCCGTTGACCGCTTTGCACACTTTGCAGCTTCTTGCGCATCCTGTCCCTGACGATTCCGGTGCCAATGTTCTCATTCAGCAGATTGCCAAGCCTGGCGGCGCCAATCGGGGAAGACCGTAGCTCATTGAACCGAAAATTCCACCTCCAATTGCAGTGTCAGGATACATTTATCCGGATTTCGGCCAACGAATGAACGTTGAGAGTCCACATTCGCCGCGCATTCGGTTACTGTGATCCCAAAATAAAAGCCGAGCAGTTCATTCATGGGCAGATCAGGCAAAGTCAGGTCGCCTGGCAAAGCGCATCCGCGCCAACGCCGGAACACGAAAAAGAGCCGCCAGCCGAAACGGTCTGTGTCGCCGCTGGCGTTTCTGGGCGCGGTTCTTGGCTGGCTCCTTCTTCGGATCCTCCGGCTGGGCTGGAGCATCGGCCTGCGCACCGCACTGTTCATGGCACTCGTAACCGGCGCCGCCGCCTGGTATTACTATTCTGAACTTCCACCGGTCTCGGAGTTGGTTGACGTGCGGACCAGCGGTTCCGTCACCCTGCTCGACAGGCACGGGTCAGTTTTCGCCTGGCGCGGCAAACAGTTTGGCGGTCTTGTGACCGCCGCGTCCGTCGCTCCGGTCCTGAAGAATTCGGTTATCGCCACCGAAGACAGACGCTTCTACCGGCATTTCGGGGTCAGTCCACGCGGAATTGCAAGTGCGGTCTGGATCAATCTCCGCGAAGGGCGCGGGCCATTCACTGGCCACGGTGGCAGTACCATCACCCAACAGGTGGCAAAACTGATGTGCCTCGGCGTACCTTACGACAGTGACAGGTGGGAAAACGAGGAGACCTACGAGGCTGAATGCCGCCGCGGGTCGATGTGGCGTAAGCTCAAGGAAGTGCCTTTCGCCATCGCGATGGAACTGAAGTACACGAAGGACGAGATACTGACGGTCTATCTCAACCGCAGCTATCTAGGTGCCGGAACCTACGGGTTCGAAGCGGCTTCCCAACGCTACTTCGGCAAATCGGCTGCCAACGTAGACGCCGCGGAGGCCGCGATGCTGGCAGGGCTGCTGACAGCTCCTACCCGCTATGCACCGACGAACAACCTGCAGCGCGCGCAGGCGAGGGCGTCCACCGTGCTCAATCTACTGGCCAGGGAAGGCCACATATCCTCCCTTGATGCAGCAGCGGCCAAAGCCGCCCCAGCGGAACTGTCTGCCGCTGCCGAGGCCCGCGCCGGTGGCTATTTCGCGGACTGGATAATGGGACGGGGACCTTCATTCCTTACCCGCAGCACAACAGAGGATGTGATCATCAGGACGACCTTCGACCCGCAACTCCAGACAGCTGCGGAAGAGGGGCTTCAGGAGGTCCTGGACGCCAAGCTGATGGTCGGATCCAAGGCGCAGGCGGCCGTCGTGGTCATGTCCGCCGATGGCGCCGTCCGCGCCATGGTCGGAGGGCGGCGTTTCAAAGGCGTCGCAGGGGCGTTCAATCGAGCCATAATGGCAAAGCGGCAGACAGGTTCGGCGTTCAAGCCGTTTGTATACGCAACGGCGCTGGAGTTGGGCTATCGAGTGGATGATTCGGTCCTGGATGCACCGCTGACCATCGACTCCCCACGTGCGCCTGCTTGGTCGCCAAAGAACTACACCGGGGATTTTGTGGGTGAGACAACACTGACCGAAGCGCTGGCTCAATCGCTCAACACACCAGCGGTACGCATCTCGGAAGCGGTTGGCCGCAATCAGGTCCGGCGGGTCGCGGAAACCTTTGGAATCGAAAGCGATCTTGCCGTCGGACCGGCGCTTGCTCTTGGAACATCCGAATCAACATTGCTGGAAATGACGGGGGCCTATGCGGGGATCCTGAACGGCGGCACCTCGGTTCGGCCCTATGGGCTTATCGAACTGCGGCTTGTTCACGAAGACTCGCCATTGATGGGAAAAGCCGGTGGATTCGGAGAGCGGGCGATTTCGCAGACAGCTGCACGCCAGCTGGTTTACATGATGTTTCAGGCGGTTGAGCATGGCACAGGCCAGCGCGCGCGCATTCCCGGCCGTGAGGTGGCAGGCAAGACCGGCACGACACAGGCGGCCCGGGACGCCTGGTTTCTGGGATTCACCGCCGACTACGTAGCGGGCGTCTGGATGGGCTACGACGACAACACCCCGCTGAGAGGAGTAACTGGCGGCGGGCTGCCCGCCGAGATATGGCACGAGGTCATGCTCCGGGTGCACGAAGGAATTCCGGTTCACGCCCTGCCAATGACTGTGCCGGACGAAGCGCCTCCCAGGGCGCGCGTTCCGGATCTGGTGGACGAGCCGCGGAAGAGCGTCATCGAAGGGGTCATAAGCGCGATTTTCGGCGAGCGCCGCCGCTGACTGCGCTAAGGATCCGTTCGCGGCGGAACATCACCTCATGGTCGTCAGCTGCGCGAAGCCGGTCAGCCCAGGGACTGAAGATTGGCCGTCAGTATGTCCAGGTCACCGCGGGCGCGGTCAAGCAGCCCACGGACCTCCAGCGCTTCCGTCTTCAGGACGCTGACGCCTGCAATGATGATATCGAAGATCAGAGGCTTTCCGCTTCGGGTCGACACCAGGAATATCACACTGAACGCCTCCCTGCCCTGCATCTCAGCCGTGGTGCTGACCTGAAAATGCGACTTCCACGGTCTGGCATCGATCACAGTGATCGAACCGCCGAAGAACTCGTCGAAGCGCGGCGTGTACTTGCGCGCGAGATATCCGCGGAACGCGTTCTGGTAGGCGCGGAGCTGTCCGGACGTCGCCGCGCGCGCCGGCGGACCAAGCGTGCTCCGGGCAATGGTAGCCAGATCGGTGTAGGTTCCAATAATCCGCTCGATCTCATTGACTTTCCTGCCGTTGGAACGGTTTGGTCCGACCGCGGAGCTGATTTCGCCAACCACCCGCTCAATGAGCGCCTTTGCCGCCTCTGGCTTTGCCGCAGCGGGCATCGCAGCGAGAATTGCCGCGGCGGCGCCGGTCAGCAGAATCCGGCGCCTCGACGGATTATTCCTCATATGGGTCGAAGTCGTATGGGTCATCCAGCCATCCAGACGTATCTCCATCCAATGCATCCCCTCCTCCCAGCGCGTAACGTCGCGAATCCAGATAGTTCAGGCGAAGCTGTTCGTAGGAATCCGTACTGTCGTAAAGAATTGAGTCGATCGTGTCACGGAAACGATGGCGGGTGCCGATCCTGGACGCCCAGTTCGCCCCTGTCACGAATCTCCGCCCCTCACGCGTCAGGACATTCGGCACCGGGTTCATGAGGAAATCCGCGACTGTGCCCACGGTATCCCGTCCTGTTGACGGACCAAGGACCGGAAGTTCCACATATGCGCCTTCCGCGAAGCCCCAAACATGCAGCGTCTCGCCGAAATCGGTGTCCCGCTCAGGCAGGTCCATAGACACTGCCGGATCCAAAAAGCCCGCTAGTCCGAATGTCGTGTTCACGAGAAACCTTGCGGCGTTGTTCGCGGCGTCTTCAAGATTCGCCTGCAGAACGTTGTTCACGACCGTCACTGGCAGACTGGCGTTGCTCGCGAAATTGTCTATGCCACGCATCACCGGCTCCGGGACAACCGTGCCGTAAACAGTTGCGGCAGGCCTTAGCAGGACACTGTCGAATCCCTTGTTGAATCCATGCGATACACGGTTGACATCCTCGAGGGGATCACTTGTTCCGTACTCGATATCAGCCGGCCCGCAGGCGGAAAGCCCGGCCGACGCCAACACCGAAAACGCTGCTGCTCGAATAAAATCCATCCTCAATTAACCACCGTTCAGTCCTTGGCAGCTGGCATGACAAAGGCGCATTTCCTAGTTAATTGTCGATTTCAATGGAGCCGTCAATGCGACCGTCGCGGAAAATCCACAAAACGTCGCCGAACCGCACCTGAACGCGCCCGCTATGTGCCGGTCTCCGGCACGATGTAGGCAGGACGCAGGCCCGCTCGCAGCCGAAAGGGAAATGCCGCGCATGAGATTCGAAACGCCTCTGGTTCCCGCCCGTCTGCTCCGGCGCTACAAACGGTTTCTGTCCGATTTCGAACTTGAGGATGGCAGGCAGGTCACCGCGCACTGCCCCAACCCAGGCTCCATGCTTGGATTGGCGACCCCTGGCGCAAGATGCTGGCTGGAACCCAATGACGATCCAAAGAGAAAACTGCGTTTCGGTTGGCGTATCGTCGAGCTCGGCAACGGCCATTGTGCCGGAATCGATACGTCAGTCCCGAACCGCCTGGTACGCGCCGCATTGCGGGAAGGGCGCATAGCCGAGCTTTCCGCCTACTCGGGTCTTCGGTCCGAGGTGCCCTACGGGAAGCGCAGCCGTGTAGATTTCCTGCTGCGCGAGCGGAACCTTCCCGACGCATATGTTGAGGTCAAGAATGTTCATCTGCGGCGGGAAGGTGATTTGGCGGAGTTTCCCGACAGCGTGACCGCCCGCGGAGCCCGCCATCTCAGGGAACTGGCGGACATGGTCGCGCAAGGCCATCGCGCAGTGATGCTCTACATCGTTCAGCGCACCGACTGCGGGCGTTTCCGGCTCGCCAAGGATCTCGACCCCACCTATGCCGCTGCCTTTTCGCGGTCGCGCGTCGCTGGGGTAGAGGCGGTCTGCTACGACTGCGAAATCTCGCCTGAAGGGATATCGCTGCGGCGGGCGATTCCCGTTCTGGAATGAACGGACGGCTACTGACCAGGTGTCGGGCCAGACTGCGCACTGGACTTCCCGGCCAGTGTGCCGCTTCAGTCAGCATTTACCGTCCGTCGTCCGTTGGCCAGCCTCTGGCCCTTTCCGATGGGTTGGCCTAGGAAAGCCCAAGCGACGGCAAGGAGAGCAGGCGTGGACAATCGCAACCGGGAACGGCTGACAAGGGACGGCATCCGCCTCCACGAGCCCCGCGATTTCGACGGCATGCACAAAGCGGGCCGCCTTGCGGCCGAAATCCTCGACGCCGTGGCCCCCATGGTGAGTGCAGGGCAAAATACCGGCGCGCTTGACGAAGCGATTCGAACGCTGATCGACGATGCCGGCGCCGTTTCGGCCACCATCGGCTACAAAGGATACAAGCACGCAAGCTGCATTTCCGTGAACCATGTCGTCTGCCACGGAATTCCCAGTAGCCGGAAAATCCTGAAGAACGGCGATATCCTGAACATCGACGTCACGGTGATTGTTGATGGATGGCACGGGGATTCATCCAGGATGTACTCCGCCGGGAAAATTTCCCGCAGGGCCGAACGTCTGATCCAGGTTACGCATGACGCCTTGATGCAGGCGATAGAGGCGGTGCGGCCGGGGAACACGTTCGGTGACGTCGGCCACGCGGTCCAGAGTTACGTCGAGCGCCACCGCATGTCGGTGGTGCGTGAGTTCTGTGGCCACGGCCTCGGACGTGTATTCCACGCTCCGCCCAATGTGCTGCATTACGGGTCGCCCGGAAGCCGCGAGAAACTCGAAGAGGGCATGTTCTTCACCATTGAGCCTATGGTGAACCTTGGCCGGCCGGAGACCAAGATACTGCCTGATCACTGGACAGCGGTAACGCGCGACAGGTCGCTGTCGGCGCAGTTTGAACATGCGGTGGGCGTGACGGAAAACGGCTGCGAAGTGTTCACGCTTTCCCCAGCGGGAATGTTCCACCCCACACGGAACTGACAGGCAGGCATCGGTTCGCCAGCCCCGGGGGTCGACAGTTCCCTGTCCTCGACCCGTTGCCTTTGCTCCGGTGATGAAACGCTTCAGGCCGAAAGCGGATTCCATGTGAATTCCATCAATGCGCTTCCGTCAGCGCATGAGAAATCGCACTGGATTCAAAAGGCCTTCCAGTACTTAGCCAAGCCCAAGTTCCGCCATCGCTGCCGAATGGTCCGGACCATATTTTTCAGACTGGCTGTAGGGCCGCTTTACGGCGGGAATGTCCTCTACTTGCGCCGCGCTCGCGGCATGGCGCCGGACAGCGCGGTGCCGTGCCCGTGAGTCGCTGGCGCTTTGCCGGTCGGAAATATCGGTTGTCTGCGAGACAGGAGACTGCCGCCACGTTAGAGTCTTAACCCTGGAATGGCCCGGGAAGCGCGTCACGGGCCAGCACCCGAACTCCGGGCCTCATCCATGAGTCTGCGCATCTCGTGTATCGCCTCGGCAAGTCCAAGGAATATCGCTTCCCCGATCAGGAAGTGGCCGATGTTGAGCTCCATCACCTCAGGAAACGCGGCGACGGACTTGACCGTGTCATAGGTCAGGCCATGGCCCGCATGCACTTCAAGCCCCAGTGTATGCGCAAGCGCCGACGCGGTGCGCAGACGCAATAGTTCATCCTTCGCGTCGTCGAACCGGCCCTCGGTCCAGGCGTCGCAATAGGCGCCGGTGTGAAGTTCGACTACGGCGGCGCCGATACGGTGGGCGGCTTCGACCTGCCAGGAATCGGCGGCGACGAAGATCGATACCCGGCAGCCAGCCCCGGCCAGCGGCGAAATGAAGTCAGCCAGCCGGCTCTCCTCCCGCGATACGTCCAGCCCGCCCTCGGTCGTCCGCTCCTCGCGTTTCTCAGGGACAATGCAGACCGCATGCGGCCTGTGGCGCAGCGCGATCCGCTGCATCTCGGAAGTCGCGGCCATCTCGAGATTCAGGGGCAGCGTGAGATGCGCCATGAGGCGCTCGATGTCCGTGTCGGAAATATGACGCCGGTCCTCGCGCAGATGCGCGGTGATGCCATCGGCGCCCGCTTCCTGCGCAATTTCCGCTGCCCGGACAGGATCCGGATAGGCCGAACCGCGGGCATTGCGTACGGTCGCAACGTGGTCGATGTTAACCCCCAGCCGAAGTCTGCCAATCGGTCTCATCCGCACCTCCTTATTGGTCCGGCCTCTCGGAACGTTTCAGCTCCCCTCGACCATCCGGCGAAGGGGCTTGATCGCGCATGGCGGCCTGCTCCGCCCGTCTAAGCGTGCTCTGGCGCTTTTTGAACCGTTCCTTCAGCTTCTTCACCCGACGTTTCTGATAGGCGCCTACCGCGGGAACGGTCAAAAGATACGCCGCCGTCCCAGCGACGATTCCGGGACCCACTCCTCCAACGACATAGGGCAGGAACACATCCTGGAAGAACCCATGCAGCTGGCTCCACTGCGCCACCTCGTCGGTGAACAGGGCAAAGCAGTTGCGCCATAGTTCGACCGTTGCCCGGCCGAACCCCCCGAAGACCTGATTGAGCGGCACTTCCACCGACATTCCCAGAATCCACTCGCCGAGTTCCAGGCAGAACGCGGCGATGATCGGAAAGGTCAGCGGATTGCCGATGAAAGTCGCCAGCAGCGCGGCGACGATGTTGCCCTGGATGAGGAACGCCAGCGCGGCGGCCAGAAGGAAATGAAACCCGAAGAGCGGCGTGAAACAGACGAAGACGCCGACGGCAACACCCCGCGCAATCCTGTGCGGTGCATCGGGCAGGCGGCGCAGGCGGTGAAGGACATAATGCGCAGCGCGCCTCCATCCGCCCTTCGGATAAAGGAACTGGCCGAAGACCTGCAGCCAATTACGCGTGTCCCGCCGTTTGAAGATCACCCTTCGTCCGCCGCTCCCGTCTATGGCCGCGGCGTGCGGTTCAGATCCCGGTACCGTTCGATCGAAGCTACGTCGCTTTCCGCTTCGAGTGACAGCACTACGGCATGAAGATGCTCCGCGTCCCTTAGGTCAACATCAACGATCAGTTTGTAGAAATCCGGCTTGCGGTCTACGAACTTCAGATCGGATATGTTGGCGCCCTGCTCGCCAATCAGGGTACAGACCCGGCCAAGAACGCCTGCGAAGTTTGAAATCGTGATGTCCAGGCTGACTGAATGTATCGCCGGATGCGGCCCGGAGTGCCAGTGAAGGTCCACCCATCGATTGGACTGGTCTTCGAATGCCTGCAGGGCCGGGCAGTCGATCGCATGAACGAGCACGCCTTTGCCACGGTAGCTGATTCCGGCAATTCGTTCGCCGGGAACCGGCTGGCAGCATTGCGCCCGTTCGAAATTCTGGCCGGTGGCAAGCCCCACCACCGCGCGGGCCGCGTCGATTTCATCGCCGGTTCCCGGCGCTAGCTTGGGGTAGAGGGTTCTGACCACGTCGTTTCCGCTGACCGTCGCGCGTCCGAGTTCATTCAGGAGTTCCTGACTGTCCCTTAGATTCAACTGCCGCGCCGCGGTCGTAAGGGCTTTGTCAGTGGCGCGCTTGCCAACATGTTCGAACGCCACTCTTGCCAGTTCCCGTCCGAGCCTGACAAACCGTTCGCGTTCTTCCTCCCGTAAAGAGCGGCGGATCGCGGATCCGGCCCGACCGGTCTTGACGATGCTTTCCCACTCCGCATGCGGACGCTGGCCCTCAGCGGTGATTATCTCGACCATCTGGCCGTTCCTGATCCGTGTCCATAGTGGCACACGCTCATGGTCGATTCTTGCGCCGACGCACTTGTCGCCGATTCGGGTATGGATTGCATAGGCGAAATCCAGCGGTGTCGCGCCAAGCGGAAGCTTGACCACATCGCCCCTTGGCGTGAAGCAGAACACCTTGTCGGAATACATCTCGAGTTTCACGTCTCTCATGAACTCGTCGTCGCTGTCGCCCGACATCAGACGCTCGGTGAGGTCCGAGATCCATTTTGTGGGGTCGACGGCGAAGGGATTGCCGGATCTGACACCATCGCGGTAGGACCAATGGGCAGCGACTCCGCTCTCGGCCACATCGTGCATCTGTCGGGTCCGGATCTGGATTTCGACGCGCCTGCCGGCGCGGCCGGAAACAGTCGTGTGGATAGACCGGTAGCCGTTGGACTTGGGCTGGCTGATGTAGTCCTTGAATCTGCCGGGAACGGCGCGCCATCTCTGGTGCATCGTGCCCAGAACACGGTAGCAGTCATCCTTTCCTTCAACCAGCACGCGGAATCCGTAGATGTCGGAAAGGCGGGCGAAACTGAGTTTCTTCTCCTGCATCTTCCGCCAAATGGAATAGGGCTTTTTCGCGCGTCCCATCACTTCCGCTTCGATTCCGGCACCCGACAGCTCGGCCTCGATGTCCGCGGTGATTTTCTCGATCACATCGCCGGTTTCCTTCTGAAGCTTCAGGAAACGGCGCATGATTGAAGTCCTGCCTTCCGGGTTCAGGACGCTGAATGCGAGATCCTCGAGTTCGTCGCGCATCCACTGCATTCCCATCCGGCCTGCGAGCGGGGCGAAGACGTCCATCGTCTCGCGCGCTTTCTGCTTCTGCTTTTCGGCTTTCAGGTGCTTGATGGTGCGCATGTTGTGCAGACGGTCCGCCAGCTTGACCAGGATGACGCGCGCGTCCCTGGACATCGCCAGAAACAGCTTGCGGAAGTTCTCGGCCTGTTCGGTGCCTGTGCCGGAGAGCTGCAGGTTGGTCAGCTTGGTGACGCCATCGACGAGAGTCGCGACCTCGGAACCGAAGTGGCGTCTTGTCTCGTCAAAGGTCGACTTGGTGTCCTCGATCGTGTCGTGCAGGAGCGCGGTGATGATCGTCTGGTCGTCGAGCCGCATTTCCGCGAGGATATGGGCGACCTCGACCGGATGGGTGAAGTAGGGCTCACCAGACTGCCGGGACTGCCCTCTATGCATGAGTTCGCAGTATTTGTACGCGGCACGGATCAGTGACCCATCGGACCTGGCATTGTATGCCCGGACTTTTTCGACCAAGTCCTCGACACCGATCTGACGATCCAGCGCCATGGCGGAATCCGTCAGTTATCCGGGATCGTGCGCAGCCATCAACGCGCGCAACCGATCCTCTGTCAGGTCATCGTCGGTGGGACGGTCATCGGCGTCCATCGGAAGTGACATCTGGACTTCCTCCGGCGTGTCCACCTCGTTCTCGTGCTGGTGACTCGCGATCATCCGCTCACGCAGATCCTCGGCGCTCTGTGCTTCGTCGGCGATCTCGCGCAGAGCGACGACCGGATTCTTGTCGTTGTCGCGGTCGACGGTAATGGGGGCGCCGGTGGAAATCTCCCTTGCGCGATGGCTGGCGAGCATTACCAGATCGAATCGGTTCGGAACCTTGTCAACGCAGTCTTCGACCGTAACGCGGGCCATGGTCTCTCCAATTCCAGGTCAGGATGGCGGTGAAAGGACGTTCTTAGGCGTTCATACAGCGCTTGGCAAGCGATATGAAGTCTCACCTGACCGTTCGCAATGGCTTGACCGAGGCTTTTTCCTCCTCGGGAAGCGAGTCGTGCATCTGCGCGACCGTCAGGCCGGTGACCGGATGTTTCCAGTCGGGTGCGATCTCAAGAAGCGGAACCAGCACAAAGGCGCGGTCCTGGAGCCGAGGATGGGGGAGAACGAGATCTTTCGGTGCCCTAAGCCGCTGGATTTCAGGCGAAAGTTCACGCCATTTCTGGTATGTGTCAAGGTTTGGCAGGACAGAATCGCCGAACGCGATCAGGTCGAGGTCCAGTGTCCGGAGTCCCCAGCGCGTGTCGCGCCTGCGTCCGAACTCCTTTTCCACGGCATTTAGGGCTTTCAAAACTGCGTGAGCGTCCGTCATTCCTGAGACCGCCGCCGCAGCGTTGACGTAGTCGGGGCCAGCGCCTTTCGGAAAACAGGGAGTGGCAAAGAGGCGGCTTGCGCATTCTATATGTAGTGGCGCCTCTTCCATCCTTTGCAGCGCCGCCAGCAGAGTTTCCTCAGGCGGGCCGAAACGGCTCGGGATGTTGGCGCCCAGCGCGACGAGCGCCTGCATCCGTACTGCGGACCTCTCCTGCGACGATTTGCTCGAAACGGTGTCTTGCGGCATTGAATGCTTTCCTGACTGATGCTAGTTCTGAAGCCGCCTCCACCGAAAGGACAGAGGCAATTCACCCAACTTGGAATTGAACCATCGATTTGTCGATCTGGATAATCGAAAGGATTGGAAATGTTCTACAGAGACGAGCGGCTGGCGTTGTTCATTGATGGATCAAACCTCTACGCGGCGGCCAAGGCGCTGGCATTTGATATCGACTACAAGCTCCTGCGGCAGGAATTCATGCGCCGCGGGAAACTGCTTCGCGCATTCTACTACACTGCCCTTCTGGAAAGCGAGGATTACTCGCCGATCCGTCCCTTGGTTGACTGGCTTCAATACAACGGATTCTCCATGGTTACGAAGCCCGCAAAAGAGTTCATCGACAGCATGGGGCGCAGGAAAGTCAAAGGAAACATGGACATCGAGCTGGCGGTGGATGCGATAGAGCTGGCGCCCTATGTCGATCACATCGTGCTGTTCTCAGGCGACGGCGATTTCCGGCCGCTTGTCGATGCCCTTCAGCGCCGCGGGGTCCGGGTTTCGGTTGTTTCGACGATCAGGAGCCAGCCGCCGATGATCGCTGACGAGCTGCGTCGGCAGGCCGACAACTTCATTGAGCTTGACGAGCTGAAGGATGTCATTGGCCGACCGCCACGCGAGATTGATCCTGGACACGCCGCTCAGGAATAGTCCAGACACAGCATGATCCGCTCAGGCGGGACTCTTGCGGACAAACGGGGTCCGGAAAATGGCAGGCGGACTCCGGGCTGCCATTTCGCAATTCTAGGGATCAAACATGAACGGGACGCTCCAGGTCTACGATCGAATGGCCGACGAATATGTGGAGCTGGTCGCGAAGTCCCCGTCGGCTGAGCTTGCGCAATTCATCAAGGACATCACGCCTCCGGCAAGGATTCTTGATCTGGGGTGTGGGCCCGGCCACCACGCTGCCCGCATTGCGGAAGCAGGATTCGAAGTGCTGGCGGTTGACGGATCCGCCGAGATGGTGAAGCGAGCCTCACGTCACGACGGCGTCAACGCAGTGCATGCGACTTTTGACGACATTCCGGAGTTCGGCCCGGTGGGCGGCATATGGGCAAGTTTTTCGCTGCTGCACGCCCCTCGCGCCGATCTGCCCCGGCATATGGAAGCACTTCATTCCATCTGTGAAACCGGTGGTCCCCTGTTTGTTGGCATGAAACTGGGCACCGGCGAAAAGATCGACCGATTGGGACGGCACTATACCTATTGCACTGAGGATGAACTGCGCACTTTGCTTGTGGACGTGGGATTCGTGCCAGGCGCATCCCGCTTGGGTTCGGGAAAGGGCCTCTCCGGCGATGTCGAGGACTGGATAACAATGTTCGCCCATGCCTGATATCATCGCCTACACCGACGGAGCCTGCAGCGGAAATCCGGGGCCGGGCGGTTGGGGCGTCCTGCTTGAGGCATACGACGGCGACCGCTTGCTGAAGACCCGCGAGCTTTGCGGCGGCGACCGGAATACGACGAACAACCGTATGGAGCTCACGGCGGTTATTTCAGCGCTGGACGCCCTTACCAAGCCGAGCGCCATCACCGTCATCACAGACAGCGCCTATGTAAAGAACGGCATCACCAGCTGGATTCACGGGTGGAAGAACAACGGCTGGATCACTTCATCGAGGAAGCCGGTCAAGAACGTGGAACTCTGGCGGGCCTTGGACGACGCGCAATCGCGGAACCAGGTGACCTGGAAATGGATCAAGGGGCATGCGGGCCATGCAGGCAATGAACGTGCCGACGAACTTGCGCGACAGGGAATGAAGCCGTTTATGCCCAAGCGCTCCGACAAAGGCCAACGCACGAAAGCAATAGGCGACTGCAAGCCGACCGAAGCTGACTGCGGACTGGCAAAGAGGAACCGAAATCACGGGGCCGCCAGCACTGGTGGAGGAACGCGGAATCGGCGGACGACAGCCTGACAGCGGCGGTGCATCGACTGCTTTGTGACGCCCTCACTTCCGGCGGAACTCTGTCTGTTTGCGCATTGCCAAGCTATGGCAGGACGAAACACCAAGAATAAGGAGTCCTCCGGCTCGAAGCCGCATACCTTCCAGTGCCTATACCTTTTCGCCCGAGTGTTCGTCTCCCCGCAGCGAGGCGAACCGAGCAGCCATCCAATTCGAACAACTGCGCGGTTTCGCCCGCATATTTGCTGGCAAAACGCGCGAACGCCATCAACCTAAGCCGATTATCCGCTCCGGTCTGGCGTAGGGCAGGAACTTCATACGCCAGGCATGCTGGACTAGTTCAGGGAGAAGACACGGAGTGCCCCGCAAAGTTCAGGCAGGGCACACTTACTTCCGTGTCAAGCAGCTTCCAGCAACCGGTACTGTCCCTCTTCGCTGCCCTTGATGCGGATTTCGTGGATAAGCGCTCCCTCGGTCACCTTTTCCGAAACTGACTCGACATCCAGGTCAACTTCCAGTTGGAGCCGCTGCGCAGCCATGAGCCGGACCAGCATCTCTGCTGTATCCTTGACCGGCGTTTCGTTCCTTTCCCAGCGGCTAACAGTCAGCAGCGTCACCTTAAGGAACTTTGCCATCTGAGCCTGCGTCAGGCCCATTTCGCTCCGAAGGAACCTTAGTTCCTGACCCGTCATCTTTGCCGGGTGTGTCACGATTCCTTCCGCGATCACTTGGTGCAATTGCCCAATTGCTGGAATTGTCACCATGTCCCCGCTGGCATGATCCTTGCACAACGCCGTAACTTCAACGTACACATTGTTCAGCCCGCATTCGGTGTAGTGGTATACGGCCATCTCGTCCTCTCATGATTGGCTCTTCCACATCACGGTGATGATCTTTACCTGATTTCGAACTTCATCTGGCACCACAATGATCTTGATTGCACGAGCTAGCGAATTCGGGGGTATCCCCTCGATTCCGTACTTATACAGCTCGTTCACTGTCGACTCCTTCCCCGGATCGTGCACAAAACCTGTTCGAAGCACCCAAAGCACATCCGACATGATTAGGCTACGCTCCGCTATCCGTTCCGAAGCGTGTTTGGTGAAACTGACGTCACGTTGGCGGTCTGCCGCCATCCTTCTGATTCGGTCTGTAGCTTTGCTAGGAAGCCACGGCTGGCCATTGTCTCTGGCGTGCTTCAACCGCATTTCTGCAGGACTGTCCTGCGTATTCGTTTATCATTTTGATAAATGATTGCAAGCGGTCTCTTCTCTGTTTTGGCTAGAAAATCTCGCATAATCGTTTCGGTTCTGGTGGTTTGTGCCCGCAAACCGCGCTGGCTGCCGTCTCTGGAGCATATCTGGTCGAGTTTCCGACCCATGACACAGCATAGTGTCACAGATCGAATCATCACCATGTGGGTATTTCCTTACCTGCCGTCCCAACAGCGAGGCGGAGGCCTGTCTTCGTTGTGACAGTGCCGATGTGAAGACACGATTGCCAAGAGGGTGTATCCGGGGTTCCCCACGATTCTGAACAGAGACCTGCGAAGTGATTCGTTTCCTGCCCTGAATCCGTAAAATGGACCGCTGCTGGGCACCCAAGGACGCTGACAGCATCATGGCACTCAGGTGCCGTTCGATGAATAACCTGATAACCGACCTGTTTGACTGAAAGCAGACGGCCTAAGCGGGAAAAATCCGGATACACCCTCACCGGGATGTCGCGATTGGCGGCGTTAACCCATCTTTAGCAGGCGCATTTTTGGCAAACGGAATTACAACGGCTTGCAGAGGCCAAACTCGGCAAGAGACAAACTCGGCAAGAGACGCTACCAGTGTCCGATCCGCGAGCTGTCAGATGAGGGTCACTTTCTCGCTCGTCGGAGGTGGAGCGAGATCTATGCTGGCATACGTGGCCGCTTGATCAGGATCGACGATGGCGGTCTTGCGGGCAAGCAGGATCCTGCCATCATCGCAGCGAACAGGTCATCGACCATGGCGCTGAGGCTCGCGCTGGATCCCGGCATCGACCCGGGAAAAGAGCATGCGGGGTTTGGGCGCCTCGAAGGGTTTCCTCCGCGGGAACAGGAACTTTGCAGCGCTTTCCTGCATCATGACGCCCCCGCCCGATCTAGCCCATCTTTAACATCTAGTGAAAAATATCGTTTTCAAACAATGGTATGGAAGTCTGAGTGGCACTGCAAAGTGAGTGCCATGTCTGTTCAGGCTGCGTTTCGCATGGATTGCGGACCGGCTTTCAGACGACGGTCCTGCGGGCGTCGGGCGCGACGCCCGTTCCTGTGGAGCGGATGAACATGGGCAGCAGGCTATCCCGATCCTCGGAAGGGCGGAAGGACCGGACCCCGGAAAATAGCGCTGCAAACGGACCCGAGATCCGGCTACCCATTGAAATCATTGAATTTCCGAACTTCTGAACCGGTTAAAACCGCCAATGTTGCTTCAATGGTCGTCTGAATTTGCGGCCGCACTTGGTAAAGATGGGATAGGACGGAACTCCATCAGGACATTGAAAATGCGCACTGTTTTCGCTCCTTGGCATCGGTCGCGGATGTGGGTGGCCGCGGAAGGCGGCAGACTCTGAAAGCGACACCAGTTGGGCTTTCAGCGACATATCGGACATGCGAATCACCCAAGTCCGGGTGAAGAAAATTCACGCCCCGCAATAAACCGATTCAGACAATGCAGAGGCGTCATGTCTGAAGGGCGCTCTCACGTTGCTTGATCGTGAGCGAACGTGGGTTCGGCCTGTCTGGCGCTGCATTGAAGGGGCCCGCTTTGCGGTCATTCGGCCGATAGCTTGCTTCTTAGCCAACGGAAAGTGGCAGGTCCCCATTCCGTCTGATGTTCGAACGCACAGTGACCTGAACCCTTGTAGACCTTTGCGCTGCGGGTGCCTACCGGCCCACTCTCAAGCATGTAGTGGATATTTCCGATTGGCGCGAGATGATCATTGTCGCCATTGATCATCAGGACCGGCATGTTGATTCTCTCGACAAGGCCCAGCGAGGACAAAGACCAGCCGGCGAAGATCTCCCGTTCCTTCTCGACCGACCAGGTCGAAAAGGACGGTGGCCCGTCGGGCGGCCCGAAGCGATGGGTTGAACGACGGTTTCGTGCCTCTGCAATTGCGGCCATCTCCTCTTCGGACATTTCGTAACCGAACGGATGACCGGCAATTGCGGCCACCGCTTTGACCTTTTCTGGCGCCGTCCCCGCAAGCTGCATGACGGAATAGCCGCCTCTGCTGATACCGAAGGCCCCGATTCGGTTCCCGTCGACTTCAGGGCGCTCCATCAGTGCATCAACGGCGGCAACCCAGGCCTTGACCGATTCCGGCTCCCACGGGAAAGGATTCTCGCCCGTGCCGGGCGCGTCCATCACCAAGGACGCGAGTCCGGCTTCCAGCGCCAGTTCCGCCGCCCATCCCCTGTCTTCCTTGAAGACATCGGCTCCGCACATGATCAGTACGGCTGGAACGGGCGAATCGGATCCTGGCGCCCTGAAATGAGCGCGGAAGCTCTTTCCTTCGCAAACGATATCCAGAACTCTCATCGGAGGGTCCAGATGGGAGCAGGCCTTGCGATAGGCCCGAGCGCAATCGGCGCTGACTTCAGCCTTGAGCGGTGAAATCTCGCCCGGAAAGCGGCCGATGGCGAAATAGGTTTTTGCCAATAGAAACTGATATTTGGCGGCTTCGACGGCTCCCTCGGCTTCCAGGCGGTCACCCTCGGCTTCATGCCGTGCACCCACTTCGCGCCAGACCGGGACCCACTTGTCCTCGGTCGTTCCCTCAAGTGTGGTGACAATGCGTTCAAGTTCCTCGATGTCGTCGATCATTGACAGCCAACGTCGGTAAAATCCTCCACGAGTTACGATGAATGGATCCTCTCCGGGCCGATGCTCAAGCTTGTCCATGGATTTTATCATTAGAATCAGTCCATTATGATGCTGGGCCATTTGGGTGAGAAGATTGTAGACAAGAAGTCCGCATTGCGCTACCCTTTTTGAACAAACGATTGCATAACTTGGTATTCGCGGCAGTCACAGAGAGTCTGGAGGGTGCTCGGATTCCAGCGACTGCAACGACAATCGGGAGGATGACATGACGACAACGAGATGGCGCAATGGCCTTCAGGCCGGAATTGCTGCACTGGCACTTGCCGTGCCGCTCGCGGCGACGGCCCAGATGAAGAATCCGGGGCTGCTGGTTCACGCAGCCGATGACGAGCCGACAACGCTTGACCCTGCGCAGGTGGAGCCGGGCGAGGGGGGCGAAACGGTGATTCTTCAGGTTTACGACCGACTGCTGGATATCGGACCGGCGAGTCCTGACCTGATTCCATCTTTGGCGGTCGCGGTTCCCAGCCTGGAGAACGGTGGCATTTCGAGTGACGGGATGAGCTACACTTTCACGCTGCGTGAAGGCGTGACTTTCCACGACGGCACGGCGTTCACCGCTGATGACGTGAAGTACTCCTGGGACCGGGCCATGACCATGGACCTGCCAGAGGGCAATTCCGGCGCCCTGTCAGATGTGGTCGCATCGACAGAAGCGGTCGACGACATGACCTTCCGCGTGACGCTCTCGGAGCCATCTGCCAGTTTCCTCAACTCGGTTGTTGTGTCCATGGTAGCGTCGGTCGTCAGTCAGGACGCGGTGGAAGCGAACGGCGGAGTCGAGGCTGGCGCGCCAAACCCATTCATGGCGGGAAACATGGTCGGGACGGGTCCGTACAAGTTCGTGGCCTGGAACCGGAACGAGAACATCCAGCTTGAAGTCAACGACAGCTACTGGGGCGAAAACGCCAACCTTGACGTCCGGATCGAGATCGGAGGCGACCCGGATGTCCGGGTACTTGGCCTGCGTGCAGGTGAGTTCGACACCATCGAGACCGACCCTTCCTTCATCGCCGACATCGAAGGTGTGGATGGCGTGACCATCTATTCGGGCGGGTTGCTTCTTGAGCCGCTCCATATCGGCTTCAACCTCAACATCCCGGAAGGCGCGCTGCCATCGGAGGACACGATCCCGGTCGATTTCTTCCACGACCCGCGCATTCGCCAGGCATTCAACCATGCATTCGACTACGAGGCGTTCCTTAACGGCCCGTTGGCAGGCTACGGCGCGTTCAACACGCACT
The DNA here is from genome assembly GCA_022824145.1 of Rhodobacter sp. Lineage (GTDB taxonomy): Bacteria > Pseudomonadota > Alphaproteobacteria > Rhodobacterales > Rhodobacteraceae > JAPOUP01. The sequence goes on along the minus strand of JAJEAY010000179.1, from coordinate 20,996 downwards.
ACACGCCCATCGGCGTCTTCGGTCACGATCCGAATGCACCGGCCTATTCCAAGCAGAACTACGCCGAAGCCGAACGTCTGTTCCGTGAGGCCGGCGTCTGGGACGAGGGCTTCTCTGTTTCGGTCATCACCGAAGAGGGCAATCTCTTCGCGCTGATGTGCCTGGTACTCAAGGATTCGATTGAGAGGCTCAACCCGAAGTTTCACATCAATGTGCTGGCAGTGGCCGAGTCGGTCTTCGACGATGCCCACGCCCAGAATCCTCTTGAATATGCGATGTGGGCGAAGAACGCGGATCCGGCAGCTGACCCGAACTTCTATATGCGGGCTTACCAGCATCCCGACGGCGAGTGGGGAGAGGTCCACGGCTTTGCCAATGGCTACAGGGACGCCGAAAGGGTCGCGAGCCTCATTGACCAGGCAGCGGTTGAGCTTGATCCTGTCAAGCGCGCAGTGCTCTACAGCGAGTTGCAGACGATACTCTACGAGGATCCCATGTGGCTCATCGCTGCGCAGGAGGGCATCGTGATGGCGCATCGCGACTGGCTGAAGGGTTTTGCCATGCAGCCTCTGTGGCCGCGCCCAAGCCTGAAATTCGCACTCTTTGACAAATAAACCAGAGAATGTCCTGACATCGGAACGGGCCAGATTGAAATAAGGTCGGCAGATGCAGCTTCGCGACTATATCCTGCGCCGCCTGATGGTCTTGCCCGTTCTCATCATCGGCGTGTCCATCGTGGTATTCACGCTGACCCGGGTGGGCGGTTCGCCCGTCGGGATCTACCTCAGCCACGAGATGACGCCAGACGAAGTCGCCGAGATCGAGGCGCGCTTCAACTTGGACAAACCGGTCTGGGTCCAGTACCTCTACTGGGCCCGAGGCATCGCCATGGGCGATTTCGGATGGTCGGGCGTTGCCGCCGCCCCGGTTGCGGACGTCTTCCCACTGAAGCTCGCTGCGACAATGGAGCTTGCCATTGCCGCGGGACTGGTGGCGCTGTTCCTCGGAATCGCGCTTGGCACATATGCCGGGGCGCGGCGGAACCGGCTGCCAGACCACGTGACGCGAATCGTGGCCGTGAGCGGAGCGAGCCTCCCGCAGTTCTGGTTTGGAATTCTTCTTCTGATCGTCTTCTGGGCACATATAGGCATCGCGCCCATCGGGCGCAGTGACGCGACAGTTTTCGCGTCCATTGCCCACCCCACTGGGCTCTATACCCTTGATGCGATCCTGGCTGGCAGTCCGTCCGCCCTTTGGGACGCGATCTGGCATCTTGTCCTGCCTGCGATCACGCTGGGTTACGGAGCGACTGCGATCGTTGCACGGATGATGCGCTCAGCGCTGGTCGAGGAACTGCAGCAGGATTATGTCGACGCCGCCCGCGCAAAGGGACTTGCCGAGCGTATCGTGTTGAAGCGGCATGCCCGGCGAAACGCGCTGGTGCCGACTGTGACGGTCATCGGCCTGACCTTTGGATTCCTGCTGCAGGGCACCATCACTGTTGAAATCATATACCGATGGCCCGGCCTCGGCCGTTGGATGGCGGATTCGGTTCTGAGGGGTGACCAAGCGACGTTGATGACCTATGTGCTTTTCACCTCCGTCCTCTTCCTGATGGTGAACCTCATCGTCGATCTGGTCTACGCGAACCTTGATCGCCGGGTGACGTTGGGAAAGTGACATGACAGCCGACACCGCCTTTCGCGTGCGCATGCGCCGCCTTTTCGGCGTGTTGCAGGGGTTGGCTTCGAACCCGGCAACGGTCATCGGTCTTGTCGTCATTGCCCTGATGCTCATCATGGCGATCTTCGCGCCTTGGATTTCCGAGCCGAACTCGCCCGATCCCTACCAGATGCCCCGCGACTGGGGTGCTGTCAGAAAGCCGCCGGGGACGCCGGGTCACCCGCTCGGAACCACCAACGAGGGTGGCGACGTGCTCTACGGCGTCATCTGGGGAAGCCGCACGTCGTTGCAACTGAGCCTCCTGGTCGTCGGCTCAACGATGATCGTTGGCACAATTGTCGGATCCATCGCCGGGCTGGTCGGCGGTTGGGTCGACGAGGTGCTGATGCGGCTTGTGGACGTGTTCCTGTCGATCCCGGAACTGATTTTCGCGCTTGCCATCGCGGCGGTGCTGGGGCCGTCCTTCGGCAACATCATCCTCGCGCTCGCGGTGGTGCTGTGGGTGAAGTACGCGCGCATCATGCGTGCGCAGGTCCTTCAGATCAAGCAGAACGATTTTGTCGATGCGGCCCGGGTGATCGGGGATACGAAGCTCAACATATACCTTCGCGACATTCTGCCAAATGCGGTGACGCCGGTGACGGTGCAGGCGACGCTTGATATGGGCAATGTCGTGTTGATCGGCGCGACGCTGTCCTTCATCGGATTGTCGGAGGCTGGGATCGCCGAATGGGGCGTGCTGGTCTCCGAAGGGCAGGCCGGGATCGCGTCGGGCCGGTGGTGGGCCTCTACTTTTCCAGGCCTCATGATCTTCCTTTGGGCGCTTGCCTTCAATCTCGTCGGAGACGGCCTCCGCGACGCGCTCGATCCACGGACCGAGGGGCGATGATGCTCGACGCGAGACATGGCGCATCCCCGGTTGCATCGGTTCGCGACCTGAAGGTTCACTTCCAGTCGAAGCGGGGCATTGTCCACGCGGTCGATGGCGTCAGTTTCGATATCCGGGATGGAGAGACTCTCGGCCTCGTTGGTGAAACCGGCTGCGGCAAGAGCGTCACGGGCCGTTCATTTCTCCGCCTGCTGCCAGTGCCGCCCGGCATTCTGGCCGGCGGTACGGTCACGTTTCATACGCATGCCGTCCGCAATGCCTCAGCAGGTGCTGGAAGCGGCGCTTGCGATGGTTCTGGACGGCAGACAGGCCGGGATCGGTCGGTTGATCTGCTCAGCATCTCTCCCGAGGACATGCGCAGGATTCGCGGCGATCGCATCGCGATGATCTTCCAGGATCCGGGAAAAGCGCTCAACCCGACGCTCCCCATTGGTGCGCAGATCGCAGAGGTCTTTCTGCAGCACCGAACGGAGGAGCTCATTGCACTTGCTGGTCTCCCTGCCGACACGGTCGGTGCCATCCGGAGGTTTGCATCACAAAGCCCGCGTTTCGGGGATGGCTGGCTTCTCTCGCTGCCAGGTGCGCGACGGGCACAAAAAAGGCGGGTCGAGGAGTCTCTCGCCAAGATGGTGGCCGATGCGCTGGCCGAAACACAAGTGCCGAATCCCGCCAAGCTCATGGCCCGCTATCCGCATGAGCTTTCCGGAGGCATGCGGCAACGGGTGATGATCGCGCAAGCGCTGGCATGCAACCCCGATCTCTTGATCGCGGACGAGCCCACCACTGCGTTGGACGTGACAGTGGAGGCACGAATCCTGGAATTGATTCGCAACCTTCAGCAGCGTCGCAGGACATCCGTGCTCTACATCAGCCATGACCTGTCGCTCGTGCGGCGCATCAGCGATCGGGTGGCGGTGATGTACGCGGGCCGAATCGTCGAGATCGGGACAACGGCGGAGGTTTTCGCGAACCCTCGCCATCCATATACCCGCGGCCTGATGGCGGCAGTTCCCGGCGCGGACACGCCGCGCGGCAAGCTTGCGGCCATTCGGGGAACAGTGCCGGAACTTGTCGATCCGCCTGCCGCCTGCCGCTTTGCGGGACGTTGCCCTTATGAAACGGCCGCCTGCCGCAGCAACGACCCGGTTCTGGAGAGTATTGCCCCGGGCCATTCGGTCGCCTGCTTCATTGATCATCCGGCGCCATCGGGTGAACGGCCAGCCTATGACCGGGTGACCGCATGAAGGCTGCCGCTGAACCTCGGGCTGATGACTTCATCCTCTCCATTCGCGAGGTCAAGAAGCACTATCCGATTCGCGAAGGCGCACTGCAGCGCGTCGTCGGCCACGTACGGGCTGTCGATGGCGTGTCATTCGACATCCGACGCGGGGAAACCGTTGGCCTGGTCGGGGAATCCGGCTGTGGCAAGACCACGCTTGGCCGCGTGATAGCCGCCCTCGCCGAGCCGACCGATGGTGCAGTCCACTATAGCATGGACGGTGCGATGTGTCGCATCGACCGGCTTGAGGGCAAGGCCGCGCGGAATTTCCGCCGCAACTGCCAAATGGTATTTCAGGACAGCTTCGCCTCGCTCAACCCTCGGCATCTCGTCATCGACCTGGTGGGGCGTCCGCTAAGGGTCTACAATGAAGCCGCCAGCGCCGACCTGATCGAGCGCGTCGTTGAGCTTCTCGAACAGGTTGGACTTGGCCGACAGCATCTTTACCGCTACCCGCACCAGTTCTCGGGCGGGCAGCGCCAGCGCATCTCGATCGCGCGGGCTCTTGCGCTAAATCCTGAAATCATCGTGCTGGACGAGCCGACCAGCGCCCTCGACGTTTCCGTACAGGCGCAGATCCTGAATCTTCTGAACGACCTGCAGAAGGAAAGGAATCTTGCCTATCTCTTTGTTACGCATGACCTGTCAGTGGTTCGTCACATGGCGGACCGGCTTGTCGTCATGTATCTCGGCAAGGTTGCCGAGGCGGGCGAGACACAGGCAATCTTCGATTCGCCCCATCATCCCTACACCAGGGAGCTGATGGCGGCGAAACCCGATCCGGACGCGGAGGCCAATGTCGAAATCCGGGGTCTTGAGGGTGCCGTGCCTGATCCCGCACGACCGCCTCAAGGATGTCGTTTTCATACCCGGTGCGAATTGGCGACTTCCGCCTGCGGATGGGAAATCGATGACGTCGTCCGCTGGCTCGAGGATGCACCGGGGATGTTCGAGCATCTGGTCGGTGTCGAACGAACGACGGAATTTGCCGCCGAGCTCGCATTTGACAATGAAGAAGCCGCAGGACTGCTGTCGATGGCCGTTCGCTCCGAGCAAGTTCCGGCGGCCATGCGCGCGGCCATGCGTCGGCTCAACCTTGATGGCACCAAGGTAGAGATCGAGTTCGAGGATGTTGGTGACGTTGAACTGACCGTACGTGACGACGGTCGTATGGCGGCATGTATGCTAACGCCGCAGGAGGTTGCATCTTGGCAGATCAAATGACGACGGATCCTGAACATGTCCACATGACCGAAGAGGTGAACGGTGAGTCCGTACATCTTATGTATGTCGAGGTCTGGGACGGGCTCTATGCCCCGATCGGCGTGCGAAAGCCCAAAGGCGACGGCCCCTTCCCTATGGTGCTGATGGCGGCGGGCAACGGGGGTGAGGGGATGTGCTGGATCCGAGATGCCGTTCGGAACCGCGCCTATACTATGGACAGGCTCACGGATGCGGGCATGGCCTGCGCCTGGCTCCGGTACAGAACCGAAGTCGAGCTCGGCTACAACAACGGCGGCAAGATGGTTCGCGACAGGCGCCAGGGCCAGGAGATGTTCAGTCGCTCACCCTTGGAATATGAAGATGAAATCGCGATCGCGGATTATCTGAAGACGCTTCCTTGGGTGGACGAGGACAGGATCGGTGTCATTGGCATGAGCCACGGCGGGGAGATGGCGCTGAAGATCGCGTCCGAATATCACGGGCTTGCGGCAGCTGTCGCCAGCGAACCCGCGGCACATGAGTTCCTCGCGCTTAGCCACGATAACACGGCGTTTGTGAACGATGACACCGGAATGCGCAACATCGAGGAAATGCAGATGGTCGAGGTCGACAAGGTCCGTCGCCGAATCGACATGGAAACAGCGTCGCTGCGGATCTCGACGATCAAGACGCCCTTTCTCGTCATGGGGCGTGACGACGATCATCTGCAGGGCATCTTCCGGACGACCTACGAGCTCATGGAAGAGGCCGGGAAGGATGTCGAATGGGTTTCCTACGATCACGATTTCCACGGCTATGTCTTTCCGGTTCGGGGCGATGACGGAGAGTATGAACTCGACAATGTGCAGGTCGAAGCCATCGACCACGTCATTTGCTGGCTGAAGCAACGAATGGGGTGAACGATGGTCAGGGCGGGAGGCGTCGGGCTTGGCAGGTGGGCGAGAGTGATCACCCGCGCCTCGAACCTCTCAGACTAGATTGAAATCGTCGCTGGCTACAGTGGGTCCGAAGGGAATCGCATGAAGTTAGAGGCCGACACGGGCGTTCCTTCCGCCGGAACGTTGGACGAAATCCTCACCCGCGATGACATCGACGGGATGTTACTGACCGTCCCGAACGAACAGTACTACCCGGTTGCGTTGCAGGTCGCGAAGGCGGGCAGGCACGTCTACATGGAAAAACCGATCGCGCATAACCTCGAGGACGGCCTTGCCATCGATGCGCTGCAGGATCGTTAAAGTGGGCCATTCCGCCCGGCTCCTCGGCGGGGCGCTGGAAATAAAGCGGCGCATTGATGCTGGTGAGCTTGGCAAGGTCGGTTTCATGGAGGCAAATTTTTCGAATGAACGCGCACTGGAACTTACCCCCGATACCTAGCGCTGGTACCGCGACCGTGCGCCCGGCGGGCCTCTCTCCCAAATCGCGATTCACATGTTCGACGTGGCGAACTATCCTGGCACCTATATCGTCGAGGCATCCTCCATAGCATCCAGACTCATTCCCGTCGGTGCAGAGGTCGACGACCAGTCGATGACACTCCTGCGCTTTGCGGATGACGCCATCGCTTATGTCGGGACATGCTGGACCTCGCAGGGGGATTCTCCGTTCGCGTGTTCGGTTCCAGCGGACTCATCCATTGCGAGATTGACTTCGGCGCATGGGACACGCCTGAAGCGATCGGCGATTCTTCCAAACTTTATATCCAGTGCGGCCGTGACGGATTCAGCAAGCGCGAGGTGCTGGACGAGACCGCCACCAACATGTTCACGGCAGAGCTCGACATGTTTGCCGAGAGCTGCCGTACAGGCCGGACTTCGGATTTGTCGGCGGCAAATGGCAACGAGGCAGCTTCCTGCGCTTACGCTGCGCTTGCCTCCATCGAACGGAACGCCGCCGCTGTGAAGCTTTCCGAATTCATGGCGATGGCGAGGGCGAACGGATCATGAGCCTACCGACCCGCATTTTCTCCGACCTGACCCAACCGGAGATCAAAGCGCAACCGAAGCGGAATCCGCTCGTCTTCTTCCCCTGCGCTTCGGTTGAGCAGCACTCGGCACACCTGCCCGCAAGCACCGACACGTTAGCCGCAACCCGGATCTGCGAGTTGGTTGCGGCTCTCCTGGATGGGTTTGTTCTGCCTGCACCATCCGTCGGCGTGACGCCAATGCACATGCCCTACGAGGCAACTGTGACCTTCACGCCGGCGACCTACCAACGGGTCGTCGTCGAGATCTGTGAAAGCGCCGCGAGCCATGGAGCTGGAAAGCCGGGAGCTTCCCAAGGCGATGCGATCCGCCGAAGCCTTGGTGATTCCGGCGGTCGAACCGGCGCTTGAAACCGGACTGTTCTCCGGATCGGCGATTCGCCTCGTTCAGGTTGCCGGGGCCGGCATCGACCGCGTGGACGGTGCAGCGCTGGCAGGGCTTGGGATTGCGGTTGCATGCGTTCCAGGACGTTCGGCACTGGCAGTGGCAGGAATATGTGGTGGCCACCGTTTCGGCGCTCCTGCGGTGCCTGCCCGGGAGCACGGCGGCAATCCGTGCAGGAGAATACATGCACGTCCGTCGCAGGATGATCCGGCGCGGCCTCAACCAGTTTGCGGGACTCACTGTTGGAGTGGTGGGATTCGGTATCATCGGCCAAGCGACAGCGAGGCAATGTTCGGAAACGGGCGCAAACGTGATTTTCAGTGATCCCGCAATCGAAAGCGGGGATCGCGTCGAACTCAGAGAATTGCTCGCCAGAGCCGACCTCGTCACGCTGCACGTGCCGCTGCAAGATGGAACCCGAGGGCTGATTGGCGCCGCGGAAATTGGCTTGATGAAGCCGGGCGCAATTCTCGTGAACGCTGCGCGAGGCGGGATAGTGGACGAGGCGGCGCTGGTGGAAGCGCTCGAGGCCGGTCGGATCGGTGGGGCAGTGGTTGACGTCTATTCGACCGAACCGCCTGCGTCCGACAACCCGCTTCTGACCGTTAGCGCCGCAGCCGTGCAGCGCCTGATCCTGACGCTGCACATCGCCGACGTTACCCGGCAGGCATGGGCAGGTCTCTTTGCAGAGGCTTGGGACAATGCCGCCCGCGCGCCACGTGACGAACGGGGTCAAGACATGATGCACTGGCGATCGCGGAGTTTTGTCCAGGGACGGCTATGCAAACGGATGCAGGAATCATGGTGGCGGCGGTTGGCACGAACGACCCGACCAAGCGGTCATAGACGAGATGCCTTGCCGCCGAATTCTTGGATCGAAGATACGCATTGCCTTTAACCCACAATCGGAATGACGGACCTGGTGCATCTCGATCAAAGCCCCAGCAGCCGTTTCGCGTTGCCGGAGAATATCGCGTTCCGGGTCGCGTCATCCACTGGTGCCTCACGCATCCAGTCGACCCCTTTCCTGTTGTCCGCGTAGGGCCAGTCGACCGCGAAGAGGATCCGTTCGGGCTCAATCATTTTGAGACAGAGCAGGAGCGCGTCGTCTGCGAAGAATCCGCTGGTGGTGATCCAGAAGTTTCGGCGGAAGGCGGCGCGGAAGTCGACCGGTGCTTCGCCGGCTCGGCTGAGGCTTTCGTCGATCCGCGGCATCCAAAATGGCAGAGCCTCGCCCATGTGACCGAGAATGAACTTGAGGTCCGGGTGCCGGTCAAGAACTCCTGAGAGGATCAGCCGGATGGCTTGGGTTCCCGCCTCCACTCCGAAACCCCATGCGGCGCGCGTGAACATCGGATGGGATTCGTCGTAGGGCGCGTAGTAGCGGGCCGTGACCGTCTTGTCGGGCAGGGCAGGGTGGAGGTAAATCGGGACGTCCAGCTTCTCGGCCCGGGCGAAGATCGGCCAGAAGGCTTCACCATCTATCATCTCGCCGCGACTCATCCCGTGGACCATCGCGCCCTTGAGCCCAAGTTCCTCGACCGCTCTCTGGAGTTCGTCCGCCGCGGCATGAGGCAGCATCGTGGGGATCATGGCAAAGCCCTGGAAACGGTCCGGCGCTTCGGCGATCACGGCCGCAAGCGCGTCGTTAACAGAACGGCAGGCCGCCGCTGCGACATCATCTGCTAGTCGCTGGCTGCCCGGAGACTGGTGCGACAGAACCTGCATATCAATGCCTGCCCCGTCCATCTCGTCAATCCGGATGCCGGCGAAATCGTAGAGCCGGGCAAGGAGAGGCTTGGGATGCTTACGTGTGCCGGACGCGAAGTGCCCCGTAAGCGAGGCGTGCATGAAGTGCTCTTCAACCGCGATGATTTCGTGACAATTCGGCTTTTCCATTTCGTCATCCCTAGTTCTTTTGGCCCGACTGCCTGTTGGAGCGAGTCCTGCGGCTTCGGCCGGATCTGGGTGGCGCGAAGCTGTTTAGCTCGATGATCGACGCCGGCATGATCGTTGTGTCGGGCTCGGTCATGCGCTTCAGAAGAATTCCCTCTGGTGGAAACGCGCCTCTTCAGTTGCCGTTTCCGAAACTGATTCGACATCCGGGAAGACTTCGAGACGAAGCCTCTTTGCGGCCATGAGTCTGACCGGCATCTAGTTCCTTTCCCGGCGGATACCGACCGGTAGCGTCATCTCAACGAACTTTGCGATCCGAACCGGTGTCAGACCCATTTCGCTCCGAGGGAACCTGAGTTCCTGACCCGTCATCTTTGCCGGGTGTGTCACGATTCCTTCCGCGGTCATTTTGTGCAGTTGTCCGATTGCTGGAACTGCCACCGAATTCTCACCGGCATGATCCCGACATAGCGTCGGACGTCGACATAAACGTGGTTCAGCCCGAACTCGGTGTAGTGGTATTCGGCCATGTTTTCGCGCCATGGTTGGTTCCGCCAAGCCAGGATTATGGCGTTTATAGCAGGAAACTGCAAATTCGACAGCTACAGGAATCCGCGATCCGCCACATCCGCAAACACTGACCTGCGGATCTTGTTCCACCGCGCTCAAAGCGCGCGGAACCGGATTCCCTTCCAGGTCGTGGCGTCAGGAGGGAGCGGTGTTCAACCTGTCCTCCACCCGAGACAGGTACGCGCTACGAGAACGGCAGGAGTCAGGTGCTGGGTTTCGAAGTGACGACGGGACTGCAAGTCCCGGTGTCAACCGGTCCATCTGCAGGATCGGAGCCGTCTCCTTCTTCGGCGCCGGAAAGATCAATCCTGGGCCACTCCCCCGCCACCGGTACATCGCGACGGATCCACGGAGCGCGAGCCAGCATGCGGAGGGCCATACGGAGCTGCCCCAGAACGCGGCGGCGGCGAAACCTCCGGGCCTCGGAGCCGGGCAACGCCCTGCGGTCAGGGCGGTCGACAGCGTCCACCAGGCTGGTGACCTCGATCGGCTGAACCAAACCGTATAGGGGAGCGGTGCCGAGTTGAACCGCAAGCGCGGGATCAGCCTGTGAGGACCGGAGCGCGTAGGCCGTGGAAATCGCCGCATCCACCGGAGCAGGCGGGCGGCGGGCCAGCAGGCGGGCGCCCGAAGGGTAAAGGACATAGGCGCACGCGCCGTGCCGGTCCTGAACGATGCGGCGCAAAGGCAGGGACGGATGGAATCTGCGGGCGAGAACCTTCTTCCTTCCCGCAGTCTCCAGCTGGACATGGTCGATTCCGTCAGCCGATTCCAGCTTTCCCAGAAGCGTCGGCACATCGGCCGCAAGCATGGCGTCGTCCTCCAGAACCAGGCAGGGTGAGCCGAGCTCGATCACGCGCTGCCATGCCGCGGCATGGGAAGCGAACAGGGCCATCTCCGTCGCCCTGAGAGGACGCTGCCATGACCGCCAGACGGCGTCCGTGACCGGCGGATCAAGCGTTTCCGGAGTGATCGCCTCAATCCTTTCGAACTCGAGGCCAAGCGCTGTCAGCTGCTCACGCTGGAACCGCATTCTGTCAGTGGAAGCGGCGACGTTTATGACAAGCACGCGCATCGGGTTACCGTCCGCCATCAGCCAACGGCATGACCGCAAGGCGTCGTTGCGCTGCCGTTTTCGGCAGTTTCAAGGCCTGAACCGGTGGTCAAGGAACCGGGCGCCGCGGGCCACAGCCAGAAGCTGCCGCGGATATGCTTTGAACAACGATGTGAACAGCATCAGCAGCCGCCCCGCATTTGTCCTCCGTCGCACGCCCGCGCTGCCCTTCCGCAGGTCTGTATCGGAACCGCCGTAGGACTGTGTGGCGATGGCTGGAAGCAGCACCGAGACCCCCAGTCTGCGAAACAAAGGCGAAACCGCTGAATTGAACAGAAGATGGTCCGTGGGAAGGCAAACTTTGGTGTCGCGGACCAGAATCTCCGCCGCGGCGCCGGTTACGAAATAGCAGGCTGATCCCATCGCGCGCGAGTGCAGCCTATGAAGATTGCGCCCGGATGCCGGTGACGATGAATGCGCGGAACCCAGCAGACGGATTCCGTTTCGGCTGCCGGCGCTTCCCTCGCACTGAACCAGCCCGGTCCCGTTCGGAAGCCAGTCGTTGCGTGAGACCAGATCACGGACATCCGGTGACAGTTCGACGTCATCCTCGACAACCATCGCGAGCGGAATTCCATCGGCCACCACCCGGCTCAGAACCGAAAGGTGGCTCAGCATGTTGCACAGCGTAGCGGGACCGGTGGATATGCGCGGATCAAACGACCAGCCATCAAGATCCTGGCTTGGGTTTTTCGCGTCGACCGCAGGCACCCTTTCGAATTCGACGCCGACTTTGCCGAATTCCGCCTGCATCTGCGCCAGCCGGTCAGGGCGACGGTCCAGGTTGATAAGAAACACGGGAACCGTCTGCACGCTGCCTCCGGGATCGGACTATGTTTACTGGCCCGAATTCCAGTGCTCCGGCTACAGCTGCCGTAGCCCTGTTCAGGCAATTCCGGGTCCGTTACTGCATGTGCGGAATGAACGCAATCTCCTGAAAATTCACGTAGCCATTGCAGCGGATGGCATCGAACGCAGCATATGACACCTCAGCACATTCCAGATGACGGTCTTTGGAGCAAAATGCTGTTCTCCGCCGTTCGGGATCCGTCAAAGAAATCCACACCCTTCCGCATCAAAGTTCGGATGCCTGATTCTTTCCGGCAACCGGAATCTGAAGAGCGCGTGGACGGGCGTGGGTTGGCCGATGCCAGCCTTTTATGGCGCCGCCCCTCGTCGGCGCGACAGATCCATTGCTACGTGCCCGAGCGGAAATTCCAGCACCCCGCCTGGCACGGACCCTATGCGCGCAGCAACGGCTTCAGATCCGCGTTCGCATCCGCGATCACCGTCGGATCAGGGGACTTTCCCATTTCCAGCAACCGCTTTCCTATCATGTAGGCCCGGGCGTCATTCATGGAATCAACCGCAAGAAGAGTGTCGCCCGCAAAGTACCAGAAAGAAACCCTGTCTCCGTTTCCCCTGGTAATCAGCCGGTTGTAACCAGTGCCAAGCCCTGCGATCTGCAGCTTGCAGTCGTACTGGTCCGACCAGAACCAAGGATGGGGAACATAGTCCTGTGCGCCGCCAAGCATGTTGGCAGCCACGCATTCTCCTTGGTCAATTGCGTTCTGAACGCTTTCCAGACGAATCCTCCCGTCCCGGTAGGGAAACGACGCGCAGTCACCTGCGGCCCAGATCGACGGATCCGACGTGCGGCCCCGAATATCCGTCCTGATTCCGTTCTCGATCTCCAGGCCTGCCGCTTCCGCCAGCTCCGTCGCCGGGGTGATTCCGATGCCAACGATAGCGACATCGAGAGCCAGCTCGGTGCCGTCGGAAAGCACTGCGCCTGTCAAGCATTCCCCTCCGGTCAGGCACCGGAGCGACACGCGTTCACGGATGTCGACGCCATGGCGTGAGTGCAGCGCACGGAAATAGTCAGAAGTCTCCGGCGCCGCGACCCTCTGCAGAATGCGTTCCGCCGCCTCGATCAAGGTGACTTTCATGCCTCTGGACGCCGCAACCGCAGCGGCTTCAAGCCCGATATATCCTCCTCCTACAATCAGCGCCCGGGCGTCCTTGATGAACGCAGGAGCCATCGCGTCGACATCGGCGAGTGCGCGGACCGTATGCACGCCGGCCAGCAATCCGCCGATCGAAGCAGGCAACGCGCGCGGCACGGCGCCCGTGCAAAGCGCAAGCCCGTCATAGGAGACTGTCCGGTCACCTATGGAAACCTGCCTGCGGGCGCGGTCAATGGAAACGGCGGTGCAGGACGTCAGAAGCTCTATCCCATTCTCGGAATAGAAGCTTTCGGGTCTAAGGTAGAGCCGCTCCAGCGCCATCTCGCCCAGAAGATACTTCTTGGAAAGTGGCGGGCGCTGGTAAGGCGCGACCGGCTCCTCGCCGATCAGCGTTATGCTGCCGTCGTGACCAAGGCTGCGCAGCCGGGCCACAAGTGATGCCCCGGCTTGCCCGGCGCCAATGACAACAATATCGCGCACCTTTTCGGTTCCCGCACTGGTTCTCCACCGAAGTCTCCCCTATATCGTGGACTGAACGGAACGCAACTGGCGAAAAGGGGCTGACATGGCATTGACGGTGGGCGAACGGATTCCCGGCGTGAGTCTTCTGCAGAAAAAGGAAGATGGATTCGAGACAGTAGATCTGGCCGATCGGCTGGCTGGCCGAAAAGTGGTGCTGTTCGCCGTGCCAGGCGCCTTTACCGGCACCTGCACTTCGGCACATGTGCCGAGTTTTGTACGCACCCGAAACCAGCTGGCCGACGAAGGAGTAGATGAAGTGATCTGTGTTTCGGTCAACGACCCCTTTGTAATGGAGGCATGGGGCGAGGCGACCGGTGCCACGGTCGCCGGTATCACTATGCTCTCAGACCCATCGTCGGAATACACCAAAGCCGCAGGATTCGCGTTCTCGGTGCCCCAAGCCGGCCTCCATGACCGTGCGGTGCGGCATGCGCTCTTCGCCGATGATGGCGTGGTGAAGGTGCTGCATGTCGAGAAGGACAGCGGCGTCTGCGAAACGACAGCGGGAGAGACCATGCTGGAGGCAATCAAAGCGCTGGTATGAGGAAGGGCGAGCGCCCGTCGTGACCTCGCTGTAAATGAACCCCGCGCGGGCCTATTCCGCCAGAGAATCCATCTTTCTGGCAAGCCTGAGGTCGCGTTCGGTCAGACCGTCCGCGTCATGGGTGGAGAGCGTTACGTCAACTCTGCCGTAGACATTGAACCACTCTGGATGGTGATTCCACTTTTCCGCCCACAGCGCGCATCGGGTCATCCACCCGAATGCCTCAACAAAGCTGCGGAAGCCGAAGGTCTTCCGAATCGCATCCCGGCCTTCGACCATGTTCCAGCCGGAATGAAGCAGCGGCTCCAGGCCCTCGGTTCGCTGCGTATCCGTAAGTCTATCGCTCATGAGTCCCGTCTCCAGCGTTTCTGAACGGTCCGTATTCGGTCAACAACGCGATCTCCTCGCCGACAGCCTGGCGCTCGCCGTCCAGATAGCGGTTTACCGCGTTGCGCATTGCCGGTTCCGCAAACCAGTGAAGCGAGTGGCAGGCGACAGGCAAATAGCCGCGGGCCAGTTTATGCGGACCCTGTGCACCCGCTTCGACCTGTGAAAGCCCGTTGCGGATCGCATAATCGATGGCGCGGTAGTAGCAAAGCTCGAAATGCAGGAAGGGATGGTCCTCGACACAGCCCCAGTAGCGGCCGTACAATGCATCGCGTCCGATGAAGTTGAGCGCTCCCGCTACATAACGGCCGCCGCGTTCGGCCAGAACAAGCAGGATGTCGTGGCGAAGACTGGCGTGTGCCTCTTCAAAAAACGCTCTTGTCAGGTATGGCATCCCCCATTTGCGCTCACCGGTATCCTGGTAGAACTGCCAAAATGCGTCCCAATGACTGGATTCGATCATGTCGCCCGTCAGTTCGTGGATCGTGCCCCCGAACTTCTGTACTGCAGCACGTTCCCTGCGGATGTTCTTCCGCTTGCGTGAACTCAGATCCGCAAGGAACGCCGTAAAGTCCCCGTAGCCTCGGTTCTCCCAGTGAAACTGTTCGCTTAGCCTGTGCATCAATCCCAGCTGTTCGGCAGCCCTTGCCTCTGTCTCGGTACAGAACGTGACATGCAGCGACGAAAGCCGGTGCGCCGCTGTCAGACGCACAGCGCCCTGCAGCAGTGCCGTTCTTCCGGTTTCCTCGAATCCCGGAAGTGTCAGCAGCCGGCGGCCCGTCGCTGGCGTGAACGGGACAGCGATCTGGAGTTTCGGGTAATAGCTTCGTCCTGCCCGTTCGTAGGCATGAGCCCAGCCATGATCGAAGACGTATTCGCCTTGGCTGTGTCCCTTTGCATATAGCGGCGCAACCGCGATGATCTTGCCATCCATCCGGGCCGCAAGGTGCCGGGGCACCCAGCCGGTGCCCGGCCCGACCGAACCCGACACTTCCAGCGAGTTCAGGAAACGCCATGTGGTGAACGGGTCAATCGGGCGATCGCCTGCCGTTGCCTCAGGGCAGGCGCAGGCATCCCAATCCTCCGGCGCGATCTCGCCAATGCCGCTGAGAACATCGATTTCAATGACAGGTTCGGACATTGACTGTTCCTGCTGGCCGGTCGTTTGCGCGCGTCAAGACGCGGATTTCCCGGCGGGGTAGCCTTCGAAAGTGATGTTGTGGGCGATCCTGCGCGCTTCCGCTTCCTGCTCTTCACTGCGCACGGTCCAGCATAGGACATGGGCGCCGGATGCCTTGAGTTCGGCAACCCGCGGTCGTCGTAGATCGGACACCAGATGGCTTATGAAAGTAACTCCGAGCCGTTCGTAGTCCGACACGTCACTCAGGCTGGCCAACATCACATCGGGCAGGCCTGGCCAGTCCTGTGGTCGGAACGGGCAGGTCGTCAGTCCACGTGGAACACTTGGCGCAGCGGTGGCGAACGCGTCGATTGAGTTTGGACAGAACGACATGACCGCAACAGGCCCATCGCAGAATTTCGCTGCGCGTGCGACCGCGCGCTCCAGTGAGTCCCCGCCGCCTGTATCGGCGATCAAATGTTTCTTGATCTCAACAAGCACGGGCGCGCGCCCAGCAACCAGATCAAGAACGTCGTCCAGCGCGGGAATGGCTTCCCCGCTCCCGCTGATCTCGACGGCCTCCAGTTCGGATCGACGGCGCAGCCGAACCGGTCCCGATTCGGATGTGAGACGTTCCAGGCTGAAGTCATGGAATACCATCGCCTCGCCGTCGGCGGAGAGCTGGACGTCAAGCTCGATTCCATAACCTGCGGTGACCGCCGCTTCAAATGCAGCCTTGGAGTTTTCGGGAACGCCGACCGATCGATCGTGATAGCCTCTATGGGTCAGCGGACGTGTCAGGAACTCCGTCGGAAGCGGAGTCATCGAATCTGGAACACGCCCTCGATTTCCACCGCGACGTTAAGTGGAAGCGCCGCCGCTGAAACCGCCGAACGCGCGTGACGGCCCGCTTCGCCCAACGCTTCGACGAGAAAGTCGCTGCAGCCGTTTATCACCTTTGGCTGGTCGGTGAAGTGAGGCGTGGAATTTACAAAGCCGGTCAGTTTAACCACACGCTGCAGGCGGTCGAGGTCGCCGTCGCAGGCGGATTTGACCTGCGCGAGCAGGCCCAATCCACACGTGCGCGCTGCGGCTGCGCCTTCCGCGACGCTTAGATCGACGCCGACTTTGCCGGTTATCAGCCCGGTCGCGTCTTGGCTGATCTGCCCCGAGACATAAAGCGTGTCGCCAACCCTCACCGTTGGGACGTAATTCGCTGCGGGAGCCGGTGCGTCCGGAAGTGTGACGCCAATTTCTGCCAGCCGTGCCTCAATGGTTCCGCTCATTGGATGAACTCCCTGTATCTGCAGCACGGATGATACATCGTACCGGGATCGCCGAAAACCGCAAAGATCGCGGCTGGCGCATCGATGCGTGGCCGGTTAGGGTCTATCGAAGGCCCGCGTCGGTTTGCGGACTTTGGGAGATGACGATGCCCAACCCCACTGCGGCAATGATCGTAATCGGTGACGAGTTGCTGTCCGGCCGCACGCGCGACTCCAACATGTTCCATCTGGCGGGCGAGCTGACGAAGTCAGGATTCGACCTGAAAGAGGTCCGTATCGTTGGCGACGACCAGAACGCGATCATGAGTGCCGTGAATGCGCTCAGGGAGGCCTATGACCAAGTGTTCACCAGCGGAGGCATCGGCCCCACACATGATGACATAACGGCCGACTCCATTGCCGCGGCATTTGGGCTTCCAATCGACGTTCGGGAAGACGCGAGGGCTGTTCTGGAGGCGCATTGCCGACGGCTGGGCATCGAAATGAACGCATCTCGCCTCCGCATGGCACGGGTGCCTGACGAAGCGGTTCTGATTGAAAATCCTGTCTCGGCCGCGCCGGGGTTCACTCTGGGCAACGTGCACGTCCTGGCGGGAGTTCCGTCAATATTCGAAGCCATGGTGGCAAGCGTGCTGTCGACACTGGCCGGAGGTGCGCCCATGCTTAGCGAGACAGTACGGGTCGGCCTTCCGGAAGGCGAGATCGCAGGGCCGCTTGGACGAATCGCAGAAGTCTATCCGGAACTGTCGATCGGGTCGTATCCGTTCCTGCTGCATGGCCGATTCGGCGTAAATCTTGTGGTGCGCGGAACTGATCGCGATCTGTTGGGTTCGGCGGTCAGTGACCTGCATGCGGCATTTCCCAACGCGACGGAATGACAGAGCCTTCCATTGAGGAACTGTTCGCGGCACTGGAAGCGACCTGGCGTCCTGCGGGAATGAGGCGGATCGGACCCTGGAGGATCCGCGACGGCGACGGTGGCGGCCAGCGTGTGACCTCAACAACTGCCGAGGCGCCGGTTGATGACTCCGACATCGAAGTCGCCGAAAATGCGATGTCACAACTGGGCCAAAGCCGCATTTTCATGATCAGGCCGGGCGAGGACCGGCTTGACGCGATGCTGGCGCGCCGCGGTTACCGGATCAAGGACCCGGTTGCGGTCCACATGGCCGAAACGGCGCCTCTGGCGGCGGTGCCATTGCCGCGTGCGTCTGTGTTCCACATCTATCCTCCGCTCGAAATCATGGCTGAACTCTGGACATCGGCAGAGGTCGGGCCGGAACGTCTCGCGGTCATGAAGCGCGTTGGAAATCCAAAGACTGCCCTGCTGGCGCGAAGCGGAGACCGGCCGGCAGGAGTAGCCTTTGCTGCCGTTCATGAAAGGCTGGTCATTGTTCATGCAATATTTGTGTCGAACACTCTTCGACGCCGTGGGGTTGGTTCCAACATTCTGCGGGCGGCCGCGCGATGGGCTGCGAAAAGGGGGGCGTCCCATCTGGCTTTGGCGGCAACCCGCGCAAACAAGACCGGAAGCGCTCTCTACGCTTCCAATGGCATGAAGATTCTGTCAGGATACCACTACAGAACCGAATGAGGATGTCCATCTGCCGGAGCGGATATGCCTGAAGAATCCACGCGGATAACTGCGCTTGACCTGCCAATGGTCGAACCGTTGCCAGAGGTGACGCAGAAGTATTTCGATCTCTGCCAGGAAAAGCTCGGACTGGTTCCGAACGTCCTGAAGGCCTATGCGTTCGACATCGGGAAGCTCAACGCGTTCACGACTGTGTATAACGACTTGATGCTTGGCGATAGCGGCCTGTCGAAGCTTGAACGGGAAATGATCGCCGTCGTTGTGAGTTCGATCAACCGCTGCTGGTACTGCCAGGTCGCCCATGGCGCCGCCGTAAGGGAGATTTCCGGGGATCCTGTGCTGGGAGAGGCGATGGTGATGGACTATCGGGCGGCACGCCTGGATGCCCGACAGCGCGCGATGCTGGATTTTGCCGCGAAACTCACCAAGGCAAGCTCCGAAGTGGAAGAACCTGACCGGCGGGCGCTGCGGGACGTCGGATTTTCCGATCGCGACATTTTCGACATCGCAGGAGTCGCCGGGTTCTTCAATATGACCAACCGAGTTGCGTCGGCCATCGACATGCAGCCCAACGAGGCGTACCACGCCGCCGCGCGATGATCCTGCGCGCCGCAACGACACTTGTCCCGCTCTTCGCAGCTGCCGCAGCGCATGCCACTGTTCTGGAACTACCCTGGCTGGCGGAATCCCTGGCGGAGCAGAACGCCGTCGGCGCCAGCCATTTTATTGCGACAGGGCCGTACATCGACAGGCCTGCGGAGGGTATAACCGCCGAGGGCACGCTGCATCGTCAGAGCTGGAGAGTGGTGGGCGAGATCACAACCGTGCAGCTTCTTGCGCCGTTGCGGCAGCAGTTCATGGATTCAGGCTTCGAGACACTGTTCGAGTGCGAGACAATGGCCTGCGGAGGATTTGACTTCCGTTTCCAGATCGATGTCCTGCCTGAGCCGGACATGCATGTGAATCTCGGCGATTACAGGTACTATTCGGCGAAACGGCCAGCCAACGGCAACGATGACGAGTACATCAGCATGATCGTGAGCCGCACCGCCAACGCCGGCTATGTGCTTCTGTCCCAGATCAGCGCGAACGGGAAGGTTGCAAGCGTTCTGTCAGCGGAAACGCCTCATCCGTCTGCGATGCCGGCAGCGGATGTGGGGGAGATGGGAGAGACGCTGGAACCGACCGGGCATGTATCGCTTGACGATCTTGCGTTCAGAACCGGTTCATCCCAGCTTGGAGACGAGACATTCGCATCGCTGGCAGGTCTTGCATCCTATCTGAACGCGCGGCCCGGCAGAACGGTGTTGCTCGTCGGCCATACAGACGCAGTCGGGGCATTGGACTCCAACATTGATCTATCCCGGATGCGCGCCGCCGCGGTACTTGAGCGGCTTGTTCAGCGGCACGGGGTTTCCAGCAGCCAGCTCCTGTCCGATGGTGTTGGTTTCCTGGCGCCTCGGGCGAGCAACCTGACCGAAGAGGGCCGCGCCCGGAACCGTCGGGTAGAAGCCGTTCTGGTTGCTACCGAGTAACTGCACTCGCTCGAGGCACCGCCGCTCCAGAGCGGAATCGTGAATTTATCACCCTGCCTCCATGGTGCGATACCGACATCGGCATAGCACCGTGGAGGTGAGGTTTTCGAGCATCTCGCAAAACTCTGCGTTCAAATGGAGTTTTTCCTGAAACCGGGTGTTTTTCGGTGGACGGCTTGTACCGAGCTCGGTCCCGCTGGCACGTCGAAGGCGCAAAAGCCACAATTCCAGCTGGAAACTCATACAGACCTGTGTTGGAGCCAACTGACGGTGCCGCACGAGGGCCGCGGCCATTGGAAACGAAATAATTTTGCAAAAAGGCTCTTGCCTTACCTTTTTTTGCCGGAAGTTCATTTCCGGAGTTCCGAATCGTCGGTGTTTTGGGACGCAGTGGAAAGAGGAAAGGTCAATGAAAATTCGGTGCAGAGGCTGCAATTACAAAGAAGAAGTAAACCTTCGTTTATTCGTTAAAATTATTGGTGGTGCGGCGGTGGGTGGTGGTTGTTGGGCATGGGTTGCATATCTTTTTGCGGGAACAGGATTTGCTCTTCCTCTATGTATTGCAATTATTACAGGTGGTGCGGCTATGTTGATTTTCAAAGATGAAATTGTTAAATGGTTAAAAGACATGTATCCTTGCCCCAAATGCGGCAAAGAAAAATCTTGGGACTATCTGGTGTGATTTCGCGATCGGAATTTCCGCTTGTGTGCCAATCGTAAGCGGTCTGGGTCCGGTAAGATAAGATCTCTGAGTAAATCGGGCAGAGAGCGCCGCCCATGGGCCTCGCCTTCGGAGGTGCGGTCTGTGGCACCGACGGATACCTTTTGGAAACGCAATAACGGACGGGCGTCAAGCTTCAGAACCCTCCATACCGTTTGCCGCCCAAATGCCTTGGTCTGAGCTTCCTTGGGCCGTTCCATGTAGCAGTCGGGCACTTACAGAAGCGCATGGACTTGGGGTGCGGTGGGCCGGAACACCAGGCGCACTTTCGGGTCAGTGGTCTTCAGGCAAACGGT
>JAJEAY010000049.1 GCA_022824145.1 Rhodobacter sp. | reverse complement strand
TTGCCGCCCAAATGCCTTGGTCTGAGCTTCCTTGGGCCGTTCCATGTAGCAGTCGGGCACTTACAGAAGCGCATGGACTTGGGGTGCGGTGGGCCGGAACACCAGGCGCACTTTCGGGTCAGTGGTCTTCAGGCAAACGGTTGGAGCATCGTGGACGTTGCGAGTCAGGCACCGGACTTTTGCCCCAAGTCAATGCCATGCAAGACAACATAAGAGACGCTAAATCACTGACGCCAGACGCATTCCCTGATCAACGGCACGTTTGGCATCAAGTTCCGCCGCTAGGTCCGCGCCGCCGATCACATGTGCAGTTCTGCCAGCAGCGGCAAGCTCGTCCGCAAGCGTCCGTTCTGAGTTCTGCCCGGCGCAGATCACAACGGTATCCGCTTCAATCAGTGTGCTGTTTTCACGTGCCTCACCGAAGCTTACGTGTAGCCCGTCTGCCCCGATGTGCTCGTAGTTCACGCCGCCAATCATCCGCACGTTTTTCATGTTGAGCGCGGCGCGGTGGATCCATCCGGTCGTTTTTCCGAGCCCCTTTCCAAGCGCCGTAGCCTTTCGTTGAAGGAGGGTTACCTTGCGCGACGGCCTCTTCGGCTGCGGCCCCTTCTGCGCGAGACCGCCAGGCGTCAATGAGGGATCTCCGACACCCCACTCCTTTCTCCAAAGCGCGGGATTTTCGGTCGGACTCTCGCCATCCTGCAGCAGGAATTCCGCCACATCGAAGCCGATGCCGCCGGCACCGACAATCGCAACGCGCTGTCCGACCTCAGCTCCTCCGAGCAGCACGTCCCGATATCCAAGGACGTGTGCCTGGTCCTGCCCCGGAATTCCCGGGTCGCGTGGAGTGACGCCGGTAGCGACGATGATTTCGTCGAAGCCATCGAGTGTCCGTAGATCCGCAGCAGTTTCTAGCTGCAGATCAATGCCCGCCGCCCGCACGCTTGTCTCATACCATTCCACGAGACCGTGGAATTCCTCTTTCCCGGGTATCCTGCGCGCCATGTTGAGCTGGCCACCGATCCGGCTGTCCCTTTCAAAGAGGGTCACCGAATGTCCGCGTTCGGAGGCGGTCAGCGCAGCGGAGAGCCCGGCCGGTCCAGTGCCGACCACGGCGATCCGCTTGGGTGCCTCGGTCTGCCGGATAACCAGCTCGGTCTCGAAACAGGCGCGCGGATTGACAAGACAGGAACTCGTCTCGCCCGAAAACACATGATCGAGGCAGGCTTGGTTGCAGGCAATGCAGGGCGCGATCAACTCGGCCTCGCCACGGGCCGCCTTTGCCACAAACATCGGGTCAGCCAGGAACGGACGGGCCATCGAGACCATGTCGGCACAGCCTTCGGCAAGCACCGCTTCCGCCACCTCTGGCGTGTTGATGCGGTTCGAGGCGATCACTGGAACCGAAACCTCACCCATCAGCTTTTTCGTCACCCATGTGAAGGCACGGCGGGGAACCGATGTCGCTATGGTAGGAATACGGGCTTCGTGCCAGCCGATTCCGGTGTTAATGATCGTGGCGCCAGCGTCTTCGACAGCGCGGGCCAGCCTCACAATCTCGTCCCAGCTTGATCCCTCGGGAATCAGATCGATCATGGAAAGCCGGTATATGACGATGAATCTGTCGCCCACCGAGCGGCGCACGCGTCTGACCACTTCAACCGGAAGCCGCATCCGGTTTTCGTAGGAACCACCCCAACGGTCTGTGCGCTTGTTGGTGCGGGTCACCAGGAACTGATTGAGGAAATATCCTTCAGACCCCATGATTTCCACGCCGTCATACCCCGCTTCAAGCGCCCGTTCGGCCGCTGTCGCTATGTCGGCGATCTGCTTTTCAATGCCATTCTCATCGAGCTCGTTCGGCGGAAAGGGCGAAATCGGCGATTTCACCGGGCTCGGCCCGACGCAGTCGGCCGAGTACGCGTAGCGGCCCGCGTGCAGGATCTGCATTGCGATCATGCCGCCCTCGCCATGGACGCGGTCCGTTACAATGCGATGGCCGGCGATGTCACCGTCTGAGTACAGCCCGGCTGCATCCGGGAAAACTCCGCCCTCACGGTTAGGCGCCATGCCTCCGGTAACGATAAGCCCGACGCCGCCTGACGCCCGCTCGGCGTAGAAGGCACCGATCCTGCTCCAGTCACCGGTTTCTTCGAGTCCGGTGTGCATCGATCCCATAAGGACCCGGTTCTTCAGCGTCGTGAAACCCAGATCAAGCGGCGCGAGCAGGTGTGGATAGAGTGACATTCACGGGTGCTCCCCTGTCGGTCTGTATTGCGGCGCTGTCCACACGCCGGATCATGCCGGGAACACCCGCCGCAAAAGCTCGGAACGGTTTGAAACGCATGGGTGCGTCAGCTGCATTCGCGATCAGGTGTGAGTCCCGATCTGTGCCCCCGGATTCCACGAATTGCCTACAGATCCATGTAGACGTGGCGTTCCGCCTGTGCACCTGGATGCGTAACCGCCCCCCTGTAGGTCTCGCCAACGAGCTGAGCGTATTTCCAGAGTGCACCTGAAGTATAGATCGTCTCGCTCGGACCTGCCCACGCTTCCTTCCGCCCGGCGAGTTCCTCTTCCGTGAGGTCAACGGACAGTTCGCCTGTGAGCGCGTTTATCGTAATCGAGTCGCCGTTGCGCAGAAGCGCGATCGGCCCGCCATGGAACGCTTCAGGTCCAACATGCCCGACGCAGAACCCGCGCGTCGCACCTGAGAACCGCCCATCGGTGATCAGCGCCACTTTCTTGCCCATGCCCTGGCCTGACAGCGCTGCCGTCGTCGACAGCATCTCGCGCATCCCGGGTCCGCCAGCAGGGCCTTCGTTACGGATCACGATCACTTCCCCTTCCTCGTACCGGCGATCCTGAACCGCCTCGAACGCATCCTGTTCGCACTCGAATACACGCGCCGGGCCGGTGAACACCTGCTGGCTGGCGTCCATTCCAGCGACTTTTACGATCGCGCCTTCCGGCGCAAGATTGCCCTTCAGCCCGACGACGCCTCCTGTCTCGCTGATCGGTGTCCCGGCCGGGTGAATCACCCTTCCGTCCGCCTCACGTTCCACCAGGTCAAGCTCTTCGCCAATGCTTCTGCCGGTCGCGGTGACGCAGTCCTCATGAATCAATCCGATCTTTCTCAGTTCCTTCATCACGACCGGAACGCCGCCCGCTTCATAAAGATCCTTGGCCACGTACTGTCCGCCGGGTTTGAGATCGACGAAATAAGGCGTGTCCCTGAAGATCTCGCAGACATCGTCCAGGAAAAACTCGATACCTGCCTCATGTGCGATCGCTGGCAGATGCAGGCCCGCATTGGTCGACCCGCCGGTGCAGGCGACGACCCTTGCGGCGTTCTCCAGTGACTTGCGGGTCACGACATCCCGTGCCCGGATGTTCCGGTCGAGGAGATTCATCACCGCTTCGCCACTGGCGATCGCATACTGGTCGCGGCTTTCGTAAGGCGCGGGCGCTCCCGACGAGTTGGGCAGTGCAAGGCCCACGGCTTCGGAAACGCAGGCCATCGTGTTGGCAGTGAACTGCCCGCCGCAGGCCCCGGCTGACGGACAGGCCACCCGTTCCAGCCGACGCAGGGCGTCTTCCGACAGGTTCCCTGCCTGATTCTGGCCCACAGCCTCGAACACATCCTGCACAGTGACGTCCTTCCCGTCCAAACGCCCCGGCAGAATCGATCCACCGTAGATAAACACGGACGGCGTGTTCAGCCTGACCATGGCCATCATCATTCCCGGCAGTGATTTGTCACATCCCGCAAGGCCGACAATTGCGTCATAGCAATGTCCGCGCATCGTGAGCTCGACCGTATCGGCGATCGCCTCTCGGGAGGCGAGCGAGGATCTCATCCCCTCATGCCCCATCGCAATGCCGTCGGTAACGGTGATCGTTGTGAATTCGCGCGGTGTGCCTCCGCCGGCCTTGACGCCCAGCTTTACGGCCTGGGCCTGCCGGTTCAGCGCGATGTTGCATGGCGCCGCTTCGTTCCAGCAGGTGGCCACGCCGACAAATGGCTGCGCGATCTCATCTTCAGACAGTCCCATCGCATAGTAATATGACCGGTGCGGCGCACGGGCCGGCCCCTCGGTCACGTGGCGGCTCGGAAGCCGGGACTTGTCGGTTTTTCCTTTCAGCATGGCATATCTCTCCGGATCGGTGTCATGCGTCGCAATATGCGAGCGAGGGTGCGGACACAAGCGGCGCAGGCGGCCGCTCCCTTTCACATTGAGCCGGGAAGCGACGGGAGGAACCGTGTTCGCTGTTCACGCAGTGAGGAAGTCCCTTCGAAGTTCAGAAACCGAGTCTTCCGCCCCTCCGATGATTGAACAGCCCGCTTGCTTCCAATAGCTTTCCGAGGATGCCGCAATTCCAGTTTCCAGACTTCGAGGCATTTGTCTCGGATGCCCGAAAGCGTCCGCAGATCTGGCGGCTGCTTGCCGGAGTCTGTCTGTCCGCCCTGGTCTACGCCCTGTGGGCACGGGCGGTCTTCACAATCTACGGATGGGCCGCGGGTCAGGCTGGCACAGCGGCGGTCGGTCTTGGGCTGACACCGGGCGCTGTCTATGCCCTGCTGGCTTCAGTCATTGGCATGGGGCTGGGAACCGTACTTTCCGCACGGCTTCTGCATCGGCGAGGACTTGGATCTCTGCTCGGGCGGTCAGGGACAGTGCTGCGGGATTTTGCCGTCACAGCGGTCCTGGTCGGCGCTGTTCAGGGTACGGCACTGGCGTTCTGGAGCATCGGTTACGACGCCGAACCTGGTTTGGATATATCGATTTGGCTGCTGCTTCTGCCGATCAGCCTGACCGCCATACTGTTCCAGACCGGCGCTGAGGAACTGGCGTTCCGCGGATACCTCCAGCAGCAGCTTGCCGCGAGGTTCCGCTCACCAGTCGTCTGGATTCTGGTTCCGAGCCTCGGCTTTGGGGTGGCGCACTACACTCCTCTCATATCTGGCGGCAATGTCTGGCTGTTCGTGCTCACCGCCACCTGCTTTGGACTTGCCGCAGCTGACCTTACAGCGCGCACTGGCAGCATCGGCGCGGCGTGGGGCTTTCACTTCGCCAACAACACGGCCGCGCTTCTGGTCATTGGGCTTAAGGGCATGGTTCCGGGACTGGCCCTCTTCGTCACGCCTTTCAGCGCAAGCGACGAGCAGGCGGGATGGATGGCCGCGCTGGTAATGCTGGCTATGGGGGTGGCCTGGATTCTGGTCCGCCTCGCTCTTCGACGCTGATTGCGTTTCGGGACGGTGCGTACTATCTGACATGAACGAATTCCCAACGGAGCCATGCCAGCGATGAACTGGATCTCCAACTTCGTCAAACCGACGATAAATTCGCTCTTCTCCCGCCGTGAAGTGCCTGAGCATCTCTGGTCGAAATGCAGCGGATGCGGAACGATGCTGTTTCACCGCGAACTTACGGAGAACCTGAACGTCTGCACCAGCTGCGGCCATCACATGGCCCTGAGCCCCCGCGAGCGCTTCACTTCCCTGTTCGACAACGGAGCGTTCTCCGAAATCGATGTTCCGAGCCCAGTGGCGGACCCGCTGCATTTCCGTGACCAGAAACGGTACCCGGACAGAATGAAGTCCGCGAAACGGAGTACCGGCGAGGCAGAAGCGATGCTTGTGGCCCAGGGTGAGGTCGGACGGACGCCGATCATCGCAGCCGCGCATGATTTCAGATTCATGGGCGGCTCCATGGGCATGTACGTTGGCAACGCCGTGATCGCGGCGGCGGCGGCGGCAACGAAGAGGAAACGGCCGCTGGTGCTTTTTTCCGCCGCTGGCGGGGCAAGGATGCAGGAGGGCATCCTGAGCCTGATGCAGATGCCGCGCACCACCGTGGCCGTTGAACAGCTGAAAGAGGCGGGGCTGCCCTATATCGTCGTGCTGACCCATCCCACAACCGGAGGCGTGACGGCAAGCTACGCGATGCTGGGCGACATCCAGATCGCCGAGCCCAACGCGTTGATCTGCTTCGCGGGACCCCGGGTGATCGAGCAGACCATCCGCGAAAAGCTTCCGGAGGGGTTCCAGCGCGCGGAGTATCTGCTCGATCACGGAATGCTCGACCGCGTGACCCACCGCAGGGACATGCGTGAGGAACTCATCACAATTCTTCGGATGCTTCTGCGCGAATCACCTGCGGTCAAGGGTGACCTGCCCGCGCCTGACCTCAAGCTGCCCGCGAAAACCCCTGCGACGGAGCCGGGTTCCGGACAAAAACGGAAGAAGGCCGGAGAGCGGTGAGTCGATTCGGGTCCGACGTCATTCTGGAACGGATGATGTCACTGCATCCAAAAATCATGGACCTGTCTCTGGACCGCATGTGGCGTTTGCTTGACGCTCTCGGCAACCCCCAGGACAGGCTCCCGCCTGTGGTCCACATCGCGGGAACCAACGGCAAAGGTTCGGTTCTGGCCATGCTTCGCGCAGGCCTTGAAGGCGCCGGAAAGCGCGTTCACGCCTACACCTCTCCCCACCTCGTGCGGTTTCACGAACGCATCCGTCTGGCAGATGGCCTGATTTCCGAAGCGGTGCTTGCGGAAACGCTTGACGAATGCGAGGACGCAAACGGCGGCGAGAGCATCACCTATTTCGAAATCACAACCTGCGCGGCGCTTCTGGCGTTCTCGCGAGTGCCAGCAGACTACACTCTGCTGGAAGTCGGTCTGGGCGGACGGTTTGACGCGACAAATGTTGTCAGCCGTCCGGCTCTGACGGTGCTCACCCCAATTTCACTCGATCACCAGCAGTATCTCGGCGATTCGCTTGACAGAATCGCCTACGAGAAAGCGGGGATACTGAAACCGGGCGTTCCCTGCGCTGTCGGAAGGCAGGAGACCGTTGCGCTTGAAGTCATCAGGAAGCAAGCCGCAAGGGTCGGCTCCCCGCTGCAGGTATGGGAGCAGCACTGGCAGGTGAGGAAAGAACATGGCGGCCTGGCGTTCCGGCATGGGGGGGAGCATCTGGATCTACCGCTTCCCGCGCTGCTGGGGAGCCATCAGATCGGGAATGCTGGCATCGTCTTGGCGTCGCTGCTGACCCTTGGTTTCGGAGAAACCGCCTTCGAAGCCGGCCTGCGCGACGCCTTCTGGCCAGCGCGGATGCAGAAGCTGACTGTCGGCCCTCTGGTTCAGGCTGCACCCGAAGCCGAGATTTACCTTGACGGCGGGCATAATCCGGCGGCGGGTCTGGCACTGGCTGACCTGCTTGGGAATCTGCCGCCGAGACGTCTGCATCTGGTGGCGGGAATGCTTCGAACAAAAGACATTCGAGGCTTTCTGCGCCCGTTCGCAGGAATGGCGCAGTCACTTCACGGCGTTTCAGTTCCCGGCCAGTCAGCAACCGTTTCGGCTCAGGAGACCGCCTGCGCCGCACGGGCCGAAAGGATCGCGGCGAACGCCGCAGACAGCGTGGAAGCTGCGGTGCGGACCATCGCCCGCACAGATTCGGCGGCACGGATACTGATCTGCGGCTCACTCTATCTGGCCGGAGAAGTCCTGCGCGCAAACACCTAGGCGGCTCGGATCCGGTTCCCGAGGGAGTAGTCGGAGAGCACATCATAGACCGCGCCCGTTCGGCTCAGAGTGGAGCGGTACAGCCGAAAACCGCTGACGGTGAACGGTTCCAGAGAAAACGCTCGGTTGCGGGCGAGGAAGTTCGCGACGCCCGGCCGCCAGTCGCCATCATTCCGGGCGCCGGTTCGGGCCAGGGTCACATGCGGGCGGAACCGTTCCCTGTCCAGATTCACGCCCGCGTCCATAACGGCCCTTCTGACTTCGCCGAACAGAACCAATTCGGTGGGTTCGATCCGGATTCCGCACGGCGTCCTATTTAAGTCGGCGATCACTGGCCTAGGCGACATGCCCAGAATGCCAGTGTGTCAACAATTCAAGCACCATTGAAATCAACAGACTTCCTGTTCAACACATCGTTTGCGTCGCATAATTAACCGCGAAGACCAGCATCTTCCCTACGCCGCGGACAGAAGATGGGATTGACCTATTCACCAAGAAAGAATAAGAATTCAGCATCGGTTCGACAGGCGCCGTCGATATCTCAATAAGGCTGAAGCAATGCCCTTAATACCACAGACCGTGGCAATTTTCTAACGACTTCTCAGGATGAGAATTGAGACTTCATCGAGTGAGAACCAAGTAGGATGTCATCTTGAGACATTTGGTTTGGATGGCTGTCGGGCCTGTGCTTTTATCCATTCTGAGGCAGATTAGTGCGAACCTTAATCAATGTTGACCCTTCGCCAGAACAACTAAAGATTCTGTCTGACGCCGGTCCCGGACTGCGACTCATCCGCGGTGCCGCTGGGAGCGGCAAGACAACTGCTGCTCTGCTGCGGCTTCGGCAGTTGTGCGGATCACGCCTTGCTCGCAGGACTCGTCTGCGCTTCGAACATCCGGTTCGTGTGCTTGTATTGACCTTCAACAGCACACTGAGGGGTTATATCTCGGAGCTCGTGAGACAACAGATCCAATCTTCGGATGCGCTTCACCTCACAATGGATACGTTTGGTGGCTGGGCTCTCAGTATCATCGGTCAACAAAAGATCCTTGGCGGAAAAGAACTGCGAAGTCGGATTCGGGTTCTGCTTCAGCGTGAAAAATTCGCGATTACTGACGTTGAATACTTCGTTGACGAGGTCGAATATGCCGTAGGTCGGTTCCCGCCGAATCGACGGAACGAGTACATAGACGCATTGCGTTCCGGACGTGGTAGGGCACCTGCTGTGCCACGCCCAATTAGGCAAAAAATCCTTGCCGAAATAATCGAACCCTTCGAAAGGCAGAAAGCAAAGAACGGCGAGTCCGATTGGAACGACATTGCCCTCAAAGCAACTGCCTCGCATGGCAAAGGCTATGATGTGGTCGTTGTCGACGAGGCACAGGATCTTTCCGCAAATCAGGTTCGCGCCATACTCGCGCACTCGAATGAGGACAGCACATTAACCTTCATATTGGATTCGGTGCAGCGAATCTATCCACAACGTTTTCAATGGCGGCAGGATCTAGGCATCGAGATACGCCCGCAAATGGTATTCACCCTGGCCCGCAACCATCGCAATACGAAAGAAATCGCGAGATTCGCGATGTCGCTGGTGCGGGACATTCCTGTTGAGGAAGACGGTTTGCTTCCTGATGAAAACGCCTGCGAACGCACCGGGTCCATACCATGCATGGTAGAGGGATCCTATGATGGGCAATTCAAATTTATGCTGAAGAAAATTGAGTTGGCACTAAAATCCAATGAATCGGTTGCAATTCTCAAACCCAGAGGAGGAGGTTGGTTCAACCGCGCAAAGGAGACGCTTGAAAAACATGGTATCACGTTTTGCGAGTTGACTCGGCAGCGTCAATGGCCGACCGGACCGGAGTTAGTGGCGCTGTCCACCATACACTCTGCAAAGGGACTCGAATTTGACCATGTGTTCTTACCAGGCCTCAGTCAAAAAGTTACACCTCATGGCGAGGAAGACGGAGATGGCTCCCTCGAGTCCCTCCGCCGATTGGTGGCGATGGGGATCGGACGTGCCCGCAAGTCCGCAATGGTTGGATTCAAGCCTGGAGAAGAGTCAACTTTGATCGCTATGTTCGATCCGAATACCTACCGATTGATAAGGGTCTGAATTTATGACTGCGGCACGGCTCATTCAGGCTCGTCCAAGAGCATCTGACGAGGTCGCAACGTTGCCGAATCAACCAGATGTCCTCGATGCGGCCAATAAGTTGGGTGTGCGATTCTTGGTGCATTTCACGACGATGCAGGGAGCAGTTGGAATAATTGCAGCCCGTGCGGTAAAGAGCCGAGCTCGGCTGCCGCAGGACAAGTACCTCGAATATGTCTACTCGCCCAATGCCGAGTGTCGTAAGGATCCTCTATGGCTTGATTATGTGAATCTTTCCGTTGAACGCATTAACGACTGGATGTTCGGCACATCAAGGAATAGGCACGCGGCCGATGGCGATTCTTGGGTGGTTCTGTCGTTTTCTTCAACGGTCTTGACGCATCCAGGAGTAGTGTTTACGACAACCAACAACATCTATCCAAAGTGCATCCGTGCGGAGGGACTGGCAGGATTTAAACAAATGTTTTCTGACACAGTCATCGGCCGATACGGGCAAGTTCACAACCGATATGGAAAGCTACCAGCGTGGCCCACCGACCGGCAGGCCGAAGTGCTTTACCCGGGCGAACTGTCGTGCGACCATCTGCTGAGAATTGACGTTCAGACGGAAAGAGACATGGACACAGTTCACGGCGCTTTGAGCGGTCTCGAATTGGATGAGATCGAAGTTCGTCACGCACCGGAGGTATTCGAATGACAGTTTCGGAACTACCTGAATGCGTTTCCGCGGCAGGAGCCGGCTCAGTTTCGCAGCCCACCAAAGTGTCAGTTGGCGACCTGGATGCTCGATGCGCAATGACCCGTCGTTCCGCGCTTTGGGCAGCATATGGGGATGCATTGGGATGGATCAGCGAGCTGACTGATTCGAATGGACTGAAGAAGAGAACGGGCGGTGCCCCTTTAAGCCGCCCCATTGAATGGACACGAAGAATCGGTGGGCGTGCTGGAATCACCACCAAGTTGCCGCAAGGTTGCTATTCGGACGACTCGCAGCTGCGCCTAGCTACGGGCCGCGCAATCGGCCCTGATGGATTCGATGTGGAAGCGTTTGCGAAGGTCGAGCTTCCAGTGTGGCTCAGTTACGGTCTAGGAGGAGGAAAGGCAACAAAATCCGCAGCGACCAATTTAACCAAACGCTCAGTGCCTTGGTATGCAAATACCTTCAATAGGTGGATCCTGTCTGGTGGAAATGGCGCTGCGATGCGCATTCAGCCTCACGTGTGGGCAGCGCCCGACTTAGATGATCCTGAATGCTATCTTCCCGATGTGGTGCGCAATTCGGTTTGCACGCATTCCCATCCTATTGGATTGCTGGGGTCAGTTGTGCATGCGTTGACTCTCGCCCACACCATGGCCAAACGTTCCCTTCCTTCAGTTGATGAACTTCTGGCCGCAATCGAGACCGCGTCCCAGCTGCCTGAGTCCTTGCAAAAGGACAACGAGATGGCGAGCTACTGGCGCGGAACCTTTGAGCGGGAAGCAGGCGATGAATTTGGTACCGTTTGGGGCTTTGCAATCGAGGAATGCAAAGAGGCAGTCAAGGTTGCCGACGAGAGCGTGTCAAGTGTGAATTCGGCCAACCGTTATTCTTCCCTGATCGAAAGACTTAGGCTTCGGGATCCTGCACGACGGGGCAGCGGGCTTCTCACGGCAATTGCGTCGGTGGGTTTGCTATGGTGTGAATCAAATCCGGAACGTGCCCTGCGAATTGCCGCTAACGAATTGGGCACGGATACAGATACGATCGCATCGATGGCCGGAGCACTAGTTGGTGCAACAGCGGATGCCGAGCCACCAACTGAAGTGCTGGATTCCAAACTGTTCCGTTCTGAGGCCGATCGATTGACGAAGATCGCATTTGGAGAGCAGCTGCATCTCCATCAGTATCCAGATCTGCTGCGCTGGTTTCCACCGAGCAGACGTACTGACACACTAGCACGCACTCTCGACGGTGGCCTTTACGTTCGCGGTCTCGGCCCCGTCCGGAAGGCGCGTGACCCTGAGTCAACCGCTAGTAGTAACTTCCTATGGCAGTGGGTTGAACTCGAATCGGGTCAGTCGTTGTTCATCAAGCGCAGAGAGAATCTGTCACATCTTGAAGAAGAAAGTGCGACCGGAACCGGGCAACTGCCACTTTCCTGGAGTTCAGCCAATGGCAGTGATCAGCAATCAGTTGAGATTGAACGGTGTTCAGCCAAACCAGGAACTCAAACGGCAAAGCGCTCAAGCCAGGTATCGGATTCGGATCAGGCAAGATCTCTCGATTTGAATCTCGCTCTTGATTACATGATCGAGCACAAAGACGATGACAAAGCACTCGGAGCTGCATTGCGGCGTGTTGTAAAAAAGGGAACAGCTGGCCAGATTGCAGCGTTCGCCGCTGCATTGATTGATGAACTAAAAAAATCTGACAAGTTAAGCCGGGAACGTCATGGCTGAAATGATTAACTGCATTGCCAGAGTATCATGAGTGCAAAGCGAGCAGTTGTATATACGTTCCAAGCTTGGGTCCGCATTCAGCAACGAAGGGAAAATCATCATATAAAACAGATAGTTAATACAGATCCGCCGCAACCAGTGGCTTCGTCCGCATTGCTGGCATAATGCATGGAATTTGACGCCGCTTTTCTGAATGCTGGCAAGCCGCAGTAACTGAGCTCCAGACTCCGTCTCGGGATTTTATTGCGGCTCCAAATGGCATTTTCAATTTCGTTCGCTTAACTTGAATGGTTGACGTGCCGTCCAGTTAATTCTCTCGGTTCGGACACCGATCTGCGGCTCACTCTATCTGGCCGGAGAAATCCTGCGCGCAAACAGCTAGGCGGATCGGATCCGGTTCCCGAGGGAGTAGTCGGAGAGCACATCATAGACCGCGCCCGTTCGGCCCAGAGTGGAGCGGTACAGCCGAAAACCGCTGACGGTGAACGGTTCCAGAGAAAACGCTCGGTTGCGGGCGAGGAAGTCCGCGACGCCCGGCCGCCAGTCGCCATCATTCCGGGCGCCGGTTCGGGCCAGGGTCACATGCGGGCGGAACCGTTCCCTGTCCAGATTCACGCCCGCGTCCGTCACCGCTCGCCGCACTTTGCCGCGCAGATCCGTTAGCGCAGGGTCGGGAACCGCACGCACCCAAACGACGCCGCGTCGGCCAAAACTGGTCAAATCGACACCGCGCAATGTCAATTCAACCGGATCGGCTTGGATTCCGCTCAGCGCCTCTTCGACATCGGCGATCACCGCTTCCGGCTGCGTGTCCAGAAAAGCGAGTGTCAGATGAAAAGTCTCTGGGACGGCCAGCCGCTTGGCGGGCAGGAAATCCTGAAGCCGTTCAAGCGCTTCCTGCACCGGTTCCGGCAGGCCCAGCGCAACAAAGGTCCTTATTCCACCCCGACGCTTCATGCCACTCCCCAGCCTTCGCCCTGCATCTCCCTCAGCCTGCTGGCGGTGCGTTCGAATTCGAACGTTCCCTCGCCTTCCACGTAAAGCCGTTCAGGAACGTCCGCTGCACTGACGATCAGCCGGACCTTGGCCTCATAGAGCGCGTCAATCAGAATGACAAACCTCCGGGCTTCGTTGAAGTTTGATCGGGAGAGTAGCGGCACATCGTCAATGAGCAGAACCCGTACGGCTTCGGCAACCGCGAGGTAATCAGCGGGTCCGAGCGGCAGTCCGCATAGTTCCCAGAACGGCGCGCGGGCGACACCGTTCCGGAACCCCGGAAGCACCGTCTTTCGGCCCATTACCGTCAACGCAAGCGGCTCCCAGACTCCTCCCGTCAGATCCTTCCAGATCAGGTCCATTGCGGAACGGGCTTCAGCATCAGCGGGAGTGAAATAGCTGCAGGCGCCTTGCAGACGGTTGCGCCGGTAGTCCGTAGGCGAATCTAGGTGGTGTACGACCATTCGTTCCTTGATCAGTTCGATGAAAGGCAGAAACAGCCCGCGGTTCAGGCCATCCTTATAGAGATCGTCCGGGCGCCGGTTGGAAGTGGTCACTATAACCACTCCGTCATCCATCACGGCCTTGAACAGCCGCCCGACAATCATTGCGTCAGTTATGTCGATGATCTGCATTTCGTCGAAACAGAGAAGCCGCGTTTCTGCCGCTACTTTGTCAGCCACAGGTTTTAGGGCATCGTCGACCCCGCGCTTGCGGCAGGCGTGCATTCCTTCATGAATCTCCTGCATGAATTCGTGGAAGTGAACACGGCGCTTGAGATCGATTTCGACCTCATCGAAGAATAGATCCATAATGTATGATTTGCCGCGCCCGACGCCACCCCAGATATAGGCGCCTTTGGGTGGCAATGGCGCCTTCCCGAAAACTCCACCGAACAGTCCCTTCCTTCGTGGCGGCAGTTCAAGATGCGCCCGGATCTGTTCGAGCGCTGGAAACACCGCGCGCTGCGCCGAATCGGCGGTGATCTCTCCGCCAGCCGCCAGACGGTCGTAGATGGACTGCAATGGCTCACACATGCCGTCCTGATAGAGTGCCAGCGACGGCAGGGAAAGCGTCCGAATTCGCGAAGGCGCCGCATTGACGCCGCCCTTGCCTGAATGCATTGTGGGCGGACGTTTCCCGGGAGAATGGAATGTCGCCTGCGCGCGTGCCTCTTTTTACGCCGGTCCTGATCGGCGGCTGCTTCATAATCCTGATCAGTTTTGCGATCCGCGCATCGTTCGGAATATTCCAGATTCCCATCGAAGACGAATTCGGCTGGCCGCGGGCGGACTTTTCCACGGCAATCGCGATCCAGAATCTGGCATGGGGAATCGGACAGCCGATCTTTGGTGCGCTGGCCGAGAAATTCGGAGACCGCCGTGCCGTGTTCCTGGGTGCGATTACGTATGCGGTGGGCCTTTCCGTTTCGTCCATCGCCGTCACCCCTGAGCAGCACTGGGCACTGGAGGTTCTGGTCGGATTCGGAATTGCGGGTACCGGATTTGGCGTGATTCTAGCTGTCGTGGGCCGTGCCTCGAGCGATGAAAACCGTTCCATGGCGCTCGCCATCGCAACTGCGGCAGGATCGGGCGGGCAGGTTATCGGCGCACCCTTGGCCGAATGGCTGCTGGCATTCATGCCTTGGCAGTCGGTCTTTCTGGTTTTCGCGGCGACGATAGTTGCGACGCTGCTGTTTCTGCCAATGATCCGCTCTCCCGCTCCAGCCACCAAGGCGGATCTGGAGGAATCGATGGGGGAGATCCTTCTGAAGGCGTTCCGCGATCCGTCATATACGTTGATCTTCCTTGGGTTCTTCTCCTGCGGATACCAGCTCAGCTTCGTCACCGCGCATTTTCCTGCAATGATTACGGAAATGTGCGGCGCGATTGACCCGACTGGAGTCCTTGCCTCCATCGGCGTAGCGACGACTTCGGCGCTTGGGGCTGTCTCAATCGCGATCATCGGCGCGGCGAATATTGTCGGGACACTGGTGGCTGGCTGGCTCGGCAAGCGCTATTCCAAGAAATACCTGCTGGCGCTGATCTACACCGGCAGGACGATTGCGGCGGCGCTGTTTATTATGTTTCCGATCACACCAACGACAGTGATTGTGTTCTCGGTCATCATGGGTTCTCTATGGCTTGCCACGGTTCCTCTGACCAGCGGACTGGTCGCGTACATCTACGGCCTGCGCTACATGGGCACCCTGTATGGAATCGTGTTCTTCAGCCACCAGCTAGGCAGTTTTTTCGGCGTTTGGCTGGGTGGGAGAATGTACGATGTTTATGGTGATTATACAGCCGTTTGGTGGGTCGGAGTCGCAGTAGGCGCGTTCAGCGCGATCGTTCATCTTCCCGTTAACGAAAGGCCATTGAGCGAAAGTTCGGCTTCCGCTTGATGGAGCATCATCGGAACGGCTTTGAACGATTGCGCAATCTGACTGCCGACTGCCTGCTTTGGCGCACAGTCCGGGTGAACCCGAGAATGGCTCCGTCGGCTTGCCCGCAGGGTCAGGAACCGTTATCTCCGTTCTAAAGGGCACCGGTTCCCGTCCGGAGCATCAGTGGAGCCAGGCAGGCTTGGTCGATGCCCAAGAGACCGAAGATGTGCTCTGAAGTCTTTGGATGCCAGGCAAGGAGTGAGCAATGGACCGCCTGCTTCCGATCGGGATCCAGGACTTCCGCACGATACGGGAGGCGGGCAGCTGCTATGTCGACAAGACGCCCCTCATCCGGCAGATGGTCGAACGGGGCGACTCCTATTTCCTGTCCCGTCCGCGCCGGTTCGGCAAGAGCCTTCTTCTGGACACGATTCGGTCGCTGTTCGAGTGCCGCGAGGAGCTGTTCCGGGGCCTGGACATCCACGGCCGCTGGGACTGGTCGGACCCGCATCCCGTGGTGCGGCTGAGCTTCGACGGCAAGTACACCGACCCGCAGGACATCGAAGGCGACATCATCGAACAGCTGGAAAGCGCGGAGCGCCGGTTCGGCCTCGACCCCGCCGAAGGCTCGGCCACCGGGCCGAGACGCCTCCGGAACATCCTCGACCGGCTCCACGCGGCCACCGGGCGGCGGGTCGCCGTCCTCGTGGACGAGTACGACAAGCCGATCCTCGACGCGCTCCACAAGCCGGAGCTGGCGGAGGCCAACCGGGACTACCTGCGCGGCTTCTACGGCATCGTCAAGGGCAGCGCCGAGCACGTCCGCTTCACCTTCGTCACCGGGGTCAGCATGTTCTCGAAGGTCAGCCTGTTCTCCGGCCTCAACAACCTGCGG
>JAJEAY010000248.1 GCA_022824145.1 Rhodobacter sp. | reverse complement strand
TGGTTGCCGCGATGCGTGCGGCACGTCCGGATGTCACCCTGCAGGAGATGTGCAACATGCTCGAAGAGATGCGCGAGCCGACGCCCCGTGGACGTGCGACGTGGTATCCGTCCTCTGTCAAGGCGCTCCTTGATCGGGCGGAACGACTGGGGATTGCGCCTCAGGGTGAGTCGGAAACCTCTCTTGTCAGTGACGATCAAGTCGGCACGCGCAGCGTGGCAGGCGGGTGACAACGAGGGAAGTCGGCGCAGGATGCGGCCGGGTGGGAGGCTGGCCGGGTGCGTACAGTGTGCCGACGGCATCCACTCGGGTTCGGGGACGCCTGCGTCAAGCAGACCCGACCCTCCCGGCACCGCCAGCACCATCATGCATACGGCAAGCTTGAACAGCCTCCGAGCACATCATGTGGCTAAATTGCCACTATTTTGGCAAAATTGCCAATATCAAGACCAATTTGCTTGTTGACGGTTCGAATCGGCATTATGAAGTTCGCACCATCAACAAGGAGACAAACATGTCCAAATTGAAGAAGGCGGCAATCGCCGCAGCCCTCGCCACTGCGCTGGCCGGTTCATCCGCCAATGCGGGACCCTTGAGTGGACTCTTTGGAGCCAAGCTGACAGCTGAGATATGCGCGCCACTCACCGTGGCTGCCGGGCCTTTTGGACTGGCATGTTTCGTTGGCGGCGGTGCCCTTTCCATTATTGCGGGCCTCGCGCCGGTGACACCCTGACGAACCCAAGCGGGTCGCCGCTCCAGCGGCGACCCGCACCTCACATGAAGGAGTGACCTGATGCTAAGGAAACTGAAACTTTTCACCGCGGTTGCAGTTGTTGTGACATCAGCGGCGACTGCATCTGCAGCCGGCCCGTTCACCATCGGCCATCCACTGATATTTCCACAAGCTTTGTGCCCTGCGGCCCCCGTGTCTGAGGTCAGAACACGGCAAAATCTTCGGGGAAAGGCAGAGAAACAGTTGAATGCCGCCGAATTCTTGGTGACGTTCCCGCTGTGCATACTGCAGGCACCACTGCCCCGGCTGCCGAAGCTCTCGCAACCGAATTCAGCGATGATCGGCGTCGGGCGGATCGGGCTGGGTCAAGTCGAAACATATTGAGGAAAAAATGAGCGAAAAAACCACATGTTTGATTGTCGAAGATCACGAGGAGCTGCGGAACAATATCGTGGATGAGCTGCGGACATCATCGATGATCGGCAAAACCCTGACGGCAGGCAGCGGTGAAGAGGCACTGGAATTGTTCGAGCAGGTGCCGGGCATCGGCATGGTCGTTCTGGATCTGGATCTCACAATGGGTGGAGGGCAAATGTACGGCATGGAGGTTCTCAGCCGGATCCGTGAGACCTCGACAGTGCCGCCGGTCGTTGTTCTGACCTCGAACACGGCACCTGCCAGGTGGACTGAGGCGGTTAACAAGGGAGCAGACGGATACTTGCCCAAAGAATGGTACAGGGATCCAATCCAGATCAGGCTATATCTTGAAACGGTCTTGGAAAGATCGCGGAAAGCTGGCCACACAGGATGCTGGTCGTTCGAAGGATGGACGCTCGATGCGCCGCGGCGGCGGCTGCTCAGTCCCGACGGCGCGGATGTGACACTGACCGAAAAGGAATTTCGTCTGCTGTTTGAGTTCGTGACAAATCCCCAAACGGTGCTGACGCAGGAGACGCTGATTGAGAGGCTCGGGCTTGCGGGCAAGAATCCGGAGGCGGCGCTCGCGACAGTGGTCAAGCGCCTGAGAAACAAGATCGACCGAAACCAGCAAACATCCTTCATCCTCAATGTGCGCGGTCGCGGCTTCCATTTCGCCCCCGCTATTCTTCCCGCACCCTCGGGATGAGCCGCACCGGCAGAAGACCGGGCATCCACCGGATGTTCGCCTTGGCCCGCCGATTCAGTTCGGCGTCCCGTTCCGCCATGTCCGCGGCCACGCGGGTGATGCCGGTCTTGCATTCCGCCCGCGTGGTGTTCACCGGTTCATTCGCACCAGCCCGTCTTGTTTTCATTGGAGGAGCGTCGGTGGTCGCCATCTACTTGGCCGCATCGGCCATCCTTGCGTATTTCGATGGGTTCCGGAGAATGATGGACGATGCCTACCTAGTCGCACCGATCGACGAAGCGCTCAACGAAGCGCGCAGTTTCTGCGCGGGAGACGGTGATTCTTTTGTGCCCCCATATGCAAACGTCGCACCCGCCGCGCCAGGCAGCTCTGTTGACACATTGATCGAGCATCATGATCCAGATCAGTCGTACCGCGATGTAGAATCTGCGTTTTCGGAGATGGGGCGGCTCCCTGCAACGGACAGCCGGACAACAATGCAGCAGCATGACATGGAGCGCCGCTGGTTTGTCGATGACGGCCTCCGAGTTATCTATGCCGGCGGTGGGGCCCATGTCTCACGACATCATCTCTTTCAGGATGTCGCTGCAATCAACGCCGACGCCTTTGAGATACTTCGTAGTCTGTCGTCATACGAAGAGTGCGGCGCGTGGACCTTTGGCAGGCGCCCGGCGCCCGGCGCCTTGCGACTACTTGGAAGCCTGCTCTGGCCGGCAAGCTATCTGGAAAGCAGATTCGATCGGGATGATCCTATCCATAATGACCTCTTCGGCTATCTGTTTGTGCAGATGGGGTGGAACCCGGACCCCATTTACTGGAACGCTTGGCGTGGAACCCACCATTTCACATTCACACATCCCGAGAAGACTGAGTTGTCGCTTAGCGTCTGGATTCCTGTCAGCTCCGGTCCAGCTTTCCTTCAGCGCGTCATGACTTGGTTACTGTTCACATGGGCGGCGCTGGTACTTGCTTGGGGATCGGTGCTTGCCTGGTGGGCATTGAAGCCATTGCGGACCCTTGCGCGGAGCGCCCGGGCGGCGGGCAAGATCGTCGAAGCCGACGACGGGGCGCCGGACAAGCTGAAAAGCCTTGCTAACGGGCTGCCTTCCGGAACCGACGCTTTCCGGGAGATGAAAGCGCTTCTGCACGGCATGTCCTCCCTGCTTGGGGAACGGGAGAGGTGGATGGGGGATGTTGTGCATCAGCTGAAGAATAATCTTGCGGTGCTCTCCGCGAATCTTCCGAAGCTGCAGGCAGCCGGAAACGGTGATGCAGCTGGACCGTCCGGTTCCGCGTTCGAAGAGATCAACAAAGCCGCCGACATGATCAGCGGCACTCTGAAGAGTGTGGAAGTCTATCAATGGGCGCTCTTCGGGCGACCCGAAGAAAAGGTTCGGCTCAACCTCGATTCCATGCTGGATACCATAGCCGGTGAAATCGAAGATCTCGGCGGGGAAATAGCCATATCCTATGCCGCCCGCCGCCCGCTTAATGTGCATGGACGAAGAACGGCGCTGTTGAGAGCTCTGCAGAACCTGATAGGGAACGCCCACCATCATGGCGGGGCGATCAAAGTAGGAGTGCAGCTGACGGACGGGGACAGGAAAGCTGTAATCACGATCGATGATGACGGTCCCGGCATCGACGACGACGAATTTGACGAAATCTTCAAGCCATACAGGCGGGGCCGGAAGCCCCGCGGTCATGGAGCCGGGCTGGGGCTGACCATCGCCGCCGGCGTTATCTCGGATCATGGCGGCGAAATTACGGTTTCAAACCGTGAGGCGGCCGATGGAAGCGGGGCGGGGCTCCGTGTCTGTGTCGCCCTGCCGCTGAACGGCTGATCTGTGAAGGGCCGGCTGGAGTCTGAAAACACCGCCGGCCGCATCGATATGTGTATTCCCCTTGAGACGCTCTTTGCAGGAGCATGTTGATTGACGCCTGATAGGCGGCTGCTTCCGTTCGTTTAGCCACAGCAACCTCGCTTCGTGAGCGTCTGAACGAACTGATGGTGCCTGACAGGCTCACGGACGAGCAGCGGCTCGATCGATGGACGCGCTCACCACCGAATAACACCGAGATCAAGGGAGAGCACCGCCTATCTCGTGCACGAGATAGGCGGCAGTCTCGTACAAGTTCCTCACTTGACTGGGCCGCTTCGGCCTGCTCCGCCAGCCAGGACTTCATCCGGCGGGCATGCTTGCCCGTGAACATCCGGTAGCCGTAGATCCTGCGCAAGGCGACAAGGTGTTCCTGGCGGGTCTGCCGCCGGGCGGCATCGGTGAGGAGAGCATTGCCCGTGATGCCCAGTTGGGCGCCAATGAAATTGAGAGCTTCCTCGGGAATGACTTCACCGGATCCCAGAAGACGCCCCGGGTGGCGCAGGACGCAAAGCTGAAGCGCGAAGCCCAGCTGGTTTTCTCGCCGTCTGCGCATCCGGACATGTTCGATGTCATCATCTGCCAGCGTGTAGTGTTGCAGAAGGGATGCCTCGTCAGTCGGCATGTCGAAAAGGGCGGCGCGCTGGCGCGCCGTCAGAATGCTGCGTCTTGGCATGCGGGATTGTCCTTGTTGGAGTGTAGTCTGTTCGGTACAGATTCCGGGTCTTGTGAATCAATGACTTGCAGGGCCGAAGTCCGGGAGGGTTCAATCGGGACCGCGCGCGGCCATCTATGCCAGGGTTTCCACCGCGGACCAGTCCTGCGAGCGCCAGGTCTCGGAATTGACGTCCTTCGCCGAACGATGCGGCTATGACGTGGCTGGAACATTCAAGGAAACCGCGTCAGGCGCATCCGCCAATCGGGCCGCACGCAAGAAGGTGATGGATCTCGCACAGGCGCGGCAGATCGATGCCGTCCTTGTCTCCGAGCTGTCCCGGTGGGGCCGGTCGACACAGGACCTGCTCGACAC
Organism: Rhodobacter sp.; assembly: GCA_022824145.1. Classification (GTDB taxonomy): domain Bacteria; phylum Pseudomonadota; class Alphaproteobacteria; order Rhodobacterales; family Rhodobacteraceae; genus JAPOUP01. The sequence goes on along the minus strand of JAJEAY010000248.1, from coordinate 2,496 downwards.
GCTGCATCGGCTGGCGGGATGGAAGGTCTCGGTCGTCGCAATGAACGGCATGACCTTCGAACTCGATACGCCACACGGCAGGATGATGGCCACGATGCTGGCGGGGATCGCTCAGTTCGAACGCGACCTGATCAGCGAGCGCGTGAAGTCAGGGCTGGCCGCTGCGAAGGCGCGGGGCAAGAAACTCGGCCGCCAGCCAGGACAGCGGCCAAAATCAGACAGGCTCGCACCGAAGGTCCTCAAGGCCGTCGGCGAGGGGCGAAGCTACCGCTGGATCGCCCGGGACCTCGGAATCAGCAAGAACACCGTGGTCGACATCGTGAAACGGCACAGGCGAGCCGGTTAAACGTGCATTCTCGCGGCGCTCAGCATCAAATGTGCGGGCAATCGCCCGTGAACGCGACGTGAGGCGAAGGCAAAACGCTTAGAGTGTCATTTCGATCGCGGTAGGAAACCGGGTTGCCCCGGTCCCCCCGCACAGATCCGGACGTGCGCGTTAACGCATCCGGCTCCTGCCTCGGGTGTTGACGGTAAGCCGCTGGTCGGGCCACGGGTGGCGGATTGTGGGTTTTGGCCAGTACATACGGGCCAAGCGCTTAGCCTCTGCCCATTCCGTCGCGTCTTTCTGCGATCTCCTGCGCAGGGTGCGGAGCATGAGCCATCGTACCGCGTTCACAAACGCATCAGCAAATTTTGAGGTGCCGGGGACGGCATAGTAGTTCAGCCATCCGTTGATGACTCTTCCGAGCCATTGGGCAACTTCGTGTTTGCTGAGATGCATTCGCCTTCGGAGTTCTTCCTTGATGCGCCTGAGCGTCCGCCTCACCCGTTTTCGGGACGGCTTGCGTCCGACCCGGAATTTCCCTCGCAGGGTGGTGACGCAATAGTGCGTCATGCCCAGAAAGTCGAAGGTCTCCGGTTTGCCCTGCCCGCGTTCTTTCCGTCTTGCTTTCGCAAACCGTCCGAACGCAATGAGCCGGGTCTTGTCGGGGTGCATGTCCAGCCCGAAACGGGCGAGCCTTTCCCTCAGATCGCTCAGGAAGCTCTCCGCTTCCCACTGGTGTTGAAAGCCAACCACGAAGTCGTCCGCGTAGCGAACAACGATCATGTCGCCTTTCCCCTTCCGTTTGCGCCATGACTTGTGCACCCAGAGGTCAAACACGTAGTGCAGGTAGGCGTTAGCCAGGACCGGCGAGACAATCGCCCCCTGAGGAACGCCTCTGCCCGTGTCCGTCCAGTCGGTCCCCTCCATGACGCCAGCGTTCAACCATTTGGTGATGAGGCGGATGAGGCGCTTGTCTCCGATGCGATGTTCCAGAAACCGAATCATCCAGCCCCGGTCCAAATTGCCGAAGAATGCGCGGATATCCGCGTCAAGAATCCAATTGATCTTGCGCTGCTCAATTCCGACCGAGAGCGCGTCGAGCGCGTTGTGCGCCCCGCGGCCCGGTCGGAACCCGTAGCTGAACCCGAGAAACTCCGACTCGTAGATCGGCACCAGAATCATGTCCGCCACCGCCTTCTGAACGATCTTGTCCTCCAGTGTGGCGATGCCGAGCGGTCGTGTTCCGCCGTCCGGCTTGGGTATCTCGACCCGCCGAACCGGCGGCGCGCGGTACGCTCCCCTGTGCAGCCGTCCGTGCAGGTCGATCAGGCGATCTTCCAGCCCTTCGGCATACATTTCCCACGTCACGCCATCCACGCCGGCGGCCACGTCACTCTTGAGCGAGTGGAACGCTTCCGCCAGCACGGGCACCGTGATGTGGTGCAGGAGCGCCACGAGACGCTCTTCCGGGTTTCTCCTTGCAGCTTGCCGTATCCGGTCGGCCTCCTGTGACAGGCTTTCCCGCTTCTGCGCGCGGCGCCTGCTTCGGCTTCCCGAATTTCCCTCGGCCCCGGCCCTTGGCTCCACCGGCTCCGCCGGGCGTGGCCGCCCTTTGTTCGCTGGTTTCAAAGCTACTATGGCCGAGTCTGACTTCTTCAGATCGTTCATCTCAGTTTATGGAGTTCCTCCTTTACGTTGCGGCCCCGCACGACTGCGGGGCGATCTGAAGACCTCCCAGGTCCCGATGAAGTGCTTCTGCATGTGCCGTGGTTCTTCGACCCCGGGATGCCTTCCTTCGCCTCACCAATGCGGCTTGGAAGTGTTGCCTTCGATCAAAGGGACAATCTCGGCGCATCCGACTTTTCCGATTTCGTGGCTCAATCGCCTGGCCCACGCATGCCGCTACCGACGCTTCACCTGACACCTCACGATGTCCGGCGCACGGCTCGCGGTGAAAGTTGGCGGTTAACCGGATCTTCATTTTGGGTTCAAACAGGACTCCTTCGCAAACAAAGGGGCCGACGGCGGAATCCGGGGGATTCATCCTGTCACTTACATGGCAACATCCTTGGCCGGGTCGATGTCCAGCAATTCGAACGCGCGGCCCTGCAGTTCCGTCGGCTTCGCCATCAGCGGGAAGGCGTGTTCCGGACTGCCCGGCAGCGTCACCT
>JAJEAY010000045.1 GCA_022824145.1 Rhodobacter sp. | reverse complement strand
TTTCCATCCCCCGTTCCACCCCGACGTGCAATACCAGATGGGGTTGGTTGCCGCGCTCTGGGGCGCATGATGTTGAGAATCGGCCAGGAAGCGGCTACAGTTCCGGCGCTCGATACGGGAGGCCGCCATGCCGAAGGGCCGCCGCCGCCTGACCTATGAGGAAAGATGCCGGATTCCCGCGTTGAAGGGAAGCGGGCGGTCCAACGGCAAGACCGCGCGGCAGCTGGGGCGCGATCCGTCGTCGATATGCCGGGAGATCCGCCGCAACGTGGGCGAGGGAGCTACGCTCACGCGGCAGACCAGGATCTATCAATCCAACGCACTTGAGTCCGTGTCTTTCTCTCATTCCGATTCGTTCCCGTCCCAGTCCTGCATGGCCCGGGACGCAGCCTTGCTCTCGGCTCTCCTGGTTTCGGAGCCGGCGGCCCCGTCCTCGTCGCGGACATCCGCTCACCTCATCACAGACTCCAGTCTGCACGGCACATCCGCCCGAAGAGGCCTGCCGGTGCGCCGCCGCACCGCGGTCCGAACCGCGGACAGGGGCGAGAATCGCAGAGATCGAGTGGGCGCGGTGTGAACAGTTTCGCCGATTCAGTGGTTTCTTCGTGTGCTTGGGGCTAGAATCGGTGCGGCGAGGCCCAGCGGGGTCTCGCGGCCGCTGTCGCGGCCCACCCGATTCGGCCGGTGATTCGGGCGCGCGCGGGATGCGACGGTGCTATTTTTCAGATCGTTTCAGCAGACAAAGCATGAACATTCTCGAATTATTCCGGACTCCTTTTCCGCCTTCTTCCTTTCCAAGCAGACTTTCTCAAGCAGTGTAGTTGGCTGATTGTGAGCGCATATCCTCAAGGCCTGAAGGCAATCTAGTGAAGGCAATCTAGTCTCAATGTTTCGACATGAAGCAGCCGGAATAGTCCGGGAATTCTGTTCTGGCATGATGTGAGATACAACAGTCCAACGACAATCAAGATGAGGAGCGCCGAGCTAACTGGCGCTGGGGTAGCCGGTGCAAGTCCGGCAGGAAGGAAAGGTCAGCCACCACTTTCACCGCAAGCCGTGCGGGTGCATCCGCGAGGATGCATGCGAAGCGTCGGCAGCGGCGCGTGTGGCCGGGATGACTGGGCATCGCAAATGATATGATCCGGAGCGCCGAGACTTTCTCATCGGTTGAAGGCAACACCTGCGGAACCGCGATGGCGAGGGACTGCCGGGCTCCGCGCTGTCTGAGGAATCCAGGGACGCACGTACACCCCACGCCGGGACTCGGGAGGGCTTCAATCTGCCCCGGCAGTCGTGCCGGGGCCGCAGAGGAAAGGAGATAGTCTGAATCGATGACGAACGGACTGAAGCAGTCGGATCCGGCCATAGTACCGGTGAAGCTGGCGAACAGGGGAACGTCAGTTCCTGCGGAGCCGATGGAGGGAAGGGCTGGAACCAAGGGGAATCCGCGAGGCCAAAGCATGCACCGGACACAGCGCCGGGTTCGCATGTCACAGGCGGCGGAGCGGATACGGCAGGCAGCTACGAGGAAACCGAAGGAGAAGCTCACTGCGCTTCCGCACCATATCACGACGGACGCGGCGGCAGGCGTGGACGGGGTGACGTGGGAGGAATACGGGAACGGACTGGAAGGGCGACTGCCCGACCTGCACGACCGTGTTCACAGCGGGGCGTACCGGGCGCTCCCGTCCCGGCGGGTGGAGATACCCAAGCCGGACGGGGGAACACGACCGCTTGGCATCGCGGCGCTGGAGGACAGGATCGTCCAGACTGCGGTGGCGGAGACCGTCCCTGCGCCGATATTCGAGCCGGAGTTCCTCGGGTTCAGCTACGGGTTCCGACCCGGACGCGGGGCGCATGACGCGCTCGACGCGCTGGCATACGGGATTGAACGGCGTAAGGCCAGCTGGATCGTCGACGCGGACATTCGGGCCTTCTTCGACCAGTTGGACCGAAGGTGGCCCGTAAAGTTCGTGGAGCACCGGATCGGGGACCGTCGGGTCATCCGGCTGATCTCCAGATGGCTTGGCGCCGGCGTCATGGAAGAGGGCGAATGGCGGGACACCCTGCGGGGAACCCCCCCAGGGTTCAGGTGTCCCGCCGATTCTGGCGAACATCTACCTGCACTTCGTCCTTGACCTCTGGTTCCAGAGGAAACGGCGCTCCCGGACCGCTTGCGGCGAGACGGTCACCGTGCGCTGCGCCGACGGCTTTGTGGTCGGGTTCCAGCACAGGCGGGACGCGGAACGGTTCCTGTGCGACCTGAAGGACAGGCTGGCCGACCTCTCGCTCGAACCGCACCCGGACAGGACCCGCCTCATCGAGTTCGGCAGGTTCGCCGCGGCGAACCGCCGGGCACGGGGAGAGCGGCGTCCCGAGACCTTCGGCTTCCTTGGGTTCACGCACTATTGCCGGACCACGCGGAAGGGACGTTTCGGACTGGGGCGCAAGCCGATTGGGAAGCGCGTCAACCGGACCCTGAAGCGCATCAGGGCCGAACTGCGCCGTCGAATGCATCACAACGTCTACGAGGTGGCCAGATGGCTTGGACGGGTCGTGGGAGGGTGGCTGCGGTACTGCGCCGTGCCAACCAGTTTCCGGTCCCTCCACAGGTTTGTGTTCCGCCTCAAGAGGCTGTGGCTGCGTGCCTTGCGGCAACGATCGCAGAAGGACCGCTTTACATGGAACAAGGTCGGCATGCTGGCGGCTGCCTTCTGGCCGCCGCTGCGGATTCTGCACCCATGGCCGAACACGGGATTTGCCGTCAAGACCCAAGGTAGGAGCCGGATGGTTTAGCGACCACGTCCGGATCTGTGCGGGGGGCGTCGGGCAACCGACGTTCCTACCGCGACAG
>JAJEAY010000188.1 GCA_022824145.1 Rhodobacter sp. | reverse complement strand
AACTCTGGATGAACCCATTCCAATGCTGGGCGGAAAATCTCCGCGAGCGGCCGTCAAGACACCGAAGGGAGAAGAACAGGTCGTTGCCTGGCTGAAGTTTCTGGAAACTGGCGAGGCACGGATGCGTCGGTCCAACGCAATTGAACCTTACGACTTTGCATGGATGTGGCAGGAACTCGAGGTTTCGCACCTCAGAAAGTGACGTCCCGCATTTTCGAACTGGTCGAAGTTTCAGATGTTCGGAATTCCGTTGCATGGGAGCCGTCCTGATCGGCAGCATCAGATATCTGTCCATGGTCGATTTCGTGGCCAAATCCGCAGCTGCGAGTCCATTAGGCCAAGACAGGATAACGGACCTCCATAACAGCTTCATAGATTTTCCCGCGCTGTCGTTTGGTGCCTACATTCGAATGCTGTATTGCAGCGCCGTCACTCAGACCACCCTCGGTTACGGTGACGTCGTTCCAATTTCAGATCGGACCAGGTTCGCCGTTGGGCTCCAAAGCGTTCTAGGCATAGTCATGATTGGGCTTCTTCTGAACTCCCTGGGCTGGCTTCGCCCGGGAACGGACGGGACTAAACGTGGTCGCACTTCTCACATTGGGTCGCCCTTTGGTGAAGGAACATGTTCTCGACATGATGGCCAGATCCTTCCACGAGTGACCTTGCGACGAGGGGGAGCTCCTTCAACGATCTTTGTACGTCGTCCAGTTCGATGGGGTTGTCACTCTCTGACACGTCGATTCTCAAGACGTTGTTCTTGCCGACAAGAAGGTTGGCTTGCCCGAGAGCGTTTCTCGATTGCGCCCTCGAGGCCGCTTCAAAAGCGCGCAGGAACACCCAATGCCTGATGCCGCCTTGCCGCGCAGCCTGCTCAACCGTGAAGGTCGATTCACCGGTGCCGATCGACAGGATGCGGACATTCTCACGGGGCACGTCGTAGCACGCAAGAGCATCCACAAGAGCATTCATGACGGGGTTGTTTGCCCACAGACCGCCATCCAGCATGACATGGCCATTGTCCTCAACGGCCGGGAAAAATGTCGGCGCCGCAGTTGTGTGCAGAGCCACCTCGACCATCTTCTTGTGGCGATCCAGCTGATAGTCCGGATGGTGCGGCGTCTTGTAGAGAAATGGCTCTCCGTGGAGACCCTCGAAGCTGGGAATGACAAGTCGGTTCGTCGCATCGTCTACAAGTCGTTCGCCAAACACCTCATCGAGTTCCTTCCGCAACAACGACGGATCGTGCTTGGGTCCGGTCAGCCAGCGTACGATCTGAGCGATTTTCCCCACACCAGTTTTTCTGGGAAAGATTCGTTGACCGCGTTCTGAATATATCGCCAGCGCCTGTGCCGCGGTCAGTTCACTCGCAAGGGCGAGCGCGATAATGCCGCCGGTCGAGGTGCCGGAAATCATGTCGAAATATCCAGATACAGGTGCGCCACCCAAGAAGCGTCTTTCGATCTCCGCCAGATAGGCGGCCAGAAACACTCCGCGAATGCCGCCGCCATCAATCGACAGAATCTTGAACAGACGATCTTTCGGCCAAGGTTGTTTGACCCTGGCTTTTTGGATCGTGCCATCTGATCGCCTTGGAACCTGAATGTTCATGCTCTCTCTCCCATTCGGATGGACTCATCCCCCGAAGGGTGGCGGCCACCGCCAGTCCACCTCCCGTTAACCAGCCACCATTCGTAACAGGCAAGCCAGTCGATCGTCCAAGGAACCGCTGTCTGGGCGATGGCCATTGAGGGCTTCCATTCATCGGCTGCAGGATCGAAAAGGCAAAGGGTCGGATCGTTTGCCGGTGGAAAAACATGCGGCAAGGCCCCTTCGTCATTTTCCGGCAGCCGTTTCAGGACCGGCGACAGGATCCGGACCTCGGGAAATTCAAGCAATCGGTATCTGATTTCGACCCGGTACTCAATGAACTGAGGTTTGAGGCCGCCGACCCATCGAACGCTTTGCCGCCTGTCGCCACCGCGGATCGAAAACCTCGGCCAGGCAGCCTTCATGGCCCCAATCTGGTTTCCGATCGGCAATATCCGCTCGGGCATCAGATCTTCTTCCCGAAAAATGTATGCGGCTTAGGTTCGGCAGTTGCCCGATTTGCCGCAGTGCCGGCGATGACCCCGGACGTCGGCAGCAAAATGCCGCCGCGGCGGGTATAGCGCTGGCGATTGTCCTTGACGGCGTCGCCGACCTGCCGGCCGATCCGGTCCGCTGCGGCCGTTACGACCAGCGGGCCGAAATGCTTCCGCAACCAGCTCATCATCTGTTCAGGGTCCATCTCGCCACGCTGGATGGACGACAAGCCGCGAACCAGTTCTTTCAGGTAGTCCGCGTATTCGTTCTGTTGCGAAATCGTTTCGGGCCAGCGATCGGTAAAGACGTCTTCGTCATGAACCGGGTTGGTGACATGCAGAGTAGCTCGATAAAGCGAGGCAGTATTGATCTCGGAGCGAATCTGTTAGGCGATCCGCACGACCATATCCGACAACCGCATGTTTGGGCGTGCCGCGCCGCCTGCATAATAGGACAACAGCACCGACGGAATGATCCGGCCAACATGGTCGGCATAGCGGATGTTGCGAGACCTCTTGTGCACTTGCAGCGCGAGCGTGGCCGTGTTCTTGACAACAAAGGCCTGCTGTTCCGGCACATCGTCTACGTCTGCACTCGCCCGGGCCCGCGCCGTCTCGAAATCGTGCCACCGCTTGGCGAAGGCGTCATGGACGCGTCGTTCTAGGGGTGCGCGCAGATTGTACCAGTTTGCAAATCCGTAGGCATTCATCGCCACCCGGTTATCCAGTGCCGAAGCCGATGGGCCTTTGGCGTGCATGATGTGGCTTTGGCGTTCGGGCGTCGCGAGTTCGCGCACCGACGGCGTGATGTCGAGGTGCATGCCGTCTTTGTAGTAAAGGGTGACGCAACGGGTCTGCCGGACGACCTTGACACCGCAATAGCCCAGCAGCGCGGTCTCAAGCTCCTTGTGAATTTCGAGAGGTTGCATCGACCTGAACCGACCGCCGAGCTGGAGTACGATGTCAAGATCAAATTCGTCGTCGGTTCCCCGCGTGGAAATCGTGGCGTCTATCGCCATCGATCCCTGCGGATAGAAGTACTCGATCAGGCCCTCAAACGAAGTGGCCGGTGAATCGAGGAAGCGTTGTACAGCTTCATAGCGTTCAATCGCCTTTTGGTGCTGCGACGGCGGCAGCTGGATGCTGAAGGCAATTTCGGCAAGAATCCGGTCAAGCGGATCTTCAAATGGGTTGATGCCCAGGTTCGTCGTGAAGGTACTCAATTTCTCTCTCCTTGAGGGCGTGATGGTCCGGTGGCAATTGCGTTTTCATTTTGTCCTCCCAGGTTGCGTAAGTTCAAGGCGGCGACATTCCATTTATCGCTACTCAGAACACGATATAGTTCCTTGAAATTCAGAGTCAAGGGCGCTATTGTATGGCTGCACAGAACAAGACCAACCCCTTGAGGACTCATGATGAATCAATCTACCTTCGGTGTTCGCATCAAGGATCTGCGCACAAGGAAAGGCATGACTCTGGATCAGTTGGCCGCCGCAACTGATTCGGCCAAGAGCTATATCTGGGAGCTCGAAAACAAGAACCCCCCTAGACCGTCCGCGGAAAAACTTTCGGCGATTGCCGGGGCGTTGGAAGTGACAGTGGACTATCTGTTTGGCCGCGACGAACAATCTTTGGGCGAAGCGATGGATAAGGCCTTCTACCGCGAATATACCGGATTGCCCTCCGAAACCCGTCGGCAAATACGCGAAATGGCAAAGATTCTGGGGGCGAAGACGACTGAGTGACCGAAGCAAGACACTCGCTACGGGAGGCCAATCGCATCACCAAGATGCTGGATGCCGTGCTCGGCGAAGATCGTTTTGACCGTCATCCGGTCGACGTCGCCCGGCTGGCCCTGGAGTACTCAAAGAAGATCGCGCCTTCCGGACCAATCCACGAGGTCTTGGAAAGGAACATTCCTGGATGCATGGGCGCATTGGTCTACAGCGAATCGTTCCCGCGCCAATGGGGGATCCTTTACCACCTTGATCAGTCTCCTGGGCGGCGATCATTCACAATCGCTCATGAATTTGGCCACTTCATCCTACATCGAGAACTGGTAGAGGAAGGCGAGGCCTACGATGGCGGGATCTACTGTGACGAGAACAGCGTGCTTCGTAGAGCCGGCGGGGGGATCGAGAAAGAGGCAGACGCCTTCGCGGCGGGTATCTTGATGCCCCTCCATGACTATCGCAACCAGATTCCTGCCCGAGAACGAGCGACCCTGGACCAACTTGGTGCCATGGCGAATCGTTATGGCGTTTCACTTACGGCTGCCGCCCTTCGATGGCTCGAATGTACCGAGACAAGAGCCCTGATGGTTGTGTCCAACGAAGGATTTGCACATTGGGCGAGACCGAGCCGGGCAGCCTTGAAATCAGGCCGTTTCATCCGTACCAAGGACTCGGTCTATGAATTGCCAGCCGAGGCAGTCGCTGCTCGTCGGGAATTCACTGAAGAGGCACGATTCGGAATAGAGCAGCCCAGCGGCGTCTGGTTTCCCGAACCAGTTGTTGAGATGTGTATCCGCTCCGATCGCTACGATCAGGAAATTACCATTCTTCATCTGAAAAGCGATCGCACTGTTTTCCAGCAGGATGGAATCGAGGAAGACACCTTCGATCGGTTCATGTCTTACGTTGATTGAAGGGATTCACTAAAATCCGTGGGGTCTTGTGATGTGCTCCAGGCCGAAGCTCCGCTCGACTGATCACGAGGCCTTGGCGCATTCACATACAAAGTTTACTGAACAGCAAATATTGCCATTTTCTGGAACATTTGGTAAAACACCCATATTTGCTGGGCAGTAAAGTGGACAAAAATTCTGATGCTAGGGTCGGCGATGATGGACGGACAGCTGCTTGAAGGATTTATGGAAGCCCTGCGGAACCTGCCGGGGGTGCAGGCGGAATTCAGTGCAGCAGAACAGCTGAGTAGACCCGACCTAGAACATGACGCTCAGGTTGACCTCCGGGTGGGCGGGAAGGCGGTCACCCTATTGATTGAGATGAAGAAGGCCGTTTACCCCCGTGACGTGCGGCAGGTACTTTGGCAGATCCGCGACTCTGCACCGAGATGGCGGCATCCTGGGGAACAACGGGAAGCGGCGTTCTTCCTGATTGCCCAATCGATTTCACCTGGAGCCAAGGACCTGCTGAGGAGCGAGAGGGTTGGCTACTACGACAGCGGCGGCAGCCTGTTCCTGCCCGCCGACAACATCTACGTCTATGTGGACAAGCCGCCCCCGAAAGGCCTGTCACGGTCGATCCGTTCCTTGTTTTCGGGACGTCGTGCGCAAGTGCTGCACGCGGTTCTACAACGGAATCGCAAGTGGTTCGGAGTGAAGGACATCGCCAACCAGGCCCGGGTATCGCCTGCGACCGCTTCGCAGGCGTTGACGGAACTGGAGAGATTTGAATGGGTGGTATCGCGTGGGCAGGGGCCAGGAAAGGAACGCAATCTGCAAGAGCCGGGCGCGTTGCTGGATGCTTGGGTGAAGCAGCAGGCGGTGATGCGACCGCTGTCCATGCGGCGCTACTTCGTGTCGGCGACGCGCGGAGAAGGGTTGGTGGAGAAATTCGCCGAGGTCTGCGCCGCGAGCAAGACCGAGTACGCGATCACCCATGAGGCGGCAGGGCAACGTTACGCGCCGTTTCTGAGCACTGTCTTCCAGGTGCGTTGCCGGTTGCCGGGCGGCCCGGCAGCAGACAAGGCTCTCGGCGCATTGGACGCTCGATGCGTCGACCAAGGCGCGAACCTTGCGATCATCGAAGTCAAGTCGCCGGGCGAGTTGCTGTTTCGCGAGTCCATGAACGGGGTCTGGCTGGCAAGTGCCGTGCAGGTTTACCTCGACCTGATGCGCGGCGAGGGCCGCGCCAGGGAAATGGCGAAACATCTGCGCCAGGAAAGGATCGGTTTCTGATGGCGAAGCCAGTGACCTTCGACGGTTACAGCGATGAGTACACTGTCGAGTGCGAGCGCATTCTCGTGACCCTGCTGCGCGGACTGGGCTCATGGAAGGAGTCGGTGTTCTTGGTGGGCGGACTGACTCCGAGATACCTGGTGGCGGCCCGACCGCCGGAAGTACCGGCGCACGCCGGAACACTCGATGTGGATATTGTCATCGATCTGCAGATTCTGGCCGATACCGCGGGCTATCGCACGCTCGAGGAGAACTTGCGAGCGATGAGCTTCGAGCGGTCGACCAACGAGAAAGACCAGAAGCTTTCATGGCGGTGGCAGACCCGGACAGACAACGGCGCGCTGATGGTGGTCGAGCTGCTCGCGGACGCGCCGGAGATTGCAGGCGGCAAGGTTGAGCCACTGCCCACGGAAGGGAGCATCTCCGCGCTCAATATCCCACACTCATCCATTGTCTTCGACCTGCACAAGGTTGCAGAGATTCGTGCAGAGCTACTTGGCGGTGCGGGAGTCGCCGTCGAAGAAGTGAAACATGCCGATTTGGTGAGTTTCACCTGCCTGAAAGCTTTCGCGTTCGATCAGCGCTTCGAGCGGAAGGACGCCCATGATTTGGTCTATTGCATTGAAAACGCCGAGGAGGGTCTCGGCGGCGCCGCGCAGATGTTCCGCGAGGCTCTGGAGGGCGGGCACGGCGCAGTGGTCCAGGATGGCTTGTCAATTCTCCGCAGTCGTTTTGCTGGGGAGGACGAGGTCGAGGGGTATCGGAAAGACGGTCCGGTAGCTGTGGCCCGGTTCGAACTGGGCGAGGGAGACGAGGCTGAGCAACGCGAAGCTCGGTTGTTGAGGCAGCGGGAGGTCAACAGCGTGATGGAGCAATTCTTGGCTCGAATCGCATCGGAGGCGGCATGACGGTGAAGGTAGCCCCACTTCCAGTCCAAAGTGCAAGGCCCGGCCTTTTGCCCCGCTGGCGGAGGTGCTTTCAGAGCGTCCCGCCCGCTTCCCTGTCGGCCCGGACATGCCGGTAGATCCACTCCCGCCCCGGCGCGTCAAGGCCCTCCAGCCGAAGGCGGCCGGACACCTGCTCCGGACTCCAGCCCTCCCGCAGCCTCCCCTCGACCTGCGCCCAAAGCTCCGGCGTCATCTTCCCCGGAACGGACGAGGCCGCGCTGCGGCGCGCCTCCGCCCTCGCCTGGGCCTCCGCGTGGGCGTAGCCCCCTTCGCCCCCGTTGCGGCGGACCTCACGCCCGACAGTGGCCGGATCGCGCCCGAACTGGCGCGCGATCTCCCCGTTCGACCGCCCGCTTCCCTTCAGAGCGGAGATCTGGCATCTTTCCTCATAGGTCAGGTGGCGGTAGCCCTTCGGCATGGCGGTCTCCTCGGCTTTGACACCGGGACTGTCGCCGCTTCCTGGCCGATCCGCAACATCATGCGCACCGGAAACCGCACATCAACCGCATCTGGTGTTGCACTGCATAGTGGACCGGGGGGCTGAAATCCTCGCCGCCAGAGATTCAGGACGGCGATAGTCGACAATACGGCAACCGTAGCTGATACTTCGGTAACAGCGTCATGGCTGTTGCCCGATGAAACTGCGGGAGCTTGCCACGAGGTTCTCCACACAACGGAACTTCGCGCACCCGTGCTCGTTTGGGCCAAAATGCACAGAGGTTCGAGGTGCGACCGGGCGACTGCGGCGCTGAACATACGAGGTGGTAGGAATGGTTGCGAAAATGATCGTGAACTTAGTGAATTCAGCCTGCAGAACCGCTGGAGACATGACACGGTACGATGAGCGGGTTTTCCGTCTGGCTACCGCCGGATTCCCGCACCAGTGATCATGTAAGGACAACTATTGGCCAGATCCATCCGATGGGCTGGCCGTCGGACACGGCAGGTGACCTTCCTTACTTTCCGCCATTGATGCAGATGGAAATGCCCGGCAGTAACTATACCGCACGGATCCATGTTCTTTCCGGCAGCGCTACCAACGTACGGGACAATCCCGCAGATTTCCACCTTGCGGACATTGACGGGATGCGCGGGCGCTGGACTGACATCACTGTTCAACTCGACACTTCGAATGGCAACGAACTGCTGGAGGTATTCGTCTACGGCGGGCGCATGGCCGAACTATTTGATTTCATTAATTTCATTTCGGTGGAGTGCTATTTCAAGCACGGCATCTACCGCAGTTTCGTCAGCAGGCACGGCGGGCCCATCCCTAAACAGGATGTGGTCATCGATGAAGTGCGGATGGTCAGAACTGCCGCTAACGTGAAGATCGATGCAATGCGTCCGGTTGACTGACCACAATATGCAGAAGAGGCCCCCTAAGGGATCTCGGAAGGAAGCTGAGAAACAGGAGATCCTTTATGCGACCTTGCCGGGCGGCGGCGCGCCCCTGATCGAATCATCGTGCTGTCCGTTGACCGGACAGAATTCCTTGTCCACATAAATCAGAATGTCCTGAAGACCATCCGTCTCGTCATCTTCGTTCTTGCCGAGAAAAAGCACGCAGTAGCCGTCGCTGGCTACCCGCAGCAATGTGCGGCGCTTGCGTGCGCTGCACCCCGCTGTTGAACGTTTTCGCATCGTCGCACAGCACATGCTGCCGCGGGGCATGCCGGAGGATATTTGGCGACGTCCAGGCTTGCTGCATCGGTACGTTGTCGACTCGCATGACAATGTGTCCAGCAGAACCAGATGAAGGTGATTGTCTCTGGCAGTGATCCTCGCCCTGATGGCTGGCGAACAGAACATCCACGTTGATTCGGTCCTGTGCATTCTGGGTCGGTCTGTCCCAATGCCTTTTCGCCACATCCTGCATGTCGTCGCCTGGATTGTCCGCGGAGGCTCAGATGTTCATTTCGATGAATGTCTTGAAGTCCCTTCGACCCTGATGAGTCTCATTTCGCCGCTGCCAACCGGGAAGAATTAGGGAGAAACGGTGACTGCCTAAGTCTCCGAATTTCCAAACCGGTGTGCATCATAACATGGGAAGGCACCGAATTCGCATCAAGTTCGCGATTTGACAATATTCTGAAATGAACCGAATATGTAAACTTATGTATGGGAGATGGAAATGTCTATAGGTCAACGCATTAAGATATCACGCCGCGCTGAAGGGCTGTCTCTTCGTGATCTGGAGGCCAGAATTGACAACCGCGTCACCGCGCAGGCGATCAGCAAATACGAGCGCGGCGAGTCGATACCTAGCTCTGGCGTCCTCATTGCGCTTGCGAACGCTTTCGGGGTATCGGTCGACTATCTGGCCAGCGACAGCGAGGTCGCAGTGGAAGCCGTTGACTTCCGGAGAAAGCGGCTGACTGGCAAACGGGAGGAAGCCCAGGTCGAGGCCAGGGTGCTCGATCTGCTTGAGCGCTATCTTTCGGTCGAGGAAATTCTCGGCCTGCCTACCGTCGCACAGGATATGCCGCGCGACGCCCCTTGGCCTGTACTTCACGACCTCATCGAGGTGGAACAGGCAGCGCTCGGCGTCCGTACCCACTGGGGACTCGGACTGGACCCGATTCCGGATCTTGTTGAGATTCTGGAGGAACGCGGTGTCAAGGTCCTTTCCATGCCCCTTGCCAACATTGACGGGCTTACGGCACGTGCCCGCCGTGAAGACAGAAACATCGCGTCGGTCATCGTCGTCAACCGAAAGGACTGGGGGGAGCGCCAGCGCTTCACCGTTGCACATGAGCTCGGCCATATGGTCTTGGATGTTGCGCAGAAGCTTGATGACGAGAAAGCCGCCCACCGTTTTGCAGGCGCCTTTCTGATGCCGGCCGACACGCTGCGTGCGGAGGTCGGCAAGCATCGCAGCTCCATCGGCTGGAGCGAGCTGTTTGACCTCAAAGGGATGTTCGGCGTAAGCGTGCAGGCCCTCACATACCGCTGCAAGGATCTGGGGATCTTTGCGAATCCTCTGTTCAGTCGGCTCTTCAACGAGTTCAGCCGCCGCGGCTGGCGGAGCCCGCCCTACAGGGAGCCTTGGGCAATGGACAGTGAAGAACCGAGGCGTTTCCAGCGTCTATGTTTCCGTGCCTTGGCGGAAGGCGCCATCTCGGAATCCAGGGCTGCTGAACTGCTCGGAAAGTCGCCCCGCGATCTCGTCCGGCTCATGGACGAGCCGCCCGGAACGGAAGCGGTTTCCGCAATTACCTGATTCCCATGCCGGTGCTTCTCTCCGATACTTCGGTGCTGATTGACCTCGAGCGCGGTTCATTCCTGGATTCCGTCTTTTATCTGCCATATGAGTTCGCGGTGCCCGACCTGCTCTACGAACGCGAACTTAAGGATCGTGGAGGGCCTGCGTTGATCGACATGGGGCTCCGGGTTGAGGAACTGGACGGTGGCGCGGTCGCTCTCGCACTTGAATACCGCCGCGCAAGCCGTGGCCTATCCCTGCCGGACAGCTTCGCACTCGCCCTTTCAAAGACCAACTCGTGGATGCTGCTTTCCGGAGACGGCTTGCTGCGTGCTCTTGCGCTAAAGCAGGCGGTCGAATGCCACGGCGTCCTCTGGCTCCTTGATCGTCTACATGAGCATCGGATTCTCGATCGATACGCGTTGACCGAGGGACTCCGGCAAATCGCCGGGCACCCTCGCTGTCGGCTGCCTCACGCGGAAATCAGCGCAAGGCTTCGCTCCTATTCCCGCTTGTGATCTGCAGAATTGTAACAGCCAGTGATGCGATCCTCACCACGACTGCCCCAATTGCTTGCTCTCTATTGGTGTCTCACTGAATGACCTATCTACATCAAGGGACTGCTATTGGCCGCACATTCGCGCCGAAACTACTCCGAACGTCACAGCCTCCATTCGATTTGCCATCCTTCCTTGTCGTGATGCCGCTGCGCCACTGGCGTTCGCCGTTCGCAGCGAACCGTTATCCAGAAGTATGTTAGGTGTAGTCACCCACCATGGTTTGCCTGTCGTATTTGATCAGCCGTCAGGCATAACGATCAGTGACGGACTGCAACCTCCAAAGAGGCGGGCCGCATTCGTCAGTGCGCGGGTGGGAGGCCGTCACATGCTGATTCAGACCGGATGGCTTTGAGACATCCAGCCTTGGTGGTCTCGGCAGAAAGGTTGGAATTTAGGTGCGTGATTTTCCTTTTTGGAACTGACCGTCGAGCAGCGTCTGCTCGAATCTTCCGGGCTCGGATGTCTGACCTTCCGAAAATGCCCGATCCGTATGCCACGGCGTTTCCAAGGCTGGCAAGCCAATCGAGTCCCGCTCCCTTCGGCTCGCTCTTGATGATTCTGACATTTATGGTTCGAACGGTTGGTATTCGATCAATGTGGATTGGCCGATTATGTCTACGATGGTGACCGACAGTTCCATGCCATAGGCATCTGTTAGCCGCACCGGTTTGCCTGGACGAAACGGCACTGGCTGCTGTCGCCCCTCGTCGATGGCGATGTTGTCTGCGTATAAGTAAGTCCGGTCAGAGGAATCGCGTATAGGGTTCAGTCGCCCATGCAGGCCGGGAAGGCTGCCGGTCCTCTGACGGAAAATCACTGAACCGCCATTGTTCAGAGGTTCAAGCTCAAGCAGCAAGGCGCCTTGATCAGGTGTCCATGCTCGCTCCAGTCCGGCCATATGTCCTGGTCCGGCGGCATAGACAGTCATTGGAAGATTGGTTGTGTAAAGGTCGAGGGCTGCATCGCCAGCTTCGTCAGTCACCGAACGTACCCAGGTCTTGTTAGGAAAAAGCGCCAGAACCTCGATACCGGCCAGGGGTTCTCCCTTGGAATGCACCGTTACAGTCGCGTCGGCGGGAACAAGCTCCAGTTTCGCGGCGGGGATGCGGAGCAATAGGGTGGATCCGTCGACTAATTCGTATTTCGGCGCCAATCCGGTGGCTTGCTGGGTCTCCGTGCGGATGATCGACACGCCATCGCCCCGGCGTTCCATCAGGTATCTGCGATGATCTGACCCCGAGGTTCTGGCAACAGGAGTGCGGCCGAATACAGATGCGATCACTTCGTTTCGAGTGGCTTGGCTGGCCTCCATGCTTTCGATTGTCATGCCGTTCGGAAGCAGGCCGGGCGATTCGATCTCCAGGCGGTCCTTGAACATGGATAGTCGGATCTTCCGCGAAGACATGGAGTAATCGCGGTGCGCAACCGCGTTGACCACCGCTTCGAACACCGCGGCCTTGCTGTACTGGTAAATGTCTTCCCGTTCTGGAATTTTTCGGGCAGAGACGCGCATATTGCGACTTACGAACTGGACTGCGTCAGCGATTTGTGCGGGAAGCGGCCCAGCGATCTCCTGTGCATCTAGCTGGCCGGAGGCGCGATCCAACCCGCGGTAGTGCGTCGCTGTGATGATGGCTTGGGACAGCCAGTCCTGCGGCGAAGGGGCACACAGCAGTATACCAGCGACGGTGGCTCGATCCACACCGGCTTCATCCTTTGCCATAAGGCGAAGATTCAGCAGTCCCCGCCGTGGGTCGGTTGCACCCGCCACGCTGAGCAGCGGCTCCCACAAGCGCTCGCTTAGAGTCTCGAAACCGGTCTCAGGCACAATCTGTCTGTCAAACCAGAGATAGCGGTTCTGTGCGCGATTCTGCGCAAGCCTTAGGCTCTCGTCCCTGCGCAGGCGGCGCTTGGTTGCACCGACGCGGATGAATGCCTGCCCGCCCCGTTCATGCAGAGCTTCGCCGCGTGGGACTGCTACCAGCACGAACGCTTCACCATCCAGTTCTCTGTGATGGACGTTGATGCGT
>JAJEAY010000278.1 GCA_022824145.1 Rhodobacter sp. | reverse complement strand
AAGGAGAACGGCCTGTACGTGGCCCCCGCATTCCACACGGGGGACGGACTGACCACCGACCTGGCACTGGCGGACGAGCGCGAGACCATCGGCCTCATGCGCGAGGGCCAGGGCCGCGGTCGGCCGATGATGCAGAGTTGGTCCGTCAGCGCCCGCCTCCACAAGGGGCCGCTTACAGAGGGTCAGAAGGAGGCCGTGAAGCTGATCCTGTCCGCCAGGGACCGGGTACTGGCGGAGAAGCAGGGCTACCGCATGGCGGGCCTCGCCCCCTCGGCCTCGGCGGCGGGCACGCTGGGCGCGGAGGCGGGGATCGAATCCGAGACCCTGCAGATGTTTCTTGCGCGCAACGCGGGCGTGGCCGAGGGAAGATTAACGGGGAAAGGCGAACGGGAGCTCCGGGAGAAGTTCAAAAGAACCGTGCTGGTGGTGGACGAGGGATCCCTTGCTTCCACCGTGCAGGCCCGGAACCTCCTACGGATCGCGAACGCATTGCGGATTCCCCGGGTGGTATTGGTGGGGGACAGCAGGCAGCTTGAAGCCGTGGACGCGGGCAAGCCCTTCGCCCAGCTTCAGGAGGGAGGCATGAAGACGGCGGTGATGGATGAGATCCTGCGCCAGCGGGATCCGGACCTGAAGGCCGCCGTCGAGGCGAGTCTGGCCGGGAACGTGGAAAAGGCGTTCGGGAAGCTTGGGGCCAATATCACCGGGGCCGTTGCCGCCCGCTGGCTTCGCCTGTCCCCGGAGAAGCGCGAGAGTACCGGGGTGATGGCGCCGAGCCATGAACTGAGAAAGGACATCAACGGCCATATACGGGAACGTCTGGAGAGCGAGGGCCGGATCCACGGCCCCGCCTTCCAGGGCCAGCGGCTGGTGTCGCAGGGCTTCACCAACGCCGAGAAGCCGTTCCGGCCAACTATACGCCGGGGGATGTGGTGGCGTTTCACCGGACGTACAGGCGGATCGGCATCGAAAAGGGCGACGAGCGTCGGGTAATGGGCGTGGACGGCAGGACCGGCAGGGTATTGCTGGAGGGCCCGAATGGGAAAACAGGGCAAACGGTGGGGTGGGAACCTGAAAAAATCGGCGGGAAAACAGGCGGGGCTGAAGTCTACAAGACCGAAGATATCGAGCTTCAGGCCGGGGATCGTATCCGCTGGACCCGCAACGACCAGGGACTCGGGCTGTTCAACAGCCGCACCGCGGAAGTGACGGCAGTCGGCAATGGCCGCGTCTCATTCCAGCTGGAGGATGGCCGGAAGCTGGAGCTTGAAAAAAACGATCCGCAGATGCGGCATCTGGATCATGCCTGGGCATCGACGGTGCACGCGTTTCAGGGCAGGATCGTGGACAACGTGATCGCCGCCATGGAGGCGGGCATCCCATCCTGACGACGCAGAAATCATTCTACGTCGAAATAAGCCGGGCCAGGGACCGGGCGGAACTGGTCACGGACGACAGGGCGAGGCTGAAGGAGCAGATGGAGGCGGCCACCGGGGAGCGGATCTCGGCGCTGGAGGGGGTTGCGAAGGAACCGGAGATGATTGGGAAGTCGGCGCCGGAAAAGGGCGGAGAAAGGGCGTCCAGGTCGAGGGATCAGGGCCGGGAATCGGGGATGGAACCGCTCCGCAGGCCCAGGGTTTTGGACCGTGAACTCGGTTTGTGATTGATTCTCAGCCGAACAGGAGTGTCAAATAACTTCAGGAGTTTGCACTGTAGGACGTTGGGCCCGAGGCTTGGGAACTGTTTTTCAACTGACAGTTGCTCCACCAACCTGATAACTGTCAGATCAAACGCTTACTTCTACAACTAATTTCTTAACGGTAGCCTAATCTTTGCAATACTCCTTCATAATTCTTGTGTTGCATGCGAGTGTTAACAATAGCTTCTGTCCAAATCGTGGGAAATAATTTTCAGATCAATCCAGATTTACCGAATTATCATTGGTCGGTCAATTCCGCATACAGGCATCAGGACACTCCATGGATAGGGTGGAATAGAGTTCTTCTGAAACTGATAAACGGCAATCTCAGGCAAGTTGCGTTTGTCATAGAGTCTGCCGAAGCGAAATGCGATGCTATTCTGGGCCGCAAGGAACAGGTGGATACGGCGCACGCCACGATTACCTAAGGTAATCGCTACTTCTAGAAATTGTCGGCCAAGAGCACGCTGCTTTTCCTCAGACCAGTGACAGTCTGGTGAACCATCCTCAAGGAATAGTTCTACAACTGGTATTTCACAAAGCTGAGTACGAATATCATTGACGTTCACGCCGTAGGATACAGATACCACCAACGCTACTTCCTGTGTGTTGTCTGGCACTTCGTTCAGGCCAACTGCGTGAAAGCGCTTGCCGTCATCCTCGTCGTTGAGTTCACGCCAAGTCTCGGTGTGTCGATCCCAGTCCAAGATTAAGGCCGGCCCTTCGTCATCGATCAGCACGCCGGTCAGAAATGTAAACGGCACTGGAGTCAGCCCCCCGTAAACGAGTGTGAGATCTCGGCGATCGTAGCCGTTCTCTCTCCACTTCAAATCGATGGGTAGCGAGATTAGGTCTTCAAGTGCCGCTTCTGGCGCGACAATCTCGCCATCCTTGATCCGCTGACGCAAATCAACAAGAACTTGTTCTCGTTGTTCTTGGAGCCTTGAGGGAATGTATTCGATCAGCGGTGCACCGCTAGCATCACGCAATCCCCGTGCCTCAACTACAACAATTTTCTTACGAGTAAGGCGGCGTTGTTCCACACTGTAGCGAATGATCTCCCAAACGAATCCCGCACAAATCAGGCCCAACCCAATAATTGCCGCCGACCAAACCAGCACGATAGGTGTACCACCAGCGCTGTCAAATCCAAAATTAATATGGTCTCCCTGAAACGGAAATGAGATGTCGAGCACCCACCCGGTACCAAAGGCAAGCGCCAGACAGGCAAAGCCGATTCGCATAATCAAAAGAGCGGCAGAGCGTCGTCTGAATACCCAATCGATCAACGACCTGGTGAAATGTTGGAATAAGGTCACAATGGGAAGTCGTTCTATTGAATATTGACGATGAACTGGCCACTCCTAGCTGCCAAGTAGCCTTCCTTGACGATGAAGCACTCGATACTGTGCTTTCCAGTATAGAGCGTGGTTTCTTTCTTGGTGAGTTTCCCGGCGGTTACAAGGCCTTCATCGAAGCCACCTCTCAGTCCGTTGGCAGCTTCCGCCTCCCGGCCGGTGTTCACGGCCTGCCAATACACCTTGAATGGTTTCTGGATATTCGTCTCAGCCTGGTAAACGAGGCCACAATGCTTTGGCAGTGGATCTCCGCCACTGCAAAATATCTCAGGTCGAAAGCCATTGCGTTGCATGGTTGCCTTCTCGATGCGCACTTGGCCCTGATCAAGAAGCTGAGTCCACGGGGGTTCCTTACGGTGTGCGGGATTAAGCAGGAGATATGCTCTGTTGACCACCCTTGCCGATAATGAGCTGTGGCGATGCGTAGCGGCAGCCTCCATAAGAATTCGTCCAAGGCGGGGCTCCAAGGCGGCACTGGCCGTCTCGCGATTCTGTGATTCAGCTGCGGTGGTAAAGTCCCTGCGAGCCCGATCCAGCCATTCTCGAAATGCACCCTCACGTGTCGGATATTCCTGCCAGCGATCAGCGAAATTCTCTCCCGGGTCGGTGGGATTAGCTATCCAGGCGATACCGGTGCTGTAGTCGATATGCGCATCCATTTGTTCGAGGATGCTGTAGAGCGCACCTGAAATTGTCGGCTCTTGTTGATAGGCATGGGCAGCCAATGTCGTCAGGATGATGGAGATCGGCTTATCGTCAGCCCGCTCCGAGAACATCACATCGCGGTGATGCTTGAGAATCTGTATGGCGCTCTGAAGGGTTGTGCGCACACGATGCTCGGGAATATCCTCGACGCTTGCACGGGCCTCCAGCGCCAGAGCCCGGTGACGCGCATCGAAGACCTCACGCATTCTCGAACGGAACCAGTTCGCGTAGCCCTTGGGATTACTGTGCGGCCAGTCTTCTGTTACCTGCCTGAAATTCGGATCGTCCCTGTCTGTAATGGCTATAGCGGTGTCCGTCCATTCGTCGGAGAAACCTTGCTGCTCAAATATTAAGCGCTGACCCGCTGCATCAGGTAGTGCGGGGAGGGTGTCTATATGAAACTGTGCCTCATTTGCGTAGTCCTGCGTCCAGCAACGACGACCTTCTTCCGGCTCCGTCATGCCATGCGCTTTAGCATAGGAACGAAGCTCGTCGCCGAGCAACTCCTTCAACCGAGCTTGTGTCAGCTGAGTCTTTGACAGCGATAGCTCACATACCAGATCAACATCGTAGTCTTCCATCTCCGTCATGGGACGAATGGCTGTGCCGAGCCGGAACGAACCTTGAATATAAACATTGGGGTCTGCCATTCGGATGCGCGAAGCTTCCCGGTGCAACCACTCACCCACAGATTTATAGCTGCGCTCCGCAGCTTCATAGCGACTAGGCGGCACCTGCAGGGATGCCGCCAGATCCTCAAGAAGCTCTTCGGTGTGCTTCGGCACATTCATCGGCGAACCCTCTCCTGTGCATAGCCCTTGGGTTGGTACGAGTCGTTGCTGTAGCTATCGCCAGGCAACAGTCGTCGTCGGTGACAGGGAGGTACCGGCATTTTCCCAATTCGTTGCGGACCTTGTCCTGCATGACGGGAGATGGGGATCCTAAGGTACGTGATGGCGTACGTTTCTTCGAGGGCCAACATTGTTATCAGTAATCGGACCCACCCTGTCTTGACGCATCGTAAAAAACGACCTTTTGCTTGCGGCGGTTGGGCTAACGCCGAATCGGCGGCGGTTATGGCGGCCTTGCTGGCACGCGGGATCCGCAAAACTTTGAAAGCGGCTGATGCTGCTCTTCTGCTATTGAGTTCAGTATTTTTCTTGTGTGCCATCGCACAACCTTCTTATAAAGTTGAGATTGACAGGTTCATGCCGATCAGGTAAAAGAATATAGGTATTTCACAAGAAGTCAATATAGTTTCTTAATGGTTTGAGGGCGTGAGTGTGGCGCAGGTACCTGACATCGAAACAGTGTGTGGTGAGACCCATAATGAGTTGAGATGGGGCATTGAGCGGCGGCTCGAGTTCATCGATTTCCGTCTCTATTGGGGCGGCCGCATAAACCGGAGCGATCTCACCGGGCAGTTTGGAATCTCCGTCCCCCAAGCGTCAGCCGACCTCGCTCGATACCAAGAAATGGCGCCGAACAACCTGGGCTATGATCCTAGCCTAAAGTGCTATCTGGCAACGCAAGAATACCGGCCAGTTTTCGAGGTCGATAGTGCAGACCGGTATCTCGCACAGTTGAATTCCTTGGCGAGCGGCACGATTGCGCGGGAAGAGGCATGGCTAGCCGAGATGCCCGAGTTCCGGATCGTGCCGACACCAGGTAGGAGTATAGATAGTCGGAATTTGAGGGCGGTCCTGCACGGAATTCGAGATCGCATCTCGCTCAACATTCGATATCAATCCATGTCAAGACCTGAACCGCATTGGCGTTGGATCACGCCGCACGCGCTAGGTTTTGACGGCTTCCGGTGGCATGTGCGTGCATTGTGCCACAACGACGAAACTTTCAAGGATTTCGTGTTCGCCCGAATTTACGAAATCGGCGAAACTCGTCCGCATGCGGTGGATTCAGGTGCCGACGAAGCTTGGTCCGATTCGGTCACGGTGATTATTTCTCCCCACCCCGGTCTCTCAGAGAGCCAGGCAGAGGCGATTAAGCTCGACTATGACATGCCAGAAGGAGTGCGGGCGATTACGGTCTCAAGTGCCTTCCTCTACTATTTCCTCAAGCACATGGGACTCGATGGGGACCCAGAGCAGAAACGACCCCAAGATCAGCAGATTGTGCTTGTAAACCGGGAAGAAGTGATGTCCGCGATGAAACGAGGTTAGCGGTTGGATGCCGAGATGACCAGATATCGATTACCCATATCAATCTAATTCCACACGTGATTTCGGGAGAGAGCATGGAAAAGAACATTGGCCGAATTTGGATTTCTTTGGCGGTTCTGGTGATCGCAGTAATCATCTGGACCGAGGGTGACTCTTTGAGGGCCATCAAGACAACACAGGGAGAAGCGCCATTCCTAATCGCAGTTACACAGTTAGGTATACTGTACATTGTCGCTCTATTTGTTGAACGGGCGCTCGAAGTCCTCATAAAGGCGTGGCGGCAAGGCGGCCGAATTCATCTTGAGGGAGAAATACGATCAGAATCTGATGACCAAGTAAAAGCAGGAAAAGAAAAGCAGCTGGAGCAGTACAAGGCGGGCACTCAACGTCGAGCGCTTCTTGGGGGGGTTACATTGGGGATTTTGGTGTCATTGGCCGGTGTAAGGCTACTAGGACCCATTTTTGATGTTTCAGGAAGCGCGACCTCGGGATTTCAAGCAGCAGTATTTCAATTTGCTGACATCGTAATTACGGCCGGTCTGATCGCCGGAGGATCCACCACAATTCACGAGCTTATGGCTCTAATTGATGACTTCCTGAAAGCGAGCCGAAAACGAGCGAAGGTTGAGTAGTGCTGAAGCAGGATGAAAGTGTGTGGGCGTGGGAGGAATGCAATGCAAGTTAGGTTCCATCTGGAACCTGATTCAGTCTCCCGGCTAAAGCGCTGCTAGAAAGGAATACACCAGGCGCAGCACTGAGAAGCCCCGCCTGCGCGACGATAGATTTCGTTGGAAAAGGGGGATCATGGCATATCGCGATTTCACTAGTATCTAGTGTAGTGTCTCGTATAAAACATAGATTAATTTATTGGAATATGTTACCGTACCATGCATTGAGATTCTGAGGGCAATGCAATGCGGGTGTCGGCTGAAATCTTCCTGTCGAAGGAAGAGCGCGGGAAGCTGGAAAAGTGGGCCCGTGCACGCAGTACCCCGGTGCGGCTGCGCGAGCGCGCACAAATCGTTCTGATGGCGGCCGGCGGGATGCCCAACAAGGAGATTGCGGCGGCCCTGGGCACCGACGCGAACAAGGTCGGGCGCTGGCGCAGTCGGGTATCGAAAGAGGGCGTGTCGAGTATCGGGAAGGAACGCCCGCGCGGGGCGAACCACGGCGGCAAGAACTCCGCGCAGCAGGCGGAGCTGCGCAGCAGGGTTCTCGCGGTCACGACACAGACGACCCCGGGGGATGCGACCCATTGGTCATGCCGGTCGCTGGCGCGCCATCTGGGCACGACCCACAGTTTCGTCAACCGGGTGTGGCGCGCCCACGGACTGAAGCCGCACCTGATCCGCACCTTCAAGCTCAGCAATGACCCACGCTTTGAGGAGAAGTTGCGGGACGTGGTCGGGTTGTACCTGGACCCGCCGCACAACGCCGCGGTGTTCAGCTTTGACGAGAAGGGCCAGATCCAGGCACTGGACCGCACGCAGCCCGGCCTGCCGATGAAGAAGGGGCGCTGCGAGACGATGACCCACGATTACAAGCGTCACGGTACCACCACGCTGTTTGCGGCGTTGAACATCGCCACGGGGGAGGTGATCGGCAAAATCTACCGCCAGCACCGGCATCAGGAAGTGTTGCGGTTTCTGCGGGAGATCGACAAGGCCGTGCCCAGGGAACAGGAGATTCACATCGTCCTGGACAACTACGCGACGCACAAGCACGAGAAGGTGCTCACGTGGATAGAACGCAAGAAACGTATCTTCCTGCGCTTCACCCCGACCAGCACATCCTGGGTCAACCTCGTGGAGCGGTTCTTCGCCATGCTCACGCACAAGCAGATTCATCGTGGTGTCTTCACCTCGGTGCCTGACCTGGAGAGGTGCTTGCGCGAGTTCTTGCATGACTATAACGAAAATCCACGCCCCCTCGTCTGGACGAAGAGCGCCGATGAAATCATGGCGAAAGTTCATCGGGGCCGTGCGACCCTGAATGAAGCATCTTAATCATTGTTGAGGACACTACACTAGCCTGAATTCCCAACGGAGTTGATGATGTGACAGTTTTACGGGAATGAGCGGAGGATGTCCTGTGTCTGTCGATCATGCGAAGGGATGGTGTAATACCGTTTTGACTGTTGACTCCATATATCACAATTCTATAATGGAATCCCTGATCGGTTGCGATACCGGCTCCTCCGGTGCCAGTGGTCGAATCAGCACCAAGGATCCGGTACAAACGACCTGAAATTCAGGGACATGCGCGCCGTCTTGCCGGATACGGCACTTTCGCGATGATTTTCGGGCCTGCAGGGCTTGCAGGAGAGGCTTGTTTATAGTATATTGACATATACATTATAACGGTCAATTCGACATGACACCCGATCGAGATACCTTCCTCAGCCCGGAGACTTCCCGGCATCGACGCTACGAGGCTCTGAGGGCTTATTTCGCGGAGGGTCTCAGTGCCCGTGAAGCCGCTCGGCGCTTCGGATACAGTTACGGTGCCTTTCGCAATCTCTGTACCGGGTTCCGGAAGAACCCGGATGTCGCGGGGCTGTTTGCCGGCAGACCTGCGAACCGGCCGGAGGATGCCGGTACGGACTCAGGACAGCAGGAATCCGAAAGCGGACGCCGGGACCGGCGGATCATCGAACTGCGACGGCAGAACCTCTCGGCTTCCGATATCGTCCGCAAGCTTGCGGACGAGGGCATGCGGGTCGGCGAAAGCACCGTGCAGCGGATTCTCCGGCAGGCAGGCTTTGCGAGGCTGCCGCGCCGTCCGGTCTTCGAACGGCTGGAGGCGGTCCGGCCGGACATGGCCGGCGTGGCGGACGCGACCCTGCTCGACCTGGAGCCGCGCCGGTTCCGGACCGGGTTCGGAGGACTGTTCCTGTTCCTTCCGGATCTGGTCCGTCTTGATCTCGATGCGGTGGTGCAGGACAGCCGCATGCCGGGCAGCAGGATGATTCCTGCCGGCCATGCCTTCCGCTCCCTACTGGCCCTGAAGCTGTGGGGCATCGGCAGGCCTCCCCACATCATGCCGGACGTGATGGACCCGGGGATCGCGCTGTTTGCCGGCCTCAACGCCGTGCCGAAACGTTCCACGCTCACCGAGTATTCCTGCCGTGTCGATCCCCGGCTCTGTGCCGGACTCATGGATCGCTGGCACCAGAGCGTACAGAATCTCGAACTCGACCTGGGCAGCGACGGGTCGTTCGATCTCGACTTCCACACCATTCCCTATCACGGCGATGCGGCACTCGTCGAAAAGCACTATGTCTCGAAGAGAAGCCGCAGCCAGAAAGGCATTCTCGCGTTTCTCGCAAGGGATGCGGATGCCAGGATTCTCTGTTATGCCAACGCCAATGTCCGCAAGGATGGCCAGAATGACGAAGTCCTGCGCTTTGTCGAATTCTGGAAACAGCGCCACGGAGACCTGCCGCGCGAACTGGTCTTCGACTGTCGCCTGACCACGCATGCCAACCTGGCCGAACTCGACCGCATGGGCATCGACTTCCTGACCTTGCGCAAGCGGACCCGCAAGCTCCTCGCCGGCCTCTCGGCAGTGCCGGAAAGCGAATGGAAGCGGGTCCGCCTGACCAATGTGGGGCGCGCCTACCGTACCCCGAAAGTCCTCGAACAGACCGTACGCATTGCCGGATACCCGGACCCGTTGCGCCAGATTGCGGTGAAGGAACTCGGACACGACAGGCCAACCCTGCTGCTGACCAACCAGCACCAGGTTCCGGCCGGACAGCTGGTTGACCGCTATGCACGACGCATGGTCATCGAAAACGCCATCGCCGAGGCCATCGACCTGTTCCACATGGACGCGCTCTCGGCCGCCGTGCCCATGAAGGTCGATCTCGACCTGCAACTGACGGTCATGGCCGTCACCCTCTACCGCCTGCTTTCCCTGCGCCTCGGCAATGGACGACAGAACTCGAAGGCACGTACCCTGTTCCGCGACTTCATCAACACTTCTGCCGATGTCGTCATCGATCAGGAAACCATCACACTTCGCTTCGGACGCAGGGCCAACAACCCCTTCCTGCTTCATGCCGGCTTTCAGGATACCGACATCCCCATTCCCTGGCTACGCAACCGCAGACTCAACATCCAGTTCCTCTGAACTACTCCAACAAAACATGTCACATCAATATGGATTGTTGGGAATTCAGGCTAGT